>DATHCO010000323.1:0-18568 GCA_035319505.1 Steroidobacteraceae bacterium | reverse complement strand
TGTTGATGGGCGGCATCATCGGGCGGCTATTTCGAGAGTTCGCGGTGGTGCTCTCGGTGGCCATTTTGGTGTCGCTCGTGGTCTCCCTCACCACGACGCCGATGATGTGCTCGGTGCTCCTGCGCAAGGAGTCCGCTCACGGAAAGCTCTATATGGCGACCGAGCGCGTGTTCGAGGCCCTGCTCAAAGGCTACGAGCGGAGCCTCAAGTGGGTGCTCGACCGCTCGCTCCTCGCGCTGCTCGGGGCGGTTGCGACCGTCGGGTTGGCCGTCTTCCTGTACGTCGTGGTGCCCCGGGGATTTTTCCCGCAGCAGGACACGGGGCGCCTCAACGGCCAAATCATCGGGGTTCAGTCGATTTCCTTTCAGGAGATGCAGCGCAAGATTCAGCGGCTTGGGGTGATCGCCAAGCAGGATCCCGGCGTCGAAACCGTCTTGACCTTCACCGGCGGGGGCGGCGGCACCACGACCAACACCGGCCGCGTGTTCATCGCGCTCAAGCCATTGAAGGAGCGCAAGGTGAGCGCCGACCAGATCATCAATCGGCTGCGCCCGAAGCTCGCCGTGGTGCCGGGCGCGACACTGTATCTGCAGGCGGTGCAGGACGTGCGCATCGGCGGCCGGCAATCCGCGGCGCAGTATCAGTATTCGATCCACAGCGACAGCTTGCCGGCGCTGACCCATTGGGGGCCGATTCTGCTCGCCGAGATGAAGAAGCTCCGTGGCTTGACCGACGTGAACAACGACCAGCAGAACAAGGGCCTCGCGGCCAATCTGGTGATCGATCGCGCCACGGCGGCACGGCTCGGCATCACGCCGGCGGCGATCGACGCCGTGCTCTACGATGCGTTCGGCGAGCGCGAGATCGCGACGACCTACACACCCTTGAACCAGTACTACGTGGTCATGGTGGTCGATCCGAGCTTCTGGCAGGATCCGACGGCGCTCGACAACGTCTACGTGAGCGCATCGGGCGGCGGCATGGTGCCGCTGTCGGCCTTCACGCACTTCGAAGCGGGAACCGCGCCCCTCCAGGTCAACCATTCGGGTGTGTTTCCCTCGGTGACCTATTCGTTCAACCTCGCGCCCGGCATCGCGCTCGGCGATGCGGTCAAATTGATCAACGCCATGGAGAAGAGGGTCGGCTTGCCTTCCACGGTCACGACCTCCTTCAGCGGGACGGCGCAGGCGCTCGCTGATTCGCTCTCGAACGAGCTGCTCCTCATCATAGCGGCGATCGCCGCGGTGTATGTCGTGTTAGGTATCCTCTATGAGAGCTACATTCATCCGGTCACGATCCTCTCGACGCTCCCCTCGGCCGGCGTCGGGGCGCTCCTGGCGCTGCTCCTCACGCACACGGATCTCACCATCATCGCCCTGATCGGCATCATCTTGCTCATCGGGATCGTGAAGAAGAACGCGATCATGATGATCGATTTCGCTCTCGAGGTGGAACGGCGCGACCGCAAGAGCCCGAAGGAGGCGGTGTTCGAGGCCTCGCTCCTGCGCTTCCGGCCGATCATGATGACCACCATGGCGGCGCTCCTCGGCGGGGTTCCTCTGGCCGTCGGCACCGGCATGGGCTCGGAGCTGCACCGCCCGCTCGGCATCGCGATCGTCGGGGGGCTCATCGTGAGCCAGGCGCTCACCCTGTACACGACACCGGTGATCTATCTCTACATGGATCGCATGAACCAGTGGATCTCGAAGTTCGGATTCGCATCCCCGCCCGAAGGGGCCGAGGCGGTGCGCGAGCTGGCGCGGTCATGAGAGGCGCCCTCGGGCATTCGGCGGCGGCCGCGGCATTGCTCTGCGCGGCAGGGTGCAACCTGGCTCCTCACTACGAGCGGCCGAAGTCGCAGGCATCGAGCGCGTACAAGGAGGCCGTCGCCGGCGGCGATGTTTCCTCTCAGGGCTGGAAGATGGCCGAGCCGCGCGACGCTGAGATCCGCAGCCGCTGGTGGGAGATGTATCGGGACCCGAGGCTCGACGAGCTCGAGGAGCGCGTGGCGATATCGAACCAGACAATCGTGGCCGCGGAGGCGAACTACCGAGCCGCCTACGCAATGGTCCTGCAAGCGCAGGCGCAGCTGTTTCCCACCTTGAATCTGGTGCCCTCGGCGACCCGGGAAAAGTCGAGCGCAGCACTCGCGGGGAGCGCTGTCACGACCGCTACCACCGCGACGACCGCGGGAGCCGGCGCCGCCGCAGGCGCAGGCAGCTCCGGTGGAACCGGGACCGCGGGCACGAACATCTTCGCGTTGCCGCTCGAGGCCTCCTATCAAATCGATCTTTGGGGCAGCATCCGCAACACCGTCGCTGCGAATCGCTACTCCGCGCAGGCGAGCGCGGCGCAGCTCGCCAATGCCCTGCTCAGCACCCAGAGCACGCTCGCCCAGGATTACTTCCAGCTGCGCATTGCGGATGAGCAGCGGCGCATCCTCGAGACCACCGTCGCCGATTATCGAGCGAATCTCAAGCTCGTCCGCACGCTCTTCGACAACGGGCTCGATTCCGAGGAAGATGTCGCCTCCGCAGAGACCGAGCTCGACAGCGCGATCGCGCAAGCGACCGATGTGGGCGTCGCGCGTGCTCAATACGAGCATGCGATCGCCGTCCTCATCGGCGTGCCGCCCGGGCAGTTCTCGATTCCTTACGTGCATTTCAACCAGCCGCTGCCGGTGATTCCGGTGGGTGTGCCTTCGGATCTTCTGGAGCGGCGCCCTGACATCGCCGCCGCGGAACGCCAGGTGGCGCAATCGAACGCCCAGATCGGCGTGGCACGGGCCGCCTTTTTCCCGACCTTGACGCTGACGGGTGCGATCGGCTACGAGTCCACCCAGCTCAGTCAGTTGATCGAGGCGCCGAACCGGTACTGGTCCGTGGGAGCGGGCTTGAGCCAGGTCCTGTTCGATGCGGGGGAGCGCCGTGCGGCGCTGCTGCAAGCGCGAGCGCAAAACGAGGCGCAAGTCGCCAACTATCGCCAGACAGTGCTCGCGGCGTTTCAGTCGGTGGAGGACCAGCTCGCGGCGCTGCGCATCCTATCCGAGGAGCTCGAGCAGCAGCGACGCGCGACGCTGGCGGCGAAGCATTTCGTGGAGCTGTCGGTCGTGAGGTTTCGCCAGGGCGTCGACAGCTACGTCAACGTCATCACGGCGGAGAATGCGTTCTTGAGCTCGCGCGAGGCGGAGCTTCAGGTGAAGCTTCGCCAGTTGACGGCGAGCGTGAGCTTGATCAACGATCTAGGCGGGGGGTGGGCTAGCGCGACGCTGGGCGAGACCGAGCGCATGGCGCAGCATCCGCCCGAGCTCGGCAAGGAGCCGCCGATCCCGGTCGAGAACGCCGGACCGCCGCTGCCCAATCCTCCAGCGCTCCCCGCGGGCGAGATACAGCCCGATGAGTTCATCAAGCAGAATGAGGAGGCGATGAGGACCGCACCTGCGAATTGATCCATTGTGCGAGTCGCCGCGAGTCCATCGCGCCCGACTGCCGCGCGAGCTCCCGGCCGCCACGAAAGACGATGAGTGTCGGAATGCTGCGGATGTTGAAACGGCCGGCGGGGGCGGGCTCGTCCTGGGTGTTCAATTTTCCAAACCGGATCCTGGGCTCGAGCTCGCGCGCGGTCGCCTCGAAATGCGGCGCCATCGCGATGCAAGGGCCGCACCAGGGAGCCCAGAAGTCCACCACCAGCGGCACGTCGTTGCGCTCGACGTGGCGGTCGAAGTTAGCCTGCGTCAAAATAATGGGCTTTCCCTCGAACAAGGGGTTGTGGCATTTGGGGCATCGAGGGGCCTCGCCCAGGCGCTCGCTCGGCAGGCGCACCACCGAATCGCAGTGCCCGCAGACCACATGGACGGAGTCAGCCATCGGAACCTCTTGAATGGAGAGGGGAACTCACCGCCCGATCGACGTTCAAAGGGGGCATGTGGGGGCGTCCAACCAGAAAGACAATAGGCGCGTTCGCGGCGGCTTTGGGTGTGGCCGTCCTGACGGGGTGTGGTGGCGGCAACAGCGCGAACCTCGCGCCCAATTCGCCCGGCCCACCCCAGCGCGGCAGCCTCCTGCAGGAGGAGCTGGTCGCCAGTTATTCCATCGATGAGCTGCTGGCGCAGCTCGCCGGGAGCGAGCTCGGGCAGACCCTCCTCAAGACGAATTACTCGCCGATCTGCACGATCAACGTCTACCACATCGAATATGACACGGTGGACCCCGCAGGCAACCTCACACCCGCATCCGGCGCGCTCATGGTTCCCAGTGGGTCCGGATCATGCCAGGGTGGGCGCCCGATCGTGCTCTACGGCCACGGCACACAGACCGACCGCAATTACGACATCGCCCAGCTTTCGGCCAGCGACAACGACGAGGGCCTGGTGCTCGCCGCCGTATTTGCGGCGGTGGGCTATATCGTCGTCGCACCCAACTACGTCGGCTATGACACATCGACGCTGGGATATCATCCCTATCTGATCGCGGCTCAGCAGTCCGACGACATGATCGATGCGTTGACGGCCGCGCGCAGCGCGCTGCCAACGGCGGGGGCGCCCGATACCTCCGACGGCGGGAAGCTCTTCATCACGGGCTACTCCCAGGGCGGCTACGTCGCCATGGCGACGCATCGGGCGATGCAGGACGCCGAGATGACCGTGACCGCCGCCGCGCCGCTCTCGGGACCGTATGCGCTGTCCGCCTTCGCCGATGCCATCGTGGAGGGCGAGGTGAGCTTGAGCGCCTCGATCAATTTCGCCCTGGTGGTGACCAGCTACCAGAACGCGTACATGAACCTCTACAGCGAGCCGAGCGACATCTTCAACGCGCCGTATGCCTCGGACGTCGTGGGACTGCTGCCGAGCACCACTGCGCTCTCCGAGCTGGAGTCGGAGAACAAGATCCCGTCGAGCGACCTGTTCTCGAGCACGCCGCCGACTCCCGCGTATGCGAGCATCACACCCGCCACGACCCCGGCGAACCTGGCGCCGGCGTTCGCGCTCGGATTCGGCCCGCAGTACCTCATCACCAATGGTTACCGCCTGAGCTATCTGCGGGATGAGGCAAGCTCGCCCGACGGCGGATTCCCGGCGATCACCAATCTCGAGCCGCCCGCGAATCCGCAGAACGGGCTGCGCAAGGACCTGAAGATCAATGACCTGCGTACGTGGATCCCGACCGCGCCCGTGCTGCTTTGTGGAGGAAACTCCGACCCGACGGTCTTCTTTCTCAACACGCAATTGATCCAAGACTACTGGACGGCGAATGCGCCGAGCGCTCCCTTCTCAGTGCTCGACATCGACTCGCCCATCAGCGCGAACGACCCGTATGCGACGCTCAAGCACGATTTCGTCCTCGCCAAGGATCTCGTCATCGCAGCAGCCATCGCGAGCGGGGCGACGGACGGCGGCGCGCTGGCCGTGCTCGAGCACTACCACGCGGGCCTCGTTCCGCCGTTCTGCCTGAGCGCCGCACGAGAATTTTTCGATGCGCATTGAGGCGCCGCGCGACTAGTCACGCGTGTTGAGGCGCACCTTGGGCGAGCCGCCGATCAGTCCCAGCGGTTGGCGTTTTTGGGGAAGCCGGGCCGCTGGACCCTGACGACACAGAAGCGCTGGCCGGTCGGCGCCTCCATCACCACCCAGCGCTCGAGGCGCTCCACCACCTTGGCACCGAGCTTCGTCAAGCGAGCCACCTCGGCGGCAATGTCATCGGTCTCGATGTCGAGGTGGACCCGGCTCTCGTGACTCACGCGCTGGATCTGCACGATGGGCTCGTCGGGCGGAGTCTCGAGCATGAGGTAGTTGCCGCGGCTGCCCGGATGGTTGGGATCCACGGGGCGGCCGAGCGCCTCGCCCCAGAAGCAAGCAGCCGCTTCCAGATCCGAGGTCCTGCAATCGATCAAGAGGGCGCAGAGGCGGGAGTGATGCACGGGAGTCTCCTCGAGGTGGTGTTCGATGTGACGAGGACCGACATAACCAATCGGAATGGCAATCCCCCAAAAAAATCGTTCCCAAGCCATCATATGTCCGCGATGATGCGTAAGGTGGCAGGTTGCTGCCTTGCACTTTGGGAGTCAGGGGATGGGTTCAAGATCGGCCGTGGCGGCGGTGGGCGTCGCTCTACTACTCGTCGACACCTCGATCTGGGCCGAGCCGGCGGCGACCGGCGCCGCCGATGCGTCGGGGCTCGAGGAGATCGTGGTGACGGCCGAGCGCAAGGAAGAACCCCTGCAGAAGGTCGGCATTGCCATCTCGGTGTTGTCGGGCGAGAGTCTGGCCGACAAGTCCATTACCTACGTGAACGACCTGCAGAACGCCGTACCGAGCCTGCAGGTCGAGCCCGCTTTCGGCAGCGGTCAGCCGCAATTTCGCCTCCGCGGCGTGGGCTTCATCGACTACACCTCGAACAATGCATCGCCCGTGGGTGTGAGCCTCGATGAGGTCGCGCTCGCCTTGCCCATCGAGACCCAGGGGCAATTGTTCGACATCGACCGGGTGGAGGTGCTGCGCGGACCCCAGGGCACGCTCTACGGGCGCAACACCACGGGCGGGCAGATCAATTTCATCACCAACCGACCGACGACCGATCCTCACGCCGGACTGACTGTCGAATACGGCTCGTTCAACGAGTTCACCGCGGAGGGGTTCGTCTCGGGGCCCCTCGCCCCGGGTCTGACGGGCCGGCTATCGGTCGCCACCGAGCAGGGCGGCGGCTGGCAGCATAATCGGCTGACCGGCGCGGAGCTCGGCGATAAGGACAAGGTAGCGCTGCGCGCGCAGCTGCAGTGGGACCCCGTGCAGGCGGTCGACTTGCGCTTGAATGCGCATTGGGCCATGGACCAGTCCGAGCAGATCGGCCTGCACTTGCTCGATCCCTACACCCCCTACAACGCGGGTGCGGGCGGCCCCACCATTCCCGCGGATACCGACCGCTATGTCACCGGCTGGCAGCTCGATCCTGCATTCGCGAACATCCTCGGGATCAGCCCCAATTCCAAGCCGAGCCTCGACAACGCGAATTACGGCGTGGATCTGATCTCGAACCTCGATTTCGGGCCCGCGAAGCTCACGAGCGTCAGCGCCTACGAGCGGATGATTCGCCGCGAGTACGGCGACTGGGACGCGACCCAGTACTACGACTCCGACGAATATTTTCGCAGCTACTTGAACGTGATCTCCGAGGAGGCGCGCATCGCATCGACCGGCACGGGACCCTTGAGCTGGTTGGGTGGGGTGTTCTACTCCGATCAGAGGCTCGAAGAGAACTTTTATTCCGATTTCTCCGACGCCGACATCGGTTTCCCTCCCGGAACGACCCCGGTGATCGTGCTGACCAAGTATCACCAGCACGCGCAATCCATCGGCGAGTTCGGTCAGGTCAATTACCAATTCAACGACGCCTTCAAGGCCACGCTCGGGGCGCGCGAGGATCACGAGACCCGCGAGCTTCAGAATCTCAACACCGGCATCGTCGTCGGGCCTCCCATTGCGACGTTCACGGGGGTACTCAATCCCCCGCCGGCTGAGTCGAATCTGCCCTCCGGTAAAGCCGAGCTCGATTACACCCCGCTCGCGGGGACGATGTTCTACGCCAGCATCAGCCGCGGGGTGAAGTCCGGAGGATTCACCGCGCACAACACGACTACCGCTCCCGCGGTCGATCCGTTCGAGCCCGAGAAGCTCACCGCCTACGAGCTCGGCGTCAAATCCGACGTGACTCGAACCTTGCGCGTGGATGCGGCGGTGTTCTACTACCGATATCGGGATCAACAGATCCTCGGCAAGGTTCTCGATGAGCTGTCGAAATCCTACATCGGTCGTTTCGTCAACGCGGACTCGAGAATCAGCGGCGGAGAAGTCGAAGCCGAATGGCACCCCGTCGGTGGTCTTGCCGTCTCCCAGTACGCGGGCTTCGCCGAGGGCTACTACACCAGCACGCTGTTGAACAGCAGCAATGTCGACTACGACGGCCGGCCGGAGAGCTTTCCGAAATGGAGCTACGGCGGCGACGTGAGCTACGAATGGGGTGTGGGCTCCTACCGGCTGACCGCCGAGTCAAACTACAGCTTTCACGACACCTACAGCCAGTTCTACCTCTTGGGCAGCAGCGCGTTCACCATCCCGAAGTATTGGCTGGCGAACGCCAATCTGTCGCTGGCGCCGGCGGGCGGTCCCTGGACACTCTCGTTGTGGGGACGGAACATCTTCAACAAAGTGTACGACACCACGCGCAATTTCTTTCTCCCCGGAACCAACATCGCGCAGTCGGGGGCGCCGGCGACGTTCGGTATCCGCTTCGGCTACAGATACTGACGCGTGGGCTGCGTGAACACCCGAAGGTGCTCGGCATGAGGATTCTCCTCACCATCGTCGCGATCCTCGTCATCCTCCTCGCGGCGGCGTGGCTCAAGCTGCGCGGCCCCGACATTCCGTATTCGACCCTGGAGGCGAAGTACGCGGGGAGCGCCTCGCGCTTCGTCGATCTGCCGGGCGGGCTGCACATGCACTATGAGGACGAGGGACAACCCGCGGCACCGCTCCTCGTTCTTCTCCACGGCTACGGCGATTCCTACACCACCTGGGACGGGTGGGTGCGCGAGCTGAAGGACAAGTTTCACATCATCCGTCCCGACTTCCCCGGTCACGGACTCACGCGCGCGCCGAGCTCCTACCGGCTCGACGCCGAGAGCCTGGCCGATCTCATCGACGCGTTCGCCGCCCGACTCGAGCTGCCGAAATTCGCCGTGGCGGGCAACTCCATGGGGGGAGGCGTCGCCTGGGAGATCGCAGTACGGCACCCCCAGCGCCTCGATGCGCTGATCTTGGTCGACGCCGCAGGCTTTCCGAACGAGAAGCCGCAGGCTCGGGTGCCGCTGGCGTTTCGAATTCTGCGCTATCGGTTGGGCCGCGCGCTGCTTCGCAATATCGACAATCGCCCGCTGATCGAGGAGGGCCTCAAGGCCGACGTGTACGATCAGTCGGTGATCACCCCGGCATTCGTGGATCGCTGGGCGGAGCTGCAGCGCGCCCCCGGGCACCGCGAGATTCTCATGTCGGTGAATCCGGCCGCGTTCAGCCGGGCCTCGGCGGCGGTGCTCGGCGCAATCACTGTGCCGACGCTGGTGGTGAACGGGGAGAACGACATCCTCATCGAGCCCGCGAGCGCCCGCAAATTCGCGGCCGCGATTCCCCGTGCGAAGCTCATTCTGTACCCCAAGGTCGGACACTTGCCGCAGATCGAGATCCCCGGGCGGTCATCCCTCGATGTGGCGCAATTTCTGCTGGCGCCCCAGTAGGAGCCTGCCGGGGCGAGCTCACGGAACGCGGCCCGCCCGGACACCACGGCGTCGCAGCTTCGGTATCATCGAGCCATGGTGCAAGACTACCTGGGCAATGTGGTGACCGGCGCAGGTCCCGCCACCCTGGGAGCCGTCGATGATTTCATCGGGGGATTCCTCGCCTACCAGACGCGTGCCGAAGGGATCGCGCGTGCCGCAGATCAGAACGCGCACTGCTGCATCGCTAATGTGTACGCGGGACTTCTCTGGATGATGCTCGAGGCGCCCGAGGCGCCGCTGCGTGCGGCCAAGTATCTCGCGGCGGCGGAGCACAGCGCCCCGCAGGCGACGCGCCGCGAGCAGCTCAATGCCGCGGTGCTGCGCGCCTGGATCGACGACGACCTCACGCTCGCAGGGGCATTGTGCCGGCAGGCATCGGACGAGTTCCCGCGCGACCTCGCGATGGTGAAGCTCGAGCAATACTTCGAGTTCAATCGCGGCGACGCCCCGGCCATGCTCAAGGCGGCCCTCAAGGTGCTCGAGCGCAATGCGGACATTCCCTACATGCACGGCATGGCGGCGTTCGCATACGAGGAATGTCACCTGCTCGATGAGGCGGAGAGCGCCGCACGTACGGCGCTCGGGATGCAGCGCCGGGAGCCCTGGGCGCAGCACGCGCTCGCGCACGTGATGCTCGCCCGCGGCGCCATCGATGAGGGGGCTCGATTTCTCGAGAGCGTCGCCGACACTTGGACGGGCCTCAACTCCTTCATGGTCACGCACTTGTGGTGGCACTTGGCCCTGCTCTACCTGAGTCAGGGCCGCGAGGCAAAGGTCCTCGAGCTGTACGATCGTCACTGCTGGGGCGTCGCCAAGGAGTATTCGCAGGATCAGATCGGCGCGGTGTCGCTCCTCGCCCGCATGGAGCTTGCCGGTATCGACGTGGGAGCGCGCTGGCAGGACCTCGCAGATCATCTGGCGGCACGCTCGCACGACACGGTGCTTCCGTTTCTGACCCTGCAGTATCTTTACGGTCTGGCGCGAGCAGGCCGCGCGGAAGCGGCCACCTTGCTCGAGGCGGTGCGCGAGACCGCTGCGCGCGAGACCCCGGCGCGCTCACCACCCGCGGCGCCTTTGCCTGCCTCTGCACGCCCACACGACGACGCGCACGAGGTCTGGCGAGAGGTCGCGCTACCTGCCTGCGAGGGGCTTTGTGCGCATGCGCGCGGGGATTACGAGACGGCCTGGCGCCGGTTGAGCCGAGCGATGCCGAGGATGATCGAGGTGGGCGGCAGCCATGCACAGCGCGATCTCTTCGAGCAGATCCTGCTCGATAGTGCGATCCGCAGCGCCCGCCAGGGTGTGGCGCAACAGATGCTCGAGCTGCGCCGGCTCAAGACGCCGGACGATGCGCCGCTCAACACGGCGCTCGCAATCGTCTACGGCGGCCTGGGGCTCCCCGCGCTCGCGGACAGGGCCCGCCGATGCGCCGCGGCGACGCGCGCGCGCCATCCCGAGTGAGCACCCTTGTGGCAACGCACCCCAACCTCGACGCGCTGTGCACATCCATCGACCGGCGGCGCGAGGAGCTCGTCGAGCTCACCCGCGCACTCGTTCGCTTTCCCACGGTGAACCCGCCGGGTGAGGCTTACCGCCCGTGCGCCGAGCTCATCGGACAGCGGCTTCTGAAGCGCGGCTTCGCCGTCGACTATGTCCATGCGCAAGGAACGCCCGGCGACAGCGCGCGCTATCCGCGACTGAATGTCATCGCACGGCGCGAGAGCGGGATACCCGGACCCTGCGTGCACTTCAACGGGCATATCGACGTCGTGCCGACGGGGGCCGGCTGGACGGTGGATCCGTTCGCCGGACTTCTTCGGGACGGCAAGCTCTTCGGACGCGGCGCGTGCGATATGAAGGGAGGACTCGCGGCCGCGATCGTCGCAGTCGAGGCCTTGCTCGACTCGGCGGAGCGATGTCCGGGCGTGCTCGAGATCTCGGGGACCGTGGACGAGGAGTCCGGCGGCTACGGCGGCGTCCATTACCTCGCCGAGCGAGGTTGGTTCTCACCGCCTCGCGTGGATCACGTCATTATCCCCGAGCCCCTGAATGTGGATCGGGTTTGCATCGGTCATCGCGGCGTGTGGTGGGCCGAGATCGAGACTCACGGGCGCAGTGCGCACGGCTCGATGCCGTTCCTGGGCGACTGCGCCGTGCGCCACATGTACGCGTTGCTCGATCGGCTCGAGACCGAACTCTATCCGAAGCTCGCTGCGCGGGAAACCGAGATGCCGGTGGTGCCGCCGGGTGCGCGTCACGCGACTCTGAACATCAATTCCATCCATGGAGGGATGCAGGAGCTCGAGAGCGGCGCGCTGCCCTCGCCCTGCGTGCCGGATTCCTGCCGTGTCGTGATCGATCGGCGCGTGCTCATCGAGGAGGACCCGGCCGCCGTCAAGGCGGAGCTGAAGGAGATCCTGGATCGACTCACGAAAGAGCGTGCCGGGTTTTCCTATTCGCTGCGCGATGTGCTCGAGGTCAAGCCGAGCATGACCGATCGCAATGGCCCGGTCGCCCGTGCGACGGGCGCCGCCATCCGCGAGGTCTTGAGCCGCGAGCCCGAGTTCATTTGCTCGCCGGGCACCTACGATCAGAAACACATCGACCGGATCGGCAAATTGCGTGATTGCATCGCCTACGGGCCCGGCATGCTGGATCTCGCACATCGGCCGGATGAATACGTGCGGGTCGATGATCTGGTGGCCTCCGCCAAGGTCATGGCGCTCGCCGCCGCCACGCTCCTCTCAAGGAGCGCATGACCCATTGTCGGCGGCGCTCGCTCCTCCCCGTCCTGGTGCTGGCGTCGCTATTCGAGTGCGTGGCGCCCTGCGGCGCCCATGCGGCGGGGAGCGTGATCATCGGAATGCAGCTCGAGCCGCCGGTCCTCGATCCCGGCGTGAATCCGGCCGCCGCGATCTCGGAAGCCTTGTACGGAAATGTGTACGAGGGGCTGGTGCAGTTCGCTCCCGACGCCTCGGTCTTGCCCTGCCTCGCCGACTCCTGGGAGATCTCGGACGACGGACTCACTTATCTCTTCCATTTGCGAAGCGGTGTGCGCTTCCACGACGGTGTCCTCTTCGATGCAAGCGTCGCGAAGTACTCGCTCGACCGCGCGCTGGCGCCCGGCTCGGTCAATCCCCAGCGCTCGCGCCTCGCGGCGATTCGTGCGGTGGATGCGATCGACGCTCGTACCTTGCGCATCTCGTTGAGCCGACGGTCGGGCGGTCTCTTGCAATCGCTCGCCTGGGGCGCCTTCGTCATGGTCGAGCCGCGCTCGGCCGCGACCAACGCGATGCGACCCGTCGGCACGGGGCCCTATCGCTTCCTCGCCTGGCACCGCGGCGACTCGCTCGCCCTGGAGCGCAACGACGACTACTGGGGCGGACCCGCGCATCTCGCGCGGGCGACGTTCAAATTTATCGCCGACCCGACGGCGGCCTATGCCGCGCTGATGGCGGGCGACATCGACGCATTTTCGAACTATCCGGCGCCGGAGAGCTTTCCGCAGTTCGCCGCGGATCGGCGTTTCAAGGTGTTCGTCGGCAGCACCGAGAGCGAGACCATCCTCGCGCTCAACAACCGCCGCACACCGCTCAACCTCTTGGCGGTCAGGCGCGCCATCGCGCACGCGCTCGATCGGCGCGCGATCATCGAGGGCGCTATGTTCGGCTACGGCACACCGATCGGCAGCCACTTCCCACCGCACAATCCCGCCTACCTCGACTTGACGCACGCCTATCCGCACGACATCGCCCGGGCGAAGGCGCTCCTCGCACAGGCGGGATACCCGCACGGCTTCACCGTCACACTCAAGCTTCCTCCGCCCACCTATGCGCGCCGCGCCGGCGAGATCATCGCTGCCGAGCTCGCCGAGGCCGGCATCCGTGCGCGCATCGAGAATCTCGAGTGGGCGCAGTGGCTGGACCAGGTGTTCACGCGGCACGACTTCGACATGAGCATCGTCGCGCATGTCGAGCCCATGGACTACGACATCTATGCGCGCGATGACTACTACTTCGGCTACTCGAATGAGGATTTCAAAGCTCTGATCGCCGCGCTCGACGACACCATCGACCCAACCGAGCGCCGTGCGCTGCTCGAGAAGATTCAGATCAAGCTGAGTGAGGATGCGGTCAACGGGTTTCTCTTTCAGTACCCGAGGCTCGCGGTCTGGAACGCCCACGTGCAGGGGATAGGGTTCGACAACTTGCTGGGCGTCGTCGATCTCAAGGATGCGCGGGACGATCGGGTGCACGAGGCGGCCTCGCGCCGCGCGACGGCACCCTCGATCGCGCTTCGCACCCTCGGCTGCCTCGCCATCGCCGCGGCGGCCGCGCTTCTCGTCTTGGCGGCACGGCGCTTCGGCACCGTCTTTCTGAGCGGCCGAGTGGCGGTGCTGCTCGCCACCCTGGGTGCGGCGACGGCGATCGTGTTCATCGTCGTGCAGGTCGTTCCCGGCGATCCCGTGCGCTACATGCTGGGCCTGGAGGCGCAGCCGGAGACGGTCGCAGCCGTCCGTCATCAGCTCGGTCTCGATGCGGGGCCGCTCGAGCGCTACCTCGAGTGGATGGGCGGCCTCGTGCACGGTGACTTCGGGCTGAGCTACACCTACCGAGTTCCGGTGCGCACCTTGGTGGCGGAGCGCTTGCAGGTGTCGCTCCCCCTTGCGCTCTATGCGCTCGCGCTCGCGGCAGGGGCGGCCTTTCCGATCGGGCTCGCCCAGGCGGCGTGGCGCGGGCGGGCGGGCGATGCGGCGTTGACTGCTCTCACGCAGCTCGGATTGGCCATTCCGAATTTTTGGTTGGGGATGCTGCTCGTGATGCTCTTTGCCATTGATTGGCACCTCGCTCCCGCGGGGGGATTTCCAGGATGGGGCGCAGGGTTCTGGCCGGCGATCGATGCGCTGACGCTGCCGGCCGTCGCGCTCGCGATGCCGCAAGCGGCGATTCTCGCGCGGGTGCTGCGGGGCGCGCTGATCGACACCTTGCACGAGGACTACATTCGCACCGCGCGCGCGAAGGGAGCCGGCGAGGGACAGGTTCTGTGGCGTCATGCGCTGCCCAACGCCTTGATCCCCGTGCTCACGATTCTCGGCATGCAGTTCTCGTTCCTGCTCGCGGGAGCCGTGATCATCGAGAACGTCTTCTTCCTGCCGGGCCTCGGGAGGCTCGTATTCCAGGCCATCGAGCAGCGAGATCTCATCGTGGTGCAAAGCGTCGTGGTGCTGCTCGTGCTGGCGGTCGTGAGCGTGAGCTTCGCGACCGACCTCCTCTACGAGCTCGTGAATCCGCGCCTGCGAGGCGTGCCGTGAAAGCGCACGGGCTCACGCTCGCCGCCGGCGCCGCGATCACGGCGCTGTTCCTTGCGATGGCGGTCGTCGCGGCGTTTTGGACCCCCTACGATCCGGGCGCGCTCTCCATCATCGAGAAGCTCGAGGCGCCGAGCGCGCATCACTGGTTCGGCACCGATCAATTCGGCCGCGACGTACTCTCCATGATCATGGCGGGGGCCCGCAACACGGTCGGTGTCGCCTTGCTATCCGTGGTCATCGGTTTCTGTGCCGGCGTTCCGCTCGGCCTCCTCGCGGCTGCCCTGAGCGGCGTCCCCGACGAGCTGATCATGCGCGGCAACGACGTCGTGTTCGCATTCCCCGCGCTCCTCCTTGCGATCTTGATCACCGCGGTGCTCGGACCGGGGGCGGTGAACGCGATCGTCGCCATCGGCATCTTCAACATCCCGGTATTCGCGCGGGTGACTCGCGCGGGCGCGCTCACCCTCTGGACCCGCGAATACACCCTTGCGGCACGCGTCGCGGGCAAGGGGCGGCTGCGAATCTCCTTCGAGCACGTCCTGCCGAATCTCGCGAGTCTGTTGCTGGTGCAAGCGACGATCCAATTCTCGCTCGGCGTCATTGCCGAGGCCGGACTTTCTTACGTCGGCCTCGGTGCGCAACCCCCGATACCGAGCTGGGGCCGGATGCTGAACGAGGCGCAATCGCTCACCGTGCTCGCACCGTCGCTCGCCGTGTTTCCCGGCCTCGCGGTGGTCCTCCTGGTGCTCGGGCTGAGCCTGCTCGGCGACGGACTACGCGGGAGGGGAGCTCCACGCCGGTGAGGCAGGCAGCGAAGAGGCGGGCAGGGCGATGAGGCAGGCGGCCGAGCGCGGCGGCGCGCCGCTTCTCGCCATCGACTCGCTGTGCGTGTCGATCCGCGGCACACGCATCTTGAACGACGTATCGCTCGGGGTGGCGGCCGGTGAAATCCTGGGCCTCGTCGGCGGCTCGGGCTCGGGAAAATCCATGACGGCGCTCGCTGTCATGCGGCTTCTGCCCGAGGACGCCGAGCTCAGTGGGTCGGTCCACCTCGAGGACCGCGCATTGACGGCCATGAGCGAGAAGGAGCTCGAGGCCGTGCGCGGCCGCAAGATCGGGATCGTCTTCCAGGAGCCCATGACGGCGTTGAACCCACTCATGCGGATCGGTGATCAAGTGGCCGAGACGGTGAGACTGCATCGATCCACGTCCCCGCGCGAGACGATGGCGCTCGCGCAGCAGGCGCTCGATCGCGTGGGGCTGGGTGGCATCGTCGACTCGCTCAACCGTTACCCGCATGAGCTCTCGGGCGGCCAAAGACAGCGCGTCGCCATCGCGATTGCAACCGTCCTCTCGCCCTCGCTCCTCATTGCCGATGAGCCCACGACCGCCCTCGACGTGGTCGCACAGGGCCAGGTGCTCGATCTGCTGCGAGAGTTCGCCCGCGAACGGGGCATGGGACTTGTCTTCGTGAGCCACGACCTCGCGGTCGTCTCGCAGCTCACCGACCGGATCGCGGTCATGCAACACGGCGCAATCGTCGAGGAGATGCCGACGCGCGAGCTCTTCCAGGCGCGCCATCCCTACACTCGGAGCTTGCTCGCCGCGGCAAGGCTTCCTGCCAAGCGTACCCGGGCGAACGCCGGCGCGCCCGTCACGGTGCTGGACGTGCGCGAGATCGTGCGCGAGTACCCGCGTCGCCGCCGCTCCTTCCGCAAACGGCCGCCGCCGCTGCGCGCGGTGGATCGGGTGTCGCTCACCGTTCACGCAGGTGAGACCGTCGGGCTCGTCGGGGAATCCGGTTCCGGCAAGTCGAGCCTGCTGCATGCGATTCTCGCGCTCGAGCCGCCACAGGCGGGCGAGGTGCGCTTGCTCGGCGCGGAATTCTCGCCGGCTGCCGGAGCGGCATCCCGCCGGCAGCGCCGCTCGATCCAGCTCGTCATGCAGGACCCTTACGCAAGCTTCGATCCACGCTGGCGAGTCGAGCGGCTGATCGCCGAGCCGTGCTACGCTCTCGATTCGCCCCCGAGCGGCGCCGAGATCCGCCGGCGCGTCGCCGCCGCGCTCGAGCAAGTCGGGCTCACGGCCGCGGATGCGCGGCGCCTTCCGCGCGAGTTCTCGGGCGGCGAGCGGCAGAGGATCGCCATCGCGCGTGCGCTCGTCCTCGAGCCCGCCGTGATCGCATTCGATGAGGCGGTCTCGGCACTCGACGTCCTGGTGCGCGCGCAGATCCTCGAGCTCCTCGCCGATCTCGCGCAGCGCTTGAGGCTCGCCTACCTGTTCGTCTCCCACGACCTCGACGTGGTGCGATCGATTGCGGATACGGTCTATGTCATGCGGCAGGGAAGAATCGTCGAGTACGGGGCCGCGGCGCGCGTGTTCGGCTCTCCGCAGCACGAGTACACGAAGCTCTTGCTCGCGGCCACACCGAAGCTCGGCGGTGCGGCCTGAGGCGCTCGAGCAGGCACTGTCAGTGAAGGGGCACGGCGTAGACCTTGCCGGGAAAGGGCGCGTGCTCGAAGTCGTCGACGCCCATGACGTAGAGCGTCTTCTGATCGGGACTGAACGCGAAATTCGGCACGCCCACCGATGGCAACGAGATGGTGCGCTCGAGATTGCCCCGCGCGTCGACCACGAAGATCTCTCCTTTGAGCTTCGCCTCCTTGTCCTTCGGACTTTGACCGATGAAGAGACGTCCGCGCGCATCGATCTTGACCCCGTCGGGGTAGATGTGAACGACGTGGTGCGTGAGCTCGTCCAGATTGAGAAACACGCGACGGTCCGATAGCGTCGGGCCGGGGCCGATCTTGAGCTGCACGAGCCGGTTGTCGTCGGTCTCGACCACGTACAAGAGGGTACCGTCGCGCGAGACCACGATGCCGTTGGCGTTGTGGAAGTCCTCAGCTTCGAGCGAGATCGTCCCGTCGGGGGCAATGTAGAACACCTTGCCGTCGATTGAAGGACCCTGCGCCCCCGAGGCCGTGAAGTAAATCCCGCCGTGGCTGTCCGGCGCGAAGTCGTTCGGTCCCACGAACGGGTGGCCGTCCTTGTCGTGCGTGTAAGGCGGTAGCAGCTTGCCGTCGGCGCCAACGCGGCCGATGCTACCGTTGTCGTAGCAGGTCGCGAGGAACTCGCCGCGGAGGGTGGGCACGACGGCCGACGGCCCGCAGCCCGGGAGCGATGCGAACACCGTGTTCGTCGTGCCGTCCCAGGTCGTGATGGTATTGCGGCCGTACTCGACATAGTAGAGCTTTCGGCCGTGCCAGAGCGGACCCTCCGGGAACTGGGCGTCGGCATTGAGCACGCGCGTCATCTCGTCGTAACTCGGGGCGGCGGCGAAGGCGCAGGCGCTCGCGAGCATTGCCGCGACGCCCGCGCACGATGAGAGCCTATTCAGGCGAGGGTTCATGGATTGTCCTGACTCGCACGTGCCTCGATGTTGAATATCAGCCCGTGCGGATCCCTGATGTAACAGCGAGGGATGGATGCGTCCTCCTCCACGACGCTGCAGCCCCTCGACAGGAGCCGACTCTTGGCAGCTGGCATGTCCAGTACCAGGAAGTCGAATACGGGGCCGTGTGCCGGGCCCTTTTCGACGTATAGCCGCAGTGCGCCGGCCTGGAAGCCGACGAGCGTGTCGCTTTTGTGCACGATGGGGAGATTCAACGTCGATTCATAAAACCGCACCGCCTCCCCGAAATCGGGCGTACGGATGATGACATCGCGGGTAGCTCTGAAATTCATGTGCGATCTCCGGTTGGGCTCGGACAGGATGGTTGATACCGCAATGAAGGTGTCCTGTCATCTCGATGAGATTGGTTCTTGCTCTATGCTGGCGCCTCCTCCTATTCTGACCCACCCAAATCCGTGCTGGCCTCCCAATGACCGAACTCAGCCGCTTTACCCAGCCCGACAGCGCACCCGGGTACGCCA
>DATHCO010000322.1:0-5596 GCA_035319505.1 Steroidobacteraceae bacterium | reverse complement strand
CCGGCGCCGCCCACGGGGGCGCCGATGCCCGGCGCGGTTGCACCGGCACCACCACCCTGGCCCTGTCCCGGTTGGCACGGGGCCGCGAGCACGTCGGGAGCCCAGTCGCGGTTCGACCCCCCCGGCTGGGTCAGGGACGATCCAAGGAAACTGGTCGATTCGGCCACCGGATTGCTCTTCGTCTTGGCATCGCCCGCCCATACGCGCACCACGATGCGCTTCATGCCTGTGACGCTCGTATCGAAGTAGCGAGTGTCGTAATGCCAGTGGCGATTGGCGAAATCGATCTCGCCCGTATCATGGGTTTCCCCGGTGCGGTTGACCGTGAGACGAACCTCGGCGATGCGATTCATCGCGATCCACTGCGCCACCGTCTTGTCGCGCAAGAAGCCGCTGGTGCGTGCCGCCCCGCTCACTGCGGTCATGAGGGCGGCGAGGCCGAGCGCGACCACCATCAGAGCAACCAGCACCTCGACCAGCGTGAAGCCGCGACCGGCCGCCCGTCCGATCGAGCGGCTAGCGACGCCTCCGATTGCTCTGGGGAGCCTCTCTCGTCTCACGAGCGCCTCTGCGCCGACTGGTCGGAGCTCTCGAGCTTGGTCTTGCCGAACGCGTCGCCATCGACCGCGGCGCTCGCCTGAGTCGCCTCCCGCCTGAGCGTCAGGCGAAACGGCGTCCCATCGCCGCTCGCGGCAATCGCCACCTGGGGCGGGGGCGGGGGAGTATCGCTCAAGTCCCGCTCGATCGGTTTGAGCACGACCGCGACCGAATCGAGCTCCAACGCGAACGTGACTCCCTTGGGCAGGTTGCGGTGACGAAACTCGCTCTCGCCTGCAAGCGTGAGCCAGCGATCGTGGTCGGGGTCGTACACGACGAACTCATAGGCGGTCGGCTCGATCCGCAGGCCGAAATCCCGCCCCTCGAGCACCGCGCGCTCGTGCAGCAGGTCGACCAACCCTACGATGCGTCTCGTTTCCTCGTCGAGCTGTTGATCTCGACCGGTGGTCCCGATGGAGAGCACGGCGAGGGAGATCACCACGGCCATGATCACCACCACGACCAGGATCTCGACTAACGTGAAGCCACGGCTCCGCATGGCGCCGCAGGAGGCAACTACCTTTGATCGAGAGTCGAGGAGCTGATGTCGGCGTCGTAGCCTTCGCCGCCCGGTTGTCCGTCTCGTCCGTAGCTGATGATGTCGTAGTCGCGCCCGTCGGGTCCAGGGCTCACGTACTGGTACGGACGGTTCCAGGGATCCTTGGGGAGCGATGGGAGGTATCCGCCCGAGCGATAGTTGGTAAGGGTGGGATCGTTGGGTTGTGTCACCAAGGCCTGCAAGCCTTGTTCGGTGGTCGGGTATTTGAAATTATCCAGCCGGTACAGGTCGAGCGCGGTTTGAATCGCACGGATGTCGCTCTGCGCGCGGGTCACTCGGGCCTTGTCGACGTTCTCCAGGATCTTGGGCACGACGAGCGCACCGAGCACTGCCAGAATGACGACGACGACCATGATCTCGATCAGGGTGAAACCCTGCTGGCGCTTGTGCCTCTTGTGCATGCTGACCTCGGACATATGTCAATGATACCAAAACGAGAGACCTCGTTGCCTCGCGAAGGTGCCAAATGGCTTTCACATTTCGCTCAAAGCCTGCAGTGGGAGCACGGCCGCTGGATTTGGCTGCTCGCGATCGTGCTGGTTCTCGATCTCGTGTTGGGTCTTGGCGACAACCTCGCTGCGCTCCTACGCTATGATCGCAGTGCAATTGCGGCCGGCGGGTGGTGGCGGTTGCTCACAGCCCACATCGTGCATCTCGACCTTCATCACTTATTGTTGAATGAGCTGGGCCTCGTGCTGATGTGGGCGTTGTTCGCCTCGGACTTCGACCCGATCGAGTGGTGTGTCATCGTGTGTACCGGGGCATTGGCGATCAGCTCGGGCCTGTGGTGGCTCAGCCCACGGGTTGCCTGGTATGTGGGAGCCTCGGGCGTGCTGCATTCGGTGATGGGGGCAGGTTGCGCACGGCACCTGGCCACGCGCGCCTGGGATCGCTGGATCCTCTTGCTCGGCCTGACGGCCAAGTTGGCGTATGAGCAGCTCGGGGGCCGCGAGCCTCCCGGGGTCGTGGTCGATGCTCACCTGTACGGCGCGCTCTCCGGGTTTGCGGTCGGCGCTCTGCTATCCTGGCGGGTGGCTATAATCCGCCTCCGTTCTCGGGCCGCCCGACCCTAGGGTCGGGCGCCACAGGGGTCATGAGGAGATCTGCAGAGCATGTCGCTCGCGTTTGTCTTTCCAGGTCAGGGTTCTCAGTCGCTCGGCATGATGAGCGCACTCGCCAAGCTGTCGCCGACGGTCGAGGCGACTTTTGCGCAGGCCTCGCAGGTGCTCGGCTACGACCTGTGGAAACGCTGTCAGGAAGGGCCGGCGGAGGCTTTGAACGCGACCGAGTCCACGCAACCGGCGATGCTGACCGCCGCAGTCGCCACCTATCGGCTGTGGCGCGAGCGCTCCGGCCCCGTGCCCGCGCTCATGGCGGGACACAGTCTCGGTGAGTTCAGCGCGCTCGTGGCTGCCGGCTGCCTCGATTTCACAGTCGGCGTCGATCTCGTGAGGTTTCGAGCCGAGGCGATGCAGGCAGCGGTGCCGCAGGGGGAGGGCGCCATGGCGGCCATCTTGGGGCTTGAGGACAGCGACGTCGAGGCGGCCTGTCGCGAGGCCGCCGCCGAGGGTGAGATCGTGGAGGCCGTCAACTTCAACGCGCCGGGGCAAGTGGTGATCGCCGGCACGTCCGCCGCGGTTGCACGCGCCATTGCCGCGGCAACGGCACGGGGCGCGCGGCGCGCGATGCTCTTGCCGATCAGCGTGCCGGCGCACAGCTCGCTGATGGGGCCGGCAGCGGAGCGCTTGCGTGCGCGCCTCGCGGACGTGCCGGTGAGAGCGGCCACGGACATCGCAGTCTACGGCGTCGATGTGAAAACCCACACGACGGCGGAGGACATTCGCGCGGCCCTGGTGAAGCAGCTGCGAACGCCCGTTTATTGGGCGGCGACGGTGCGCACCATGATCGGCGCGGGGGCCACGCATTTCGTCGAATGCGGTCCGGGCAAGGTGCTGACCTCATTGAATCGACGCATCGACAAGAATCGAGACCTCAAGATGCTCGCGCTGGAGGACCCCCAATCGCTCGAGGAAGCGCTCGCGGCGGTGCGCGCATGAGCGTGCTGAGCGGGGAAGTCGCCCTGGTGACCGGCGCATCGCGCGGTATCGGGGCGGCAATCGCGGATCGCTTCAGTCGCGACGGCGCCCGTGTGATCGGCACCGCGACGACCGAGGCGGGCGCGGCGCGCATCAGCGAGACTTTGGGAGCTCACGGTGGCCGCGGGGCGCGGCTCGACGTGACCAGCCAGGAATCGATCGATGCCCTCCTCGCCGATATCGAGTCGCGGGAAGGATCGATCGGGATCCTGTGCAACAACGCGGGCATCACTCGCGACATGTTGCTGTTGCGCATGAAGCAGGAAGATTGGGATGCGGTGATCCAGACGAATCTCGCCTCGGTGTTCCGGCTATCGAAGGCGGTACTTCGCGGCATGATGAAAGCCCGCAAGGGCCGCATCATCAACATCGCCTCCGTCGTCGGGCTCACGGGAAATCCCGGTCAAGCCAACTACGCGGCCGCCAAGGCGGGCATCATCGGCTTCACCAAGTCGCTGGCCCGGGAAGTGGGCTCGCGTAACATCACGGCGAACGTGATCGCTCCAGGATTCATCGACACCGATATGACGCGCGCGCTCAGTGAATCGCAGCGCGCGGCGTTGACCACGCAGATACCCCTCGGGCGACTGGGCCTGCCCGTGGATGTCGCGGCCGCGGCGGCCTTTCTGGCCTCTCCCGAGGCGGCCTACATCACGGGAGAAACGCTGCACGTGAACGGCGGCATGTACATGGCATAACCCGCCCGAGTGCTTCGGCGTGAGCCGCACGTCCCAACCGCCGGTTATTTGTCAAGTAAGCGCCCGCCCGCAGATTCTTTCGGTCCTTAAGGTAGCCGTCTCGGTCGGGTTCACATAAAATACGCGCCCTGCCGAATACTTGGGGCGGCCGCGGGACCCCCGGGGGACGGCACTTGGTTTACTTTCCGAAAGGACACCATAACGATGAGTACTGTCGAACTGCAGGTTAAGAAGATCGTGGCCGAACAGTTGGGAGTCAAAGAAGAAGAAGTCACCAGCGACGCCTCGTTCGTCGATGACCTTGGTGCAGACTCGCTGGATACGGTAGAGCTGGTCATGGCGCTCGAGGAGGAATTCGAGACGGAGATTCCCGACGAGGACGCCGAGAAGATCACAACGGTTCAGCAGGCGATCGATTACATCAATTCGCACAAGGGTAAGGCCTGAAATCCCATCGGGGGCATCGCGGCAAGGGGCCTAGAGCCGAAAAAGGCGCACTGTTTGTCCGCCGCTCAACCATTTGCTGGAGGAGTCGCCGTTGAGCAAACGACGCGTCGTCGTTACAGGCCTCGGGATCGTCTCTCCCGTCGGTAACGACATTCCTACCGCCTGGGCGTCCATCGTCGCGGGCAAGAGCGGCATCGGCCCGGTGGCGCGCTTCGACGCGACCAATTTTCCCACCCATTTCGGCGGTGAGATCCGCGAGCTCGATCTCACGCCCTATATCTCCGTCAAGGATGCGAGGCGCATGGATGCCTTCATGCAGTACGGGGTGGTGGCCGGCATGCAAGCCATGCGGGATTCTGGCTTGATCGTCACCGAGGCGAACTCCGAGCGCATCGGAGTGCTCATGGGTTCGGGCATGGGGGGCCTCGAGTCGATCGAGGACACCTACGACAGGTACCTGCAAACCCACTCGCCCAAGAAGGTATCGCCGTTCTTCATTCCCGCGAGCATCATCAATCTGGTGAGCGGCCACTTGTCGATCGCCTTTAATATCACGGGGCCGAATCTGGCCGTCGCTACCGCCTGCACGACCTCCACGCATGCCCTTGGGATGGCCATGCGGATGATTCAGTACGGGGATGTGGATGCGATGCTCGCGGGTGGCTCGGAAATGGCGACCTGCGTCACCGGCATGAGCGGCTTCACCCAGGCGAAGGCGCTGTCACAGCGCAATGACGATCCGCAAGGCGCCAGCCGCCCGTGGGACAAGGATCGCGACGGGTTCGTCATGGGTGATGGAGCCGGCGCCATGATGCTCGAGGAATACGAGCATGCCAGGGCGCGCGGCGCCAAGATATATGCCGAGCTCATCGGCTTTGGAATGAGCGGCGATGCCTTCCACGTGACCGCGCCCCCCGAGGACGGGGAAGGAGCGCGCAAGTCCATGGTCAACGCGCTCATCGATGCGAAGCTCAATCCTGACCAGGTGCAGTACGTCAACGCACACGCGACCTCGACCGAGTTGGGCGACCGAGCCGAGACCACGGCGATTCACCGCGCGTTTGGCCCCGCAGCCGCGAGATTGGCGGTGAGCTCGACCAAATCGATGACCGGGCATTTGCTCGGCGCCGCCGGAGCCGTCGAGGCGATTTTCTCGGTGCTCGCGCTGCGTGACCAGATCGCACCCCCGACCATCAACT
>DATHCO010000321.1:0-9220 GCA_035319505.1 Steroidobacteraceae bacterium | reverse complement strand
AAGTCATCCCCGGTATCCCCGTCATTCTGCTCGATACCGGCTACCTGTTTCCTGAGACGTATCGCTTCATCGATCAGCTCACCGAGCAGCTGAAGCTCAACCTCAAGGTGTTCCGGGCGGACTCCTCGCCGGCCTGGCAAGAATCGAGATTCGGAAAATTGTGGGATCAGGGCCTGGACGGCATCGAGCGATACAACCGCATCAACAAGCTCGAGCCCCTGGAGCGGGCGCTGCTCGAGCTGGAGGCCGGAACCTGGTTTGCGGGCTTACGGCGCGCTCAGACCCAAACCCGCTCGACGATCGTGCCGATCGAATTCAAGCGCGGGCGGTACAAAGTACACCCGTTATTCGACTGGAGCGACCAGGACATCGGCCGCTACTTGAGCGATCATCACCTCCCGTATCATCCCCTGTGGGAGAAGGGTTATTTGTCGATTGGCGACTGGCATACCACCCGCTCGCTGAGCGACGTGGACAGCATGGAAGAGCTTCGATTCTTCGGCCTGAAACGCGAGTGCGGCCTGCACGAATGAGACGCGCGACCGTGGCGCCTTACCCCACCAGCATCCTTTCGCTCACCGCCCCTAGCATGACGGCGATGCACGCGCGAGTGATTCGCGGAGGCAGCCGGATCGCAGCCCGTGAGGCGAGCAAGACGCCCGGAATGGATCCGAGCAAAAGAGAACCGAGGATGCTCAAGTTCACGTGTCCTAAAACTGCGTGACCCGCGCCCGCGATGAGCGTGAGGGGCAGGGCATGTGCGATGTCCGTGGCGACGAGTCTGTCCGCGGTGAGCCGCAGCGGATACAGCGCGAGCAGCATCACCACGCCCAGGGCACCGGCTCCGACCGACGTGAGCGTGACGGCAACCCCTAAGATAACGCCCGCCGTCACGGTGAGCACCCACTTGTGCCGTTCCGCATGCTCGAGCCATTTGGCCGTCAACCTGAGGCCCAAGTGCCGAAGCGGATTTTGCAGGAGCAGGCCGATCGCAGTGAAGGCCAGGATGATCGCGAGACAGCGAGATATCACTTGGTCGGTGCCAGCCGCGGCCTGCCGCGCGAGCCACAACCAGAGAATGACCAGCCCAGCGCCGGGGACGCTGCCCAGCATCAATCGGCCCACGATCCGCCAATCCACGCGCCGACTGAAACCGAAGGAGGCGGTCGCGACGAGCTTCGTGGTCGCCGCGAACATGAGATCCGTGCCGACAGCCACCGCCGGGGGTTGACCGAAGAGCAGCACCAAGATCGGTGTCATCAACGAGCCGCCACCCACGCCTGTAAGGCCGACCATGGCACCGACCGCCAATCCGACGGCGACGTAAAGAGGGGCTTCCGTCATGACCGGCTAGTGTCTACGGTGCGCGACCGCGCCGGAAATCACCACTGGTTATGAGCCGATGCCTGGCGGACATTTCAGGCGATCGCGCGCTCGGTGGCGATCGATCGCGCCTGGATCAGGCCACGCAGCAGAGCTCGCCGCTCGTGAACAGCTCCTGTACGGCGCGCTGCGCGAGGTACTGTCGATAGCGCAAATCGATCAGATAGAGCTGCTCGTCATCCGTATCGAGTTCCGATGCAGCAGCCGTATCGAGTTCCGATGCAGCAGCGTCAGGCTTCGTTGCAGCGCCGTCCAGTGCTGACGAGTCGCTGGCAGAGCAGCGCTCCCACGGTTTGATGAGTCCGACCATTCCTGAGGCGCTGCTCCGGCGGGCATCGCATGGCATGTAGAACATCCGCTTCGTGGGGTGTTGCACGGATCGTGCCGGCTCGGGAATCTATCGATACCACCCGAGAATATGCGACCAAGCTGCTGAAAAATCGGCCACCGACCCTCGCCACGGCCGGCTCCGGCTGCGCTGCTTGCTCGACTCTAGTGCACCCCTTGCCCAGTTTGGTGCACGAAGTGATCGATCCAGGCGCGCTCTTCGGACCGAGGCGCCGCCAGCTATGCCGGTCGCCTCACGCCTATTGGAGCGATGTCAACCCGTATTGAATCGCGACCTTGATGAGGCCGGCGAGCTCGGTCACCTGAAGCTTTTGCATCGTACGGCTTCGATAGGAGTCCACCGTCTTCGGCGAGATGAACAGCATCTCGCCGATCTCGGCGCTCGAGTGTCCGTCGGCTACGAGCTTCATGACCTCAAGTTCGCGCTTACTCAAGCTCGCCAGGGGGTTGGGGCCGCGCGGAGCGCTCACCCCCTCGGCGACGATCGCCGCCACGTTGGGACTCAGGTATCGTCGTCCGGAATGTACGGTGCGGATCGCCTTGATGATCTCGTGACCGGCAGTCTCTTCCTTGAGCAGATAGCTGCGAACGCCTGCCTCCAGCGCCTGGAATATGTGCTGAGCGCTCGAGTGCATCGAAAACATGACAACTTTGGTATCCGGCTTCAGTGCCATGATCCGACGCGCCGCTTCGATTCCATCGAGCTCCGGCATCGAGATGTCGAGCACCACGACCTCGGGTGCCAGCCGCTCGACTTGCAAGACCGCATCGCGGCCGGTGGCAGCGGTGCCGAGTACCTCGAAATCGGGCTGCGAGGATAGGTGTGCCACCAGACCATCGCGAACGATCGCGTGATCATCGGCAACGAACACGGTAATTCCCATACCTTTGTCCCTGTGTGTTGGCGGGGAGCACGTCGGATCGACGCTGGCCCCGACCACCGGTTGCGGCCACCTATGGTCCGGCAATATCCATGAGAGCGCCGAGGCAGGGAGGCGATTACCCCGGCAAAACGAGCCTACACTGACCGTGCGGCTCCCTGCAAGGTTTCCCGGCACGTGTCGCAGAAATTCCCTACATCAAAGTCAGGCGCTTTAGACTAGTCTTGCATGCCTGAATTACTTGCACCGCCGCCTGACGGCGGAGCTTTTGGAGTCAACGAACGTGAATTTTGCTAGCGCAGTCTCGGCAGCATCGGCCTCCAAGCGGCCACCGGGCGCACGCCGCGCGCGGCGCGTGCTGATCGTGGATGATCATCCGATCGTGCGGCTCGGACTCCGGCGCATCATGGAGCACGAGCCCGATCTCGTCGTCTGCGGCGAGGCGGAAACCGCGGCCGATGCGCGCGCCGCCATCAAGGAGCTCGAGCCGGATGTCGTCGTGATCGATATCAGCCTGAAGCAGGGCGATGGGATCGAGCTTGTGCGCGACGTGCGCGCTCATCACGTGGGTCTGCCGATTCTGGTGTTGTCCATGCACGATGAGACGATCTACGCGGAGCGCATGCTCGCCGCGGGCGCGAACGGCTACATCATGAAGCAGGCCGCGAGCGATCAGTTCCTCGTGTCGCTGCGGCGTGTGCTCGACGGCGGCGTCTACGTGTCGGAAGCAGTCGGCAGTCACATGATTCATAAATTCGCGACTGGCGGAAGCTATGCGTCCACGAGCCCGATCGATCGGCTGAGCAATCGCGAGCTGCAGGTGCTGCGCCTGATCGGCAAGGGAGTGAGCACTCGCGGTATCGCCGATACGCTCAACTTGAGCGTGAAGACGGTCGAATCGCACCGCCAGCGCATCAAGCGCAAGCTCAATCTCACGACGGGGACTCAGCTGGTTCAGTATGCCGTGAGCTGGTTCGCCGGGCGCGAAGACTCGGTCGTCACGGGCAGCATGTCGTGATCGTTGCCGCGCGGGCGACGCCAGGGCGACCGACAGGCGGTCGGGGCCTAGCCCTGCGCGAGCGCGGCTAGTCCGGAGCTTGCGCAACGTCTGGCCGCGGCGCTGCGCGCGCTTCCGCTACACTAGCGACGGCCCGAGAGCGGGGGCCTGGACCGGAGTAGCTGTTGATCTCGCAGTTCTGCAAGTGGCTCGACGCGACGCCGCTCAGCCAAACGTTTCAAGGATGGGTTTGGTTCGTGCCGACCGTGCAGACGGTCCACATCCTGTGTATCGCGGTGGTGGTGACCTCGGTCGGCATGCTGGACTTCAAATTGCTGGGAATTGCCGGACGCGAGCGCGCGCTCGCCGCGATGGTCTCGAGCTTCATGCCTTGGATCTGGAGCGCACTTGCGATTTTGCTCGCCACGGGCGTGCTGTTGACCATCACCGAGCCTGCGAGAGAGCTGATGAACGTCGCCTTTCGCACGAAGATGCTGATGGTGCTCATCGTGGTGATGATCTTGAGGCGTCTTGAGTTCGCGCTGCGGCACAACCCCGGCTATGGGGCAACGCCTCGCCTGGGAGCACGCCTCGTCGGGGCGGGCTCGCTTCTCCTGGTGGTGGCCATCGTCGTGGCCGGACGATGGATCGCATACCTCTAGCGCACGCTTTGCACCTGCGCATGATGGCGTTGCGAGACACCTGTCAGCAGTTGCAGGACCTGAGCTTTCCGAGCCAGATTCGAGAATCCGATTGGCTCTTCCCGACGCTCGAAACCGTCCACGTTCTCGCCCTGGTGCTCGTGGTCGGCTCGATTCTCATCGCCGATCTGCGACTGCTCGGGATCGCCAATCGCGCACGACCGGTACGCTCGGTGATCGCTGAAACACTACCCCTCACCTGGAGCGCTTTCGCCGTCGCAGCGGTCGCCGGGTCGCTGCTCTTTTCCTCGAAGGCGGTGACTTACTACGACGACTGGCCCTTTCGGATCAAGATGCTCTGCCTGGTGCTCGCCGGCATCAACATGGCGTGCTTTCACGCACTCACTTACCGCCATGTCGCTCAGTGGGACATGGGCCCGACGCCGATCGGCGCACGGGTCGCGGCTGGCCTGTCGCTCATCCTGTGGGTCACGATCGTCGGAGCCGGCCGGTGGATCGGCTTTACCACCCGGGAATAGCGGCCTACGCGCGAGAGCACTGGCGCATAACCCTCATTATTGCGGTGCTTGCCCTCATCGCGCTTCTCGCCGAGGGCGTCCATCGCCGCATCATGGTCTCGCGGCTCCTCGAGACCGAGGCCGATGCGGTTCAGCTCGCTCCCTCGCTGCGCGCTTTCGCCGAGGCTGAGGCGCGCCCGCTGTACGCGAAGCTCTGTCTCGATTGTCACGGAGCGCGCTTGCGCGGGGACCGGAGCCTCGGCGTGCCGGACCTGCGCGGGGGCGACTGGCTCTACGGCTCCGGGCGGGTGTCCGAGATCGAGCGCGTCATTCTCTACGGTATCCGTTCCGGCAACGGCAAGGGCTGGAATCTCGCGGACATGCCGGCCTACGGCACGTCGAGCCCTTACCGCCGCTCTGCGATCCCGCCCCTGAGCCCCGGCGACATCCGCGACACCGTCGAGTACCTGCACCTTCTCGAGCACAAGCCGGCCGATGCGGCGGCCGCGCAGCGCGGACGGGAAATCTACGCAGGGCGGGGTGCCTGCTACGACTGCCACGCTCCGGACGGGCGCGGCGATACCTCGATCGGCGCGCCGAATCTCACGCACGATCTGTGGCTCTACGGCGATGGGTCGCGCCAGAGCCTCTTCGATTCGATTGCGCGAGGCCACGCGGGCTCCTGCCCGGCGTGGGCGGGCCGCCTCTCGGCGTGGGAGGTACGCGCGCTCGCTGTGTACGTGCACGGCGCCGCTTCGGATGGTGAGGGTCCATGACGCAGCCCGAGAGGATCCAATGGACGCGAAACAGTTCTCTGCCCGATATTCCACCCCGCTCATGGCTTCGGGCGCCTTGCTCGGCATTCTGATTGCTGCCTACGGCCTGTTCACCGCCCAGGGGACGGTGATCCGCCACGTGCCGGCGGAGGACGCCGCGCTGGTCAATCAGCGTCCGATTCTGATGAGCGACTTCGTGGCGCAAGCCGAGAGCACCTATACCTTACCCTTTGCCCAGATCAGCCGCGAGCAGCGCAAGGCGGTGTTGACGGCGATGATTCACGAGGAGCTGTACGTGCAACGAGGCCTGGAGCTCGACTTCCCCGGAACCGATCCGGACACGCGCAACGCCCTGGTGGCGGCCGTGGAACAGCAAGCGGTCGCCGACGCGACGACCGAAGTGCCCACGGACGGCGTGCTCGAGAGCTTCTTTGAAGCGCATCGCGCGCACTATGCGACCGAAGGCAGCATGCAGGTGGAGAATTTCAAGCTGGCATCGCCCGCCCTCGCGGCCCCGGCGGTCGGGGCGCTGCGGGCGGGGATGCCCGCCGCGGAGGTGATGCGACGATACGGGCTCGAGCAACCGCGACCGGACCAAGGCGAAGACTTCTACTTCGCGGCGCGGATCCATCTGGGCGATCGGCTGTTTGAGACGGCCCGATCGATGGCGGACGGGTCAGTGAGCGAGCCCGTGGCACTTGCTGACGGCGTGCATATCCTTCATATGATCAAGAACGTCCCGCCGGTGCGGCGCGATTTCGCGCACGCGCGCGCGCAGGTCTTCGCGGACTACAAGCGCGAGACCGCGGCGCGGCTGCGTGCGGCGGATGAGAAGTACCTCTACGCGAAGGCGGATATCCAGATAGCGGCCCAGCTCAAGTGATCCGGCGCGCCGTGATTCGAGTGGCGCCGCGGCGGGCTGCGGCGGTCCCGCTGATTGTGCTCGCGCTCGCATCCGGGACGCTGCCGGCGCATGCGCATACGCGTAGCGAGAGCCACTCGGCGTGGCAGATCAGCGGCCCTAGCGTGCGGGTGCAATTCACCGTTCCCGATCTCGAGGTGCGCCGTCTCGCGCCCAGGGCAGGCGAGGCGCCGGACGATGCAACGCTCGCGAGGTACCTCGCAACGCACCTCGGCGCACGCTCGCGAGGCGGGGCCTGCCCTTCGAGCGCCGCGCCCCGGGCGGTGGCGACGACCCCTGGGTATCGGCGATTCGAGTTTCAATGGCGTTGCCCAAGCGCCGATGATCTCGTGCTCGAGGAGAATGCCTTCCTCGATGTAGTCTCGACTCACACCAATTTTGCGCAGATTCGCTCGAGCGAGGGCGCTCTCATCGAGCAGCTGTTCACGCAAGGCCGAACCTCGCTCGATCTCGGCGCGGCGAGCGCGAATCGACTCGAGAACGCAGGATTTCTCGACTACCTCAGGATGGGTATCTCACACATCCTGACGGGGGTCGACCATCAGGCCTTTCTCCTCGGCCTCGTTCTCATCTCGCGCCGCCTGCGCGATCTCGTGCTTGCGGTGACCGGTTTCTCGCTGGGTCATAGCCTCACCTTGGCGCTGGCAGTCACCGGGCTCATTCGTCCGCATGCCGAATATATCGATGCGCTCGTCGGGCTGACCATCGCCCTGATCGGGGCCGAGAACATCATCGTTGAGACTCACCGACCTCTGCCTGCCGCCCTCGGAATCGCGGGGTTGCTCGCGCTCATGGCCCTGGGCCGCGCGCTCGGGCTGGGAGGGCTACCGGTCAGCCTGCTCCTCGGCAGCGCTTTGTTTGGCGCCAACTATTTGATGCTGTCCGGCCAACTGCCCGACGCTGGCCGGCAGCGCATCGCGGTGACCGTGGTATTCGGGCTCATCCACGGTTTCGGATTCGCCTCGAACTTGCTCGAAATGCGACTCCCCGCCGGTAGAGTCGCCGAGCTCCTCACCGGGTTCAACTTGGGTGTGGAGATCGGGCAGCTCGGCTTCGTGGTGCTGGCGAGCCTTCTGATGCTTCTCGCGGCCCGATGGCGCCCGAGTCCTGTGCGGGGTCCGGCCGCCTTGGTGCTAGCATCCTGCCTTGTCGGGATCGGCACGTACTGGTTCGTGCGGCGCAGCTACGGCTGAGCATTCCCTCGCGCGGCCGACGAGTCGAGCTCCGCGTTACGAGCGCTTGAGGCATGGCAACCGGCGGTTAATCTGTCAAATGATGCAGGGGATGTCGAGTTGAGCTCGAGGCTCGGGGGGCGGTCGAGCGGGTCCGCAGCGGCGCGGCGCGGCGCGCGCTGGCTCGTCTGGGTGAGCCTTGCGGGCGTATCCGTCCGAAGCACAGCGGCCGACCTCTGGGGAGGTTCCTTGGCGCTCACCAGCGACTATTTCGTTCGGGGAATCACGCGCACCAACGATCAGGCCGCACTGCAACTCGATCTTCATTATGTCGACAGCGCCGGGCTGGTGGCCGGCCTGTTCGCCTCGAACACGCAGCTCGATCCCGACGATCGCCGTGACGTCGAGCTCAACCCCTACGTCGGCTTCGCGTGGAAGAGCGAGGGGGACTGGCACGGCAGGATCCTCGGCAGCTACTACGCCTATCCATGGAATGAGGACGGCTCGAAATACAACTACGCCGAGCTGGATGTCGACCTGGGTTTTCAGGATTGGGTGAATATGCAGGCCACCTACTCGCCCGATGCACCGCGTTACGTGCCTAATCGCGGGCTCATCGGCGTCTCGGCCGAATCTCTGGAAATCAGCCTCGAGCATCCGCTCTATGGGCGATTGGCCGGGCTGGCGGGGGCCGGCTACTATGACCTCCAGGGTCCGGGCGGAACCGGCTATCTCTACTGGAGCGTCGGCATGGCCTTGGATCTCGCGCCGGTAAGCCTGCTGGTGACCTATGTCGACACCGGGGCAGCCGCCAAGAGGTTGTTTTATGATACCGCCGCAACGGGGCGAATCACCGGTACGGTGATTTGGCGATTTTAGTCATTTGTTCAACCCTTTCGAGGCCGGGCGGTACTCACTGTAGGTATGGTTACAGGTGTGACCTAGGATTACCGATGACCCTGCCCGCCAAGCACTCGCCCACGGAATCTGACAGCGAGCTGTTGGCCGCGATCGGGGGCGGTGACCGCCGCGCACTCGAGCAGTTGTACCTGAGCTACCACCGACGCCTTGCCCGGTTCCTCTCCCGCTTCACGCCGCGCTACGAGAACGTCGAGGAGATCATCAACGACACCTTCATGGTGGTGTGGCAGAGCGCCAAGGACTTTCGACGTGCCTCCTTGGTTTCGACCTGGATATTCGGCATCGCCTACCGCACCGCGCTGAAGTCCCTGCGTCGCCAGAAAAATCACAACGCCGCTCACCGTCTCGACGATGTCCCGGAGCAAATCGTCGACCCGGCGACGGAAACCGAGGTGCAGGATTGGTTGGTCCGAGGGCTCGCGCGATTGCCGCTCGAGCAGCGATTGACGCTCGAGCTCGCCTACCAGATGGGGCATTCGCTCGAGGAGATCGCGGCCATCACGGACGCCCCGCTCGGCACGGTCAAGGCGCGCATGTTCCACGCACGCGAGAAATTGCGCACCTTTCTGCCATCGCTCGGTGGCACTGTGGTGGGAAACGAGAACTGAATGACGGACGAAGGCCACAAGCATCCGAGGATCACCGAGCTCCTGCCCTGGTA
>DATHCO010000320.1:0-10255 GCA_035319505.1 Steroidobacteraceae bacterium | reverse complement strand
GGTGAGGGGCCGCCTCCCTTGATACTGGTAGATCGACCCCGTCGAGCAGTAGAGGAAGCCCCTCGCCTTGCGGCAGTGATGGAGGAGCTTCCCGGAATTATGGGCGTTGGTCGCGACACAGCGCCGCCAGTCCCCCGCGCCATCGTCCACCGCGGCATGGAAGACATAGCTGAAGTCATCCGCAACGGCCGAGAGGTCGCCGCTCGACATGTCGAGCTCGAGCGCTCGCACGCCGGCAGCGGTGAGCTTGTCGCGACTGCCGGGCTTGATGAAACGAGCCGCTCCCCAGACCTCGTTGCGCTGCGCGAGGGCGCGGGCGATCGGGAATGCAATCTTCCCGGTGGCACCGGTGATGAGAATCTTCTGGCCTTCGAGCACGTGGACCTCCTCGCTTGCTCCTCGACGACCCCGTCTTGCGGCCGGCCTCAATAGGATGCGAACATCTTTTGCATGTCAATCCTCGTGGGCACACCCTCCGATCAGGTACCCGGGATCCTCGCCACCGGGCGCACCGACATCAGCACCCTCTACGTCTCGATGTCCGCTCGACACCCCGAGGGTCGCGACGCGGAATATCTCAAGTGGCATTCGCTCGACCACCGGCCCGAGCAGTATCGGCTCGCGACGCTCAGAGCATCCTTCCGCCTAGTATCCACCGCGGCGTGTCGGGCCGCTCGCGCGGTGAGCCATGACCGCTACGACTCGACCGATCACCTGATGACGTATCTTTTCAGCGACGTGGCCGGGCTCACGGGTTTCGGCGAGCTCGCGGTCGCCTTGACCCAAGCCGGCCGAGTGCCTTACCTGCTACCGGTCGTCGAACGGGCGGTTTACCGACTGGAGGGCCGAGTTGCTGCGCCGCGCATCAAGGCGGGCGCCGACGTCTTACCTTGGTGGCCAGCGAAAGGCATGTACGTGCTCATCGAGCGCGGCGAGGAACCGCCCGCCGAGCTCAGCGAGATCCCGGGCGTTGCGGGAGTGTGGTGGGGCGGCTGGCTCGCGGTGGACCCTCGATACACGACCCGACAGGACGGAGGACTCACGATCAGCTATTGCTTCCTCGATGAGGATCCCGTGCCGACCGCGGAGCGGCTTCGCCCGCTTCTCAAGAAGCGCTGGGCCCTTGGCATCGAGCCGCTGTTTGCGGCCCCGTTTCATGTGCTCGTTCCCCGCGAGTGGGATCGCTTCCTGCCCTAGCCGGACCGCGGACTTCATGCGTGAGCTCTTGCGCGGAATGATTGGCGACGAAGTGGACCGCGCCAACGCCCCAAAGGTCGCCCGCCTCGGTGCTCAACGTCCCCCGATCATTGCCCAGCGCTCGGGCGTCATCCAGCAATACTCGAGGTAATGGCCGAGCGAGTCGCGCGCATCGACGTAGAGCCACAGGAGATGTCCGGGCGTGCCTCCCTCCATCACCACCGAGCGTTTCTCCCGATCGACGCGTGCGCGAAACTCGGTCCAGTCGGGCACTCGCATGCACACATGGTGAAATCGCATGGGTGAGCGAGCATCCAATCCCTCGCGATACACGTCGATGAGGCCCGATACCGGCTGGATGAGCTCGTACTGGAGGCTGCCGATCCATCCGAGGGCGAGCTTCACGCTCGCGGAGCCGCGTCCGGCGGGCGTCGTCAGCTCGTAGCTCACCTCGATCCGCTTGAATCCATCGAACCCGTACTGCGTGCGAAAGATCTCGAGTGCTCGGTCCAGATCCGACGTGACGTAAGCATTTTGATAATGATTCTCGAGTTGCATGTTCACCTCCTTGCGCACCGCCCGCCCATCCGCACACCCTCTCGCGCGCCGCTGGCCGCCGCGGTCGCCGTCGGCGCAGGCGCTTCTAACCTTCCGCCTCGACCTCGTAGCTCGCGAGGTAGCGCTCGAACAGGGAGCGCACCTTGTCGGCCGTCAGCCCGAACTCTTCGAGCGCGTATGCATGCTTACCGAATTTGCCCTGGGGATTGTCAGCCAGCCAGGCACCCATGGCCGCTTCTGCCGCGGGGGTGAGCTCATCACCGAGCGCCTTGTAGAGCGTGCGCATCGTCGGCAGGGGATTGCGCAGGAGGTCCGCGTAGTGCACGTCGATCATGCGATCGTGCCCGAGCTTCGCGCGCGAGTTCATGATTCGATTCGCATGCTCGACGGCTTGCCAGGGATAGTTCTCGGCTATCCAGGCGATGTCCGGCTGCAGGCCGAAGGCGCTACTGCCCATGCGCATGAGACTGCAGAAAGAGCCGGTGGCCGCGAGCGGATCACGATGCGCCCAGACGAGACGCGCATCCGGATAGATCTCGAGGAGGGTTTCGATCCAGAGTCCGTGGGACGGCTGCTTTAAGTTCCATATACCCGGGGCGTCCGCCTGGAGCAGTTGCAGAAAGCGCTTGTGATACCGATATGTCGATGTCAGATCGGCACGCTGGAACAACCAGTCGCGGTAGTTCGGCAGCTTTCCCCGTCCTTCCCATATCAGCGCTTTGAAGTCGCTCTGGATGAAGAACATGCACTCGTTCGGATAGATCGCCGAATTGCGGTAGTACTTGCCCAGCTCCGGACGAGCGGCAAGGAGCTTGCGCTCCTGCTCGAGTCGCGCGAGCGCGCGCGGATCGGTGTAAAGCGTCGCCCTCGTGGGGGGCGGCACGGGATCATCGATTTCCCAGGTGAGTGGCGAGCGGCGGGCCGGGTCGGCCGCGAGCAAGTTGCTGAGGAGCGTCGTCCCCGTCCGTGGGATGCCGAAGACGAAAACCGGACGTGTGATCGGACGCTCGAGCAACTCGGGACGCTGCTCGAGATAGGCGGTGGTTTTCAGTCGGGTGGCAAGCGCGCCGATCAACGCAGCGCGGAAGCGCTGCACACCCGCTTGCGGGTAATTCACGCGGTTCGCATCCGCCAAGAGCACATCGAGCCCTTCGCGGTAACTCTCGCTATCGAAGCGCTCGAGACCCGTCGCCTTGCGGGCCGCATCGATCAGCTCGTCTGCAACAAATGTTGGCGCCATGGATTCCCCCACCCTGACCTCGCCCACGCGCTGTAATGCTCTCGATAGTAGCGCACGCCTCCGATACTAGCGCACGCCTCCACGCAAACGTGAGCTGGATAGGCTGCCTCCCCTGCCAACGCTCATGTCCGGTATTCGATCCTGCGGCCTGTGATAGACACTGCGAAGCGCCCATTGCCTTTGGATCCCCTTGCGCCATCCCGACGGTCCGGCCCATGATCGTGAGCAGCTGTGGCCCCGGGGGAGGACATCATGCACTCGAGATACCCGCGTGTTTTCAGTCCTATCCGCCTCGGCCCCGTCGAGATTGCGAACCGCTTTTACTTTTCGCCGCATGGCGTCGCGCTCACCGTCGGCACCAAGCCCTCCGATGACTTCGTCCACTACAACGCCGCGCGCGTCCGCGGCGGTGGATGCGGTCTCGTCATCGTGAGCCTGGTGGTCCACGAGCGCGGCAGGCATTTTCAAGCCTCGCCGTATCCCGAAGAGAACATCGCGGCGTTTCGCGCCCTTGCCGATGCGGTGCACGAGGCCGGCGGGAAGATGTTCGGTCAGATCTGGTACTGGTGGGGATGCACCGGCCACTGGCAGCCGCTCAGCCCCCCGGCACCGGCGCTCGGGCCCTCCGCGGCTCAGTATGGAATCGCCGACCGGACGATGTCGACGCACGAGATGTCGAAGGGGGAGATCGCTCGCATGGTCGACGCATTCCGCCAATCGACCTCGCATCTGCGCCAGGCGGGGTTCGACGGCGTCATGCTCCATGCGGCTCACGGCGGCCTCCTGGAGCAATTCGTGTCACCGTATTTCAACCGCCGCACCGATGAGTACGGCGGCAGCGGTCAGAATCGAATGCGCTGCCTCGTGCAATCCCTGCAGGCGGCGCGCGAGGGGGCCGGCGGCAAGCTCGCCGTCGGTATGAGGCTCAATTGCGACGAGCTCTTGCCGGGCGGGTACGACACGAGCGGTGCGCGCGAGATCTTGAGCGGCGTCTGCGCATCGGGCCTCGTCGACTTCGTCGATCTCGATGTCGCCGTGGAGCCGAACCAGCTGCACCTCGGGATGCCGCCCGTGTTCGAGAGGCCGCAGGTGTATCGTCCCTACGTCGAGGCGGTTCGCGGCGCCGCGTGCGATGTGCCGGTGCTCAGCGTTCTCGGCCGATTGACCAAGGTCGCCGACGGCGAAGCGGCCATCGCGGCCGGCACCTGCGACATGGTCGGCGCCGCGCGCGCGCTCATCGCCGAGCCGGAGCTCGTCAAGAACGCATACCACGGCGAGGAGGAGCGCAGTCGGACCTGCATCGCGTGCAACTGGTGTCTGGCCGCGCTGGCAGACAGCGCGCAGGGATGCTCGATCAACCCGGCGAGCTACCGCGAACGGCTGTGGGGCGTCGACAGCTTCGGGCCCGCAGCCGAGGCCTGCAAGGTCGTCGTAGTCGGCGGGGGCCCGGCCGGCCTCGAAGCCGCTCGCGTGAGCGCGCTCAAGGGACACGAGGTGATCTTGCTCGAGGTGCGCCCACGGCTCGGCGGCGCTCTGGCTCTCTGGGCGAGCCTACCGGGACGCGAGTTCTTCCAGGAGAGCATCGCATGGTGGGAGCGCGAGTTGCGTCGACTGGACGTCACGATCCGCACGTCGAGCGAAGCGACCGCGGCCTCCGTCCTCGCGGAAGGGCCGCACGCCGTGATCGTGGCGACGGGAGCGCGCTACAGCCGAGGCGGGCGCAGCGCGTTTCTCGACCGTGACATCCCCGGTCACGAGCGCAGCTTCGTCTATCGACCGGAGGAGATTCTCTTGGGCACCGCCCGTCCTGCGGGCAAGGTCGTGCTGCTCGACGGTGAAGGACTGCATACGAGCGTCGGCATCGCCGAGGTGCTTGCGTGCGCGGGCGCCGAGGTCGAGTACCTCATGCCCGGCTTCGCACCGATGTCCGCTCGCCTCATGGATGCGATGGAATCCGTTTTCGTGATGAGGCGCTTGCGTGCCGCAGCAGTCGCCTTGTCGCCCTCGAGCTACATCCGCAGCATCGGCGATCACGAGGTCAGCGTGTACGATGTGTACACCGGATGCGAGCGAACGATCAGCGCAGTCGAGGCCGTCGTGCTGTCGACCGGCCGAGTGCCCGTGGCGGAGCTCGCCCGAGGTCTCGAAGGCCGGGTGGCGCAGCTTTTCACGGTCGGCGATGCGCTCGCCGTGAGGCCGTTTGCGACGGCCGCCTACGAAGGACAAAAGTTCGCCCGCTACATCGGGGAGCCGGGCGCGCCCACGACGGTGGGCGAGGCGTACTTTCAGGCGGATGGCGCGGAGGCGGTGCCGCTGCCGGCGGATGTGCAAAGACCCGCCGCCCCGGTGCGCAAGCGCGGCTGACGGGGATCGCCTCCTCACCCGTCACACATTGGAAAACACTCGGACGGACATACAGTACACGCAGTGGGTGGCCGAGGAGATCATGCCGGCCCTGGCGTAGCTCGCCTGCGAGCTTCGGCCCGCTGCATCAGGTCCCAGGTGGCTTCGATGCAGCGAGAAAGGCGCTCACGCGGGCCGATGCCGCGCTCGGCCTCCGCGAGCATCGGTACTTCCATGCCGAAGATCATGTTCTGCGGTAACGCCACGAGCAAATCCAGCAGCGGCAGCTCGCCCTTACCTGGCGGCAAGCGAGCGAAACGGGCCTCGTCCGCATAGGCGACGCCGCTGGATGCGAGCGGTACATCGCAGAGTTGCACATGACCGATCTGTCTCGGATCCAACGCCGCGAGTTGCGAGACCTTGGATCCGCTGCGGAAGAAGTGCATCGCATCGATCAGCAGGCGGAAATTCGGCTCGCCGGCATGACGGACGGCGGCTGCCGCGCTCTCGAGGTCCCCGATGGGCAGTCCCGGCATGAATTCCAGCGTCGCACCGAGGCCTCTCGAACCGGCCATCTCGGCGAATATCGCGCATTGGTCGAACGCGCGGCTGCGGTCTCGATCGATGTTCACGAGGTTGACCTGCGCGGCGCCGAGCTCACACATCAGGTCCAGATCCGGGCCTGCATCGCGGATATCCCTGTGCGGCCAGGCGATGAAGCCCTCGCCGAGCGTGATGGATATGCCCGCGCGCCGTATCGCGCTCACCGTATCGCGTCGCAAGAGCGCGTCGTCGCGAAGCGACCACATGGGGTGCGCTTTGCTGCGCACGATCGGCTCGAGCGCAATGCCGATGTGGCGACATCCGAGATCCGTGGCAAGATCGACGAAATCGAGCGGCGGCAATCCCAGAACGCTGATGAACTCGATGGCGAGCCTGTCGCGATGAGGATCCATGTCGCTCCTGGCCGGCGGCAGGCGCATGCCCAAAAAGGCCATGGTGCCTCGGCACCGGCAGCCTCGCAAGCTCACCGACCACGTAGTTCTACGTATCTTACTTCGGTATCGGCAAGCGCAAACTCAGAAAGGTCCGCGGACCGACAACGTGAATGATTATCAACACGAGCCTCGCGTAGCGCTTGACAGTGGAGGACGGCAACAATGGCAACGGTGGCAACTGAAACGAGCGAGAGAATCCAGGATACCGAGAAGCTCAAGATCGCCGAGCGACTCAAGGCCAAGGACATCTCGCCGTTCATCGGCAGCGTGATTGGTCTCAGCAAGAAGGATTTGATGAGCGGCGAATATGCGGCCGACCTGCGCGCGCTGATCGAGCGGCGGGGAGTGCTCGTGTTCCCGCAATTTAATCCGACGGATGAGGAGCAAATTCAGTTCACCCGCACGCTCGGCACGTTTGCCTTGGAGATGCGCGGTGAGAAGGTCTTCAAGATCACGCTGGACAAGGGCGCCAATTCGAGTGCGGATTATCTGAGAGGCTCGCTTTACTGGCACGTCGACGGCACGATGAACAAGGTGCCTGTTTGGCTTTCGCTCCTGTCGAGCAAGGTTCTCTCGCCCACCGGAGGCAACACCGAGTTCTGCAATACCTATGCCGCTTGGGAGCAGCTGCCCGAGCCGGAGAAGAAGAGCCTCGAAGGACTGCGCGTCATGCATTCGGCGTGGACCTCGCTCTTCTATTACGACCCGGAGCCGAGCTACGCACACCTCAAGGAGATGATCGCGCTCGGCGAGAATGAGCTACCGCTGGTTTGGAGGCACCGCTCCGGTCGCAAGTCGCTCGTGCTCGGCTGCACGGCGCATCATGTCATCGGGATGAGCGCCAGGGAGAGCACCGAGCTGCTCGTACGCCTGCGCGAATGGGCTACGCAGCCGCGCTTCACCTACTGTCATAAATGGGCACTCGGCGACATGGTGATGTGGGACAACACCGGTTCCATGCACCGGGCGACGCCTTACCCGCCCGATTGCGGCCGCCTGCTGCACCGGACCTTGTTGAAGGGCGAGGAGCCTTTTGCATAACGCACGGCAAGCCGCCGAAGCGTCCTGAATGATCACGGGAGGCGGCCGTGTGAGCGGCGCGCCGACCTCCCGATCATCCCACCGCATGCCGTACCGGAGTACCATTCTTGATTGTCCGCGCGATGTGTTTTGAGTCGCAACGGGGAATCACCATGGATCGTCGTAACTTGTCGAGAAACTTGCTGGCCGTCGCTGTCGGCGTGTCGGGATGCTCGGGATCAGGCTCCTCCACTCTCGCTGCACTCCAGACGAGCGGGCAGAGCGAGAGCACCACAGCGCCCTACTTTGCGATAACCGCGGCTGAAACCTATGCGAAGGTACCGGCCTCGAGCATCGATACGAGCATTCCACCCTACCGGGCGGATCGGTACGGCTTCTCGAACGCCCCCGGTGCCTCCGGTACCGACAACGCGATCGCGCTTCGACACGCCGTCGCGGCAGCGACCGCGGCCGGCGCAAGACTCAAGATTCCAGGGAGCGTGTCGACGACCGCGGGCGTGCCCGTCTCCTTGCCCGTCTCCTCGATGGACCGCGGCGTACCGTATCCCTATGTCGCCTCGGCGGTGCTGGAGCTCACCTGCGATGTCGAAGGCGACGGCGCGATGAACACGGTGATCAGTTGCTCCGGCGGCAGCGGAGGCCCGGGGAATTATTTCGCCTACTTTCGCCTCGTCGATCACAGCGAGATTCGCGATCTCGAGATATCGAACGCCGGGTCGATATCGGATGGAACCATCGGCTTGCACCTGAGTAACAGCTCGCAGCTGGAAACACAGGCGGGTCCGCTGTACGCCAAGGGAAACATGCGCGTGACCCGAGTCAGGATAAAAAAATTCGCGACCAATATTCAGGCCGAGCGTAGTTACCTCGTGACATTCGACCAGGTCGAGTCGCTACTCGGGGGCTATGGTTTTTATTGTCAACCGGATGTGACCGCACCGGGAGACAGCGCCTCGGCGTTCGTGACGACGCATCTGCATCTCAATTGCTTTTACTCGCAGAATGCGATCAACATCTTCTATCAAACGCCCATCGCCTCGTATTGCGTCACGTTCGTGAATGGAGCGAGTCAGAATGCGACCGCCGCCTACCAGGAGAACGGCGCGTCGTTCTCAAACTACTTCGCCGACCTCTCGAACGTCCATTTCATCGACTGGTACACCGAGAATCAGCCGGCAGCCATCGTGATCACCGGCGGAGGAACGGCGACCTTCGATGGCCTATGGTTGGGCGTTACCGGCGGCATTTACCTCGGAGCGGGTGTATGGGCTCGATTCGTCAACGTCCGTTCCGCCAGCTCCGCCGGAAGCAAGACCGACAATCTCGTGGTCGCGGCCGGCGGACGCCAGTACGTGACCATGGACGGCTGCATCTGGCCGAACACGACACCGCTTTCCCAAATCGATCACTGCGTCGTGATGAAGACGGAGATCAATGGCGTATACACGGCATTCAGCGCCACGTGAGAGAGCTCGCGCGCCTCACTTACTCGCAAGCTAAAGACCACATTCGCTCAAATGGCGCTGAGCGACTACTGCCCGGGACTACTTCCCGAGTCTCGGGTCGAGCGGCCCGGAATATTGTGGCCAAAAGGACGGCTCAATATTTCCATTGGCAGTAGTCGGGAAAATCCACGAGTTCCTTGGTTGCCTCGGGATCTCCTCCGAGGGCCTGCTTCGCGAGCTTTCCACAAGGAGACCCGGGTTGCTTGATGTAGTATTGCGCAATGTTGTCGGCGCAGGAACCGCAGGCCCCCATCTGCGAGAATTTTTCCCTGAGATATCGGTACCTCTTGCCGGCTGCGGATCTGGGCTTTGCTTTGTAGGTGATCCCGAGAACTCTTCCAATGCCTGCAGCCTCCTGGGGCGCGACCAATCCTTCATCAACGAGCTTATCAACGTCTTTCATGTCGCCACTGCAAAGATCACTCACGACTGATTCGTGATATCGATTCCAGTAATTGTCCGGTAACTGTGCCTGTCTCGCGAGTTCGGTCATTTTCTCCTGATAGTTGGGAGCGCCGTACTTCAGATCCGAGCAGGCAACTTGAGCAAATGCGCAGTTGGCGACAATCGAGCTTGCCACGAGAGTGGCGAACAGAAGCGCGATGCGCTCACCTCGGTAGAACATCAGTATCGGTCAGTGGCGAGTCTGAATGATCCTAGGGAGTCGGCGGCGCCGGTGCTTGCGGCGCTGGATAGTTGTTCAGGATGTGGGTCGCGCGCTGCCCGCGTCGGGTCGCTTCACCATCTCGGTCGGCGGGACGCTCGTAATAGCGCGACACGGTCGCGCCGGCGGAATCTGCAGTAGTGGTATTGCGCAGCCTATTTCCAGCAGCGACCTCGCCCCCGGCGGTCAACTCGTGCTGCACAAACTGAAGCTGCTCCTCGTACGTCGATTGCTGAATGCCGTGCCCGGTGAAGTGCTCGAAGGCGGTCTGACGGTCCGCGTGCCATTGCGCAATGCCACGGGCCTGGCCACCGTCGCCGACCGCACCCGGACGAAGTCCGCTCTCGGCCTGCAAATTCGCGACGATCCCTGCCGCCTGGGCACGGGTCCAGCCTTGGCCGACGAAGTAATCCATCGCCTGGCGCGCAGGGTCTAGTTGCTGCTGAGCGGATGCCATAATTGATCCTCCAATTGATACCCAATGGCTTCAACCGGCCTCTGTCACTGTGTGTGCACAGGCTGCCCGCCGCAGCGTTGGGCGCGGGACCGCCCTTGTAAAGTGTCGCACGTTGCGATCGCAAAGAGAACCAGCAAATGCTGCGGACGCGGCAGCGCATTTATGAGTCGGCGTTAGCCTGAATCATTCATGAACAACGATACCTATCACGAGGAGTCGGATAAAGCAGCTGCCCTTCATGAATAAGCCGGG
>DATHCO010000319.1:0-17324 GCA_035319505.1 Steroidobacteraceae bacterium | reverse complement strand
CGATGAGCGCGCAAGTGTTTATCCCCCGCGATTCCGCGGCGCTCTCGGTCGGCGCCGAAGCGGTCGCGGACGCCATGACGAGGGCGGCCGAGGCGCGCGGCGTCGAGGTCGCGATTGTCCGCACCGGCTCGCGCGGCCTTTTCTGGCTCGAGCCGCTGGTGGAGGTCGAGTCCGCCGGACGCCGCTACGCCTACGGGCCGGTGCCCGCAGTGGCGGTCGGCGGATTGTTCGACGCCGGGTTCACCGATGCCACGAGGCCTGCGGCACGCCAGCATCCCTTGGCTCAGGGAGTCACCGAGGAAATCCCCTACCTCAAGCGCCAAGAGCGCCTTACCTTCGCGCGCGTCGGCATCACCGATCCCGTATCGCTCGCCGATTACCTCGCTCACGGGGGCTACCGCGGCCTTCGGGCAGCGCTCGCACTCGCACCTGCGCAGATCGTGGAGAGCGTGACCGCCTCGGGGCTGCGCGGGCGTGGCGGAGCGGCGTTCCCCGCCGGGATCAAGTGGAAGACCGTGCTCGGCGCACCGGCGGGCCAAAAGTACGTGGTCTGCAACGCCGATGAGGGGGACTCGGGCACTTTCTCGGATCGGATGATCATGGAGGGAGACCCCTTCGTGCTCATCGAGGGCATGACGATCGCGGCACTCGCCACGGGCGCCGACCGCGGCTACATCTACCTGCGCTGGGAATATCCGGATGCGAAGCGTGCCCTGGATGAGGCGATCCGCAGCGCCTACGAGGCCCACTATCTCGGCGAGAACCTGCTCGGCAGCGGCCGGCGTTTCGATCTCGAGGTGCGCATCGGCGCCGGCGCCTACATTTGCGGCGAGGAGACATCGCTCCTCGAGTCGCTCGAGGGCAAGCGGGGCCAGATCCGCTTCAAGCCGCCGGTGCCCGCGATCGTGGGGCTTTTCGGTCAGCCCACAGTGGTCAATAACGTCATTACGTTCGCCTCCGTGCCGATCATCCTGGATCGCGGGGCGGCGTTCTATCAGCACTTCGGCATGGGGCGATCGCGCGGCACGCTGCCCCTGCAGCTCGCCGGAAACGTGAAGCGCGGTGGCCTGGTGGAGGTCGCCTTCGGCATGACGCTGCGCGAGCTCCTCTACGAGTACGGCGGCGGAAGCTTGAGCGGCCGCCCGATTCGCGCCGTACAGGTGGGCGGGCCCTTGGGGGCGTACCACCCGCAGTCGCAATTCGACACCCCGCTCGACTATGAGGCGTTTGCCGATATCAAAGGGATGCTCGGTCACGGCGGCGTCGTCGTGTTCGACGACACCGTCGACATGGCCGCTCAGGCGCGCTATGCGATGGAGTTCTGCGCGATCGAGTCGTGCGGTAAGTGCACTCCCTGCCGTATTGGCTCCACCCGCGGGGTCGAAGTGATCGACCGGCTGGTCGCGGGCGAGAATGCCGCGGGGCAGGAAGAGTTGCTTCGCGATCTGTGCGAGACCATGACCTATGGCTCGCTGTGCGCGCTCGGCGGCCTGACGCCCTACCCGGTACTGTCGGCCCTGAACCATTTTCCCGAGGATTTTGTCAAAGTAGACAGTTCCCGAGCCTCGGCCTGAGGGAGTCTGTCAACCGGAGGTTTCACCGATGTTGTCCATTGTCGAGCACGATTACGGCACTCCGGCGCGAACAGGTGAGCGACTCGTGACGCTCACCATCGACGGGCGCGAGGTCACCGTACCCGAGGGCACCTCGGTGATGCGCGCCGCCGCACTCTCACAGATCAAGATTCCGAAGCTCTGCGCCACCGAGCAATTGGAGGCGTTCGGCTCCTGCCGGCTGTGCCTCGTCCAGATCGAGGGCATGAAGGGCTTGCCGGCCTCGTGCACGACCCCCGTCGCGCAGGGCATGGTCGTGCACACGCAGAACAAGCAGCTCGCCGACATTCGCCGCGGCGTGATGGAGCTTTACATCTCGGATCACCCGCTCGACTGCCTGACCTGCCCCGCCAACGGCCATTGCGAGCTGCAGGACATGGCCGGTGTGGTCGGCCTGCGCGAGGTGCGATACGGCTACGCCGGCGCCAATCACCTGGATGCCAAGAAGGACACCTCGAACCCCTACTTCACCTTCGACCCGAGCAAATGCATCGTCTGCTCGCGCTGCGTGCGTGCCTGCGACGAGCAGCAGGGCACCTTCGCGCTCACCATTCAAGCGCGGGGATTCGATTCGAAGGTGGCCGCGAGCCAGGATGAGCCCTTCATGGACTCCGAGTGCGTCTCCTGCGGCGCCTGCGTCCAGGCCTGTCCCACGGCGACGCTCTCGGAGAATTCGCTCATCGCCAAGGGCCAGGCCGAGCACAGCGTCATCACGACCTGCGCCTACTGCGGAGTCGGCTGCTCGTTCCGCGCCGAAATGCAGGGCGAGGAGGTGGTGCGCATGGTGCCGAATCTCGACGGGCACGCGAACCACGGCCACTCCTGCGTCAAGGGCCGATTCGCGATCGGCTATGCCACCCACAAGGACCGCATCTTGAAGCCCATGATCCGCAGCCGCATCAGCGATCCGTGGCGCGAGGTCACGTGGGAGGAGGCGATCGGCTACGCCGCGAGCGAGCTCAAGCGCATTCAAGCCAAGTACGGGCGCGACTCGATCGGCGGCATCACCTCTTCGCGCTGTACCAACGAGGAGACCTACCTGGTGCAGAAGCTGGTGCGCGCCGGCTTCGGCAACAACAATGTCGACACCTGTGCACGGGTATGTCATTCCCCCACCGGTTACGGGCTGAAGAACACCCTCGGAGAATCGGCCGGCACCCAGAACTTCGATTCCGTAATGAGAGCCGACGTGATCTTCGTGATCGGCGCGAATCCGACCGATGGGCACCCGGTGTTCGCGTCGCAAATGAAGCGGCGGCTGCGTCAGGGAGCGCGCCTCATCGTCGCCGACCCGCGCACGATCGACCTGGTGCGTACCCCCCACATCCAAGCGCAGCATCACTTGAAGCTCCGGCCGGGCACCAACGTCGCGCTGATCAACTCGATCGCGCACGTCATCGTCACCGAGGGTCTCGTCAAAGAAGACTTCGTGCGCGCGCGCTGCGAGGTGGATTCCTTCGAGAAGTGGCGCAAATTCGTCGCACAGCCCAAGAACTCGCCCGAGGCGATGCAGGAAGTGACCGGCGTACCGGCGAGCGAGGTGCGCGCCGCGGCGCGGCTATACGCCACGGCGGGCAACAGCGCCATTTACTACGGTTTGGGCGTGACCGAGCACAGCCAGGGCTCGACCATGGTCATGGGTATCGCCAATCTCGCCATGGCCACCGGCAACCTGGGCCGTGAGGGGGTAGGCGTCAACCCGCTGCGCGGGCAGAACAACGTGCAGGGCTCCTGCGACATGGGCTCCTTCCCGCACGAGTTCCCGGGGTACCGGCACGTCTCGGACGATAAGGTCCGCGCACAGTTCGAGAGCGTCTGGGGCGTCGCCTTGCGCAGCGATCCGGGCCTGCGCATCCCGAACATGTTCGAGGCCGCGCTCGACGGAGAGTTCAAGGGTCTGTACCTCGAGGGCGAGGACATCGCCCAGTCGGATCCCAACACCCAGCATGTCACGGCTGCACTCACACAGATGGAGTGCATCATCGTGCAGGACCTGTTCTTGAACGAGACGGCGAAATTTGCGCATGTGTTCCTGCCGGGCTCCTCGTTTCTCGAGAAGGACGGCACGTTCACCAACGCCGAGCGGCGCATATCGCTCGTGCGAACGGTGATGGAGCCGAAGGGGGGTTACGCCGATTGGGAGATCACGCAACTCCTATCCAATGCGCTCGGCTACCCGATGAGCTATGCGCACCCCGCCGAGATCATGGACGAGATCGCGCGCCTCACTCCGACCTTCACCGGCGTGAGCTTCGCCAAGATCGATCGATTGGGCAGCGTCCAGTGGCCGTGCAATGCCGAGCATCCGGAGGGCACCCCGACCATGCACGTCGGTGAGTTCGTGCGCGGCAAGGGGAAGTTCCTGCTCACCGAGTACGTGCCGACGGACGAGAAGGTGAACGCGAAGTACCCGTTGATCCTGACCACCGGGCGCATCTTGAGCCAATACAACGTCGGCGCGCAGACTCGGCGCACCGAGAACAACCGCTGGCACGACGAGGATCGCGTGGAGATTCATCCACACGACGCGGAGGAGCGTGGCATCAAGGAAGGCGATTGGGTGGGGATCGCGAGCCGGGCGGGCGATACGGTGCTGCGAGCCCGCGTCACCGAGCGCGTGCAGCCCGGCGTGATCTACACGACCTTCCACTTCCCGGACTCCGGTGCGAACGTCATCACCACGGACAATTCCGACTGGGCCACTAACTGTCCGGAATACAAGGTCACCGCCGTGCAGGCGACGCGCGTGAGCCAACCTTCCGATTGGCAGAGACGCTTCCGCGAGTTCACCGAGACCCAGGAGGCGCTCCTGAAGAGCGCGGGCGCCGATGTGTTCGTCGGCAGCAAGTAGAGCCGCAGGTACGCGCCATGCAAGAGGCAGGTAGCTCACCATGAGCGGTGCGACGCAGGAAGGCGCCGAGCACCTGCTGAAGATGGCGAACGACATCGGCGATTTCTTTCGTGCCGAGCCCGACCGCAAGGACGCGGTCGCCGGGATCGCCAACCACCTCTCCAAGTTCTGGACACCGCGAATGCGCCAGAAGCTGATCGCTCACCTCGAGCGGCACGGCACCGCAGGGCTTGACGAGCTGCCGCGCGAAGCGCTCGCGAGCCTCGCCAAGGGGGCCGTGAGGATACCCCCCGAGCCCCCGGGCGGCGACGGCTAGGAGGCTCGCAGGCGCGCCGCGCCACCGGCGCGCTCGTCACGACGCGAGGCGCGCCGAGACGCTGCCCCCGCCGCTCAATGCTGGGCCAGCGCCCTCACATGCGCCACGGCACTGCGGCCGAGGGCCGCCAAGTTGTAGCCTCCCTCGAGCATCGAGACGATGCGCCCTTGCGCGTGGCGCGCCGCGATCCCCATCAATTCCCGGGTGAGCCACTCGTAGTCGTCCTCGACGAGCGCCAGGCCGCCGAGGAGATCATCGCGATGCGCATCGAAGCCCGCGGAAATCAGCATCATCTGCGGCCGGAACCCATCGAGGGCGGGAAGCCAGGACTCTCGCAGCACGCGTCTCGCCACCGCGCCATCGCTGCCGGCGGCGAGCGGAACATTGAACATGTTGGGGGCCGGATTGACGGTGCCGCTACCCGGATAAAACGGGTGCTGAAAGAAGCTCGCCATGAGGACACGCTCTCGCCACGGCGCAACACCGAAGGTGTCCTCCGTCCCGTTGCCGTGGTGCACGTCGAAGTCGACGACGGCCACGCGCTCGAGGCCCTTCACCTCGAGCGCATACGCTGCGGCCACCGCGACATTGTTGAAGATGCAAAAGCCCATGGCGCGCACCGGCGTTGCGTGATGGCCGCAGGGGCGAACCGCGCAGAACGCATTCTGGGCATGGCACGCCATCACCTCATCGACCGCGAGCACCCCCGCCCCCGCGGCGCGCCGTGCCGCGGCCAGACTGTAGGGGTTCATCGCGGTGTCCGGATCGAGCTGCAGGTAACCTTCCCTGGGCGCATGCTCGAAAATAAAATCGACGTATTGAGGGCGGTGAACGCGCTTCAAGTCCTCGATATTCGCGAGTGGTGCTTCCAGGGAGCGTAGTCTCTGCAGAAGGCCCGAGCTCTCCATGTGCTCGTGGATGGCGGCGAGGCGGTCCGGATTTTCCGGGTGACCCGCGCCCATCTCATGGCGTAGGCAGTCGGCATGGGTGATGTAGGCGGTCGACATATGGGTCCTATGGGTTAATTGGACGCTGCTCCGAAGCCCCGAGAGGAGTGTACAGCCCCAGCGTGCGCCCGCGCTCCTGGATGAGCCCGAGGACGGCATCGATCAGGGGGGTCGGCACCCCGGTCAGGCGGGCGATCTCTTGTACTGCGGTCACCAGCGCGTCGATTTCCAAGGAGCGGCCGCGCTCGAGGTCCTGAAGCATCGACATCTTGTGAGGACCGATCGCCGTCGCCGCTGCGAACAGCCGGTCCATCATCTGCGCGGGAATCTCGATACCGAGCGCCTCGTTGACGGACTTCGCCTCGAGCATCATGGCCTTGGCCAGCTCACGCAGTGCAGGCTCCCCGACCATCCGATCGAGCGTCGCCCCGGTGAGCGCACTGATCGGATTGAAGCACACGTTGGCCCAGAGCTTGAGCCAGAGGCTCGAGCGGATGTCCTCCCGCACCGGCGCATCGAGCCCCGCCTCCTCGAAAGCGCGCGAGAGAGCCCGCACGCGAGTCGATCGGCTGCCATCAGGCTCGCCCAACACGAACCGCCGGAAGGCATGGTGAGCGATGACTCCCGGTGCCACCACCTCGCACGCGGGCTCCACCACGCAGCCGATGACGCGCTGCGGTCCGATCGAGTCCCACTGGCGATTGCCTGCATCGACCGATGCCAGACGATGTCCGTCGAATCGCCCGCCGGCCCTGTAGAAGTACCACCAGGGCACACCGTTCATCGCGGTCAGCACGGCCGTTGCCTCGCCGAAAAGCGGCGCGAAGGACGGTGCGCTCGCATGTGCCTGATGCGATTTGAGCGAGCAAATGACGAAGTCCTGCGCACCGAAGGCACGCGGGTCGTCGCTCGCCGCGAGCTGCACGAGCTTTTCTCGGCCTTCGATCCTGAGCGAGAGTCCGCGTTCCTGGATCGCCTGCAGGTGCGCGCCGCGCGCGATGACAGACACTTCGTGCCCGGCCAACTTGAGCTCGACGGCGATGTAACCGCCTATCGCGCCGGCGCCGTAGATGCAGAACTTCAAGGGGGCCTCGCTCACGTCTAAGGTCCCCAGCGGTCGCTGCTCTCGGGCCTGCGCGTGAGTCTCGCCATGCCGTCCGAAAGTCTACGCGGATTTTGCGCGCCAACCAATGCGAACGGCCGCGGGGATTCCGGTAGGATGGCAATCGCCGGCGCTGGATCGCTCGGGGCGTACTCGGGCGGCGCGCTCACGTGTCAGACTGAAGGCGAGTCCAAGAGAAACGGGGTATATCCATGTCGAGCGTGCCCGATGAGATGACCGTGGTGGAGATCGCCGCGCCCGGCGGCCCGGAGCAATTGAAGCCTGCCCGACGGCCGACCCCGCGTCCGGGGGACGGTGAAGTGCTCGTACGAGTGGCCGCGGCCGGAGTGAACCGTCCCGACGTGATGCAGCGCCAAGGCCGTTATCCCCCGCCCCCCGGCGCTTCGGACATCCCCGGGTTGGAGATCGCCGGCGAGATCATCGCGCTCGGACCGAACGCAGCAGGCGTGTCGGTCGGTGAGAAAATCACCGCGTTGCTCCCGGGCGGTGGGTACGCGCAATACGCGGTCGCGGCGGCGCCGCTGTGCTTGCCGGTTCCGAGTGGGCTTTCCATGGTCGAGGCGGCGGCGATTCCGGAGACGTTCTTCACGGTCTGGACCAACTTGTTCGATCGAGGCGGCTGCAAGGCGGGCGACACCGTGCTGATTCACGGCGGCACGAGCGGCATCGGGACCACCGCCATCCAGCTCGCCGCTGCCTGGGGGGCGCGCGTGTTTGCGACCGCGGGGAGCCCGGAGAAGGTGCGCGCCTGCGAGCGATTCGGCGCGACCCGCGGAATCGACTACCGCAGCGAAGATTTTGTCGAAGTAATTCGCCGGGAAACGGCGGGTCGGGGCGTGGACGTCATCCTCGATATGGTCGGCGCGAGCTACCTGGCGCGCAATCTCGAGGCCGCCGCGCTCGAGGGCCGGCTGGTCGTCATCTCCTTGATCGGCGGGGCGCGCACCGAGATCAACTTGAACACGATCATGAGCAAGCGCTTGACACTCACGGGCTCGACCTTGCGCATTCGCACGGTAGCGCAGAAGGCGGTCGTGGCCGAGGCGGTGCGCCGCAATGTCTGGCCGCTCCTCTCGCAGGGGCGCGTGCGGCCCATCGTTCACGCCACGTTTCCACTCGCGCAGGCGAGCGAGGCGCATCGTTTGATGGAGACCTCGCAGCACATCGGCAAGATTGTGCTCACCGTGTAGGTGGCGGGGCGCTTGCGAGGCCCCGCCCGTGCCGCCCTAGTTGACGGCGGACCGGAAAATTCCCTTCCAAAGCCGGCGCCGTCGGATAAAGCAGCTGCCCTTCATGAATAAGCCGGGCTAGAACAGTCCGACGACCTTCCCTTCGGCGTCGATGTCGATCTTCTCCGCGGAGGGCACCTTCGGCAGCCCCGGCATGGTCATGACCTCGCCGCAGATCATCACGATGAACTCCGCGCCCGCGGCGAGCCGCACTTCGCGGATGTTGACGGTGTGCCCGCTCGGAGCGCCGCGCGAGGCCGGATCGGTCGAAAACGAATACTGCGTCTTGGCGATGCAGATCGGATAGTGCCCGTAGCCGTCCGCCTGCAGTTTGTCGATCTGCGCACGGACCTTGGCGTCGGCTGAGATGTCGGCGGCGCCGTAGATCTTCGTGGCGACCGTCTTGACCTTGTCCCACAGGGTCTGCTTCTCGTCGTAGACAAAGCGGAAATTCGATTGACCGCGCTCGACGAGCTCCACCACCTTGCGCGCGACCTCGACCGCGCCGGCCCCGCCCTCGGCCCAGTGCCGCGCGACCACCAGCGGTACATCGAGCGCGGCCATCTTCTTGCCGAGCAGCGCGTGCTCGGCGGCGCTGTCGGCAGTGAAGTGGTTCACCGAGACCACGCAGGGGAGCCCGTAGAGGTTGCGCACGTTGTTCACGTGGCGCTCCAGGTTCGCGATGCCTTTCTCGAGCGCGACCAAATTTTCCGTGTTGATCTGCTTCAAGTCGCAGCCCCCGTGATACTTCAGCGCACGGATGGTGGCGACGATCACCACCGCCTGCGGGCGTAACCCCGACTTTCGGCACTTGATGTCGATGAACTTCTCCGCTCCGAGATCCGCGCCGAAGCCCGCTTCAGTGACCACATAGTCCGCGAGCTTGAGCGCGGTCGAGGTCGCAAGCACCGAATTGCAGCCGTGCGCGATGTTGGCGAAGGGGCCGCCGTGAATGAAGGCGGGATTGTTCTCCAGCGTTTGCACCAGGTTTGGCTTGAGCGCCTCCTTGAGGAGCACGGTCATCGCGCCCTGCGCCTTCAGGTCGCGAGCGCGCACGGGTGAGAGATCGCGCCGATAGCCGACCACGATGTTGCTCAGCCGCTCCTTGAGATCGGCGAGATTGCGCGCCAGGCAGAAGATGGCCATCACCTCGGAGGCGACCACGATGTCGAACCCGTCCTGTCTGGGAAAACCGTTGCCGGGACCGCCGAGCCCGACCGTGATGTCGCGCAGCGCTCGATCGTTCATGTCCATGACGCGCTTCCAGGCGATGCGCCGCACGTCGATCCCCAGCTCGTTGCCGTGATGAACGTGATTGTCGAGGAGCGCGGCGAGCAAATTGTGCGCAAGGGCGATGGCGTTGAAGTCCCCGGTGAAGTGCAGGTTGATGTCCTCCATGGGCACGACCTGGGCGAAGCCGCCGCCGGCCGCACCGCCCTTCATACCGAACACCGGCCCCAAGCTCGGCTCGCGCAGACAGATGGCCGCTTTCTTGCCGATCTTGTTGAGCGCATCGCCGAGCCCGACCGTGGTGGTCGTCTTGCCCTCGCCCGCAGGCGTCGGGCTCAACGCGGTCACCAAGATGAGCTTGCCGTCCGGCTTGTGGCGCAGGCTCTCGACGAAGTCGAGCGATATCTTGGCCTTGTAGTGGCCGTAGTTCTCCACACTCGAGGCCGGGATGCCCAGTCGGGCGGCAATCTCGGCGATCGGCTTCATCGTGGCGGCTTGGGCGATCTCAATGTCGGAACGCACGTTTACTCCTCAATGGTCATTTGACGGTGCCGCGCCACCCGCGGCGGACGGGTTGAGTTCGAGGTCAAGTCGAGGCCTGACCGAGTGCGGCGCGCACTATAGCACGCGAGTTTTTACTGCAGCGCCTGAGCCTCGTGGTCGACCACCTTGCCCGGTGCCCGAGGCGGCGCGCTCACGCGTCCGCCCCTAGAATGATTCCGGGACCCAAGCCGGCCTGCTTGCACAGCTCCGGGCCTTGCAATTTCTTGCCGTCCTCGAGACGCAGCGTGAACACCTCGATCTGGCCGCCCTGCGCGTTGATGAACAGGCTCCGCTCACCGACGGCGGTGACCTCACCGATCCGCCCCGTGACCTGCGAGAAGGCGCGCGCCGGGTGCTTGCGCGCCTCCAGGCGAGGGAACTCGGCTGGCGGCCGCGGCATGATATCTTGCCCGCCGTGGCCATGATATCTCATATATCGTAGGCCGACGTGTCCCGGTACAATCAAGCAAAACCGCGTCGCAAGCAGGACGGTGCGCTCGTGCTGCGGCCGGTAAGATATCGGCCCGATTTTCCGCCCCCGCACCCAAGGAGCTTTCATGGCAGGTCGTAATTTTCTGTTCGTGCCCGGTCCGACCAACGTACCCGACCGCGTCACGCGCGCCATGATGGTGGCCATGGAGGATCATCGTTCGCCGATCTTCCCGCAGCTCACACGGGCCTGCATCGACGGCCTCAAGCCGATCTTCAAGACCACCACGGGCACCCCGATCCTGTTTCCATCCTCCGGGACGGGCTGCTGGGAAGCGGCGCTCACCAACTGTCTGAATGCCGGGGACAAGGTGATCGTTTCTCGCTTCGGCCAGTTCAGTCATCTGTGGGTCGACATGTGCGTGCGGCTGGGCTACGAGACCGAGGTTCTCGAAACCCCCTGGGGCGAGGGAGCACCAATCGACCGCTATCTGGCCTCCCTCGCGGCCGACAAGCAGCACAAGATCAAGGCGGTCCTGGTGTGCCAGAACGAGACCGCGACTGGCGTGACCAGCGATGTCGCAGCGCTTCGCCAGGCGATGGATAGCGTCAAGCATCCGGCGCTCTTATTCGTCGACTCGGTGAGCGCCCTTGCGAGCATCGACTTTCGCATGGACGAGTGGGGCGTGGATGTATGCATCAGCGGCTCGCAAAAGGGCTTGATGCTTCCGGCGGGCATGGGTGTCACCTGCGTGAGCCAGAAGGCGCTCGAAGCGGCCAAGAAGGCGAGCTCGAAGCGCTGCTATTTCGACTACGGCGACATGGTGCAGGCCAACGCGTCGGGCTACTTTCCCTATACCCCATCGGTGCCGATGATGTACGGCCTCAAGGAGTCGCTCACCATGCTCGCCGAGGAGGGACTGGAGAACGTGTTCCGGCGGCACGCCCACCTCGCCGGCGGCGCGCGCGCCGCGGTGTTCGAAGGCTGGAAATTGAAGCTCTGCGCGGTCGCTCCGAAGTGGTACTCCGATACGGTCTCGGCCGTCATGGTGCCCGACGGCATCAACGGCGCAGAAGTCATCGCCCGTGCATTCCATCGCTACAACCTCGCGCTCGGGGCGGGCCTGTCGAAGGTCGCAGGGAAGCTGTTTCGCATCGGGCACCTGGGCGATCTCAACGAGCTCATGCTCTTGGGTGCGATCGCAGGGGCCGAGATGGCCATGCTCGACGTCGGCGTGAAGATCGAGGCGGGAAGCGGTGTAGCCGCCGCGCAGAAGTACTGGCGCAGCCATTCAGCCGCCGCCGCACCGAAGGACCTCGCCGCGGCCAAAGCGGGCAAGGCCGCGTGAGCGAAGCGCAAGGCGGCGCGCGCAAAGAGCACGACAGCGTGAGCGAAGGGCAAGGCCGCCTGCTCCGGCGCGTCGTGTTCCTGGACCGCGCCTCGCTCAAGGCGACGCTGCGCAAGCCCGTCGGCGCCGGCGAGTACCTCGAGTATGAGAAGACTGCGCCCGATGAGGTCGTGCCCCGCCTCCAGGGCGCGCAGGTGGCGATCGTCAACAAAGTGCCGCTGCGGGCGCCCACGCTCGAGCAGCTGCCCGAGCTCAGGCTGATCGCCGTTGCCGCCACCGGCTACGATGTCATCGACGTCGCCTACTGCAAGGCGCACGGCATCGCGGTCGCCAACATTCGCAATTACGCGATCCATACCGTTCCCGAGCACGCCTTCATGCTGATTCTGGCGTTGCGCCGCAACCTCCTCGCCTACCGCCAGGACGTCGAGAACGGCGTGTGGAACCAGTCCGAACAATTCTGCTTTCTCACGCACCCCATCGGCGATCTGTACGGCGCCACCCTCGGGATCATCGGCGAAGGGGCGATCGGCCAGGCTACGGCAGCCATCGGGCGTGGCTTCGGCATGCGGGTGCTCTTCGCCGATCACGCTCCCCCGAAGTCCGAGGGCGTGAGATTTACGCCGCACGAGGAGGTGCTCGCGCAGTCCGACGTGATCTCCCTGCACTCCCCGCTCATGCCCGCGACGCGCAACCTCATCGACCGCGCGGCCTTTCGCAAGATGAAGCGCACCGCGATTCTGATCAACACCGCGCGCGGCGGGCTCGTCGATGAGGCGGCGCTCATCGAGGCGCTCGACCAAGGCCTGATCGCCGGCGCCGGTTTCGACGTGTTGACCGTCGAGCCGCCGAGGAACGGGCACCCCTTGCTCGATGTGCGGCGTCCCAATTTCATCCTGACGCCGCACATCGCCTGGGCTTCGGATGGCGCCATGCAGTTCCTCGCCGACCAGCTGATCGATAACATCGAGCGCTGGGCGGCCGGCAAGCCGCAGCATCTGGTGACCTGACGCGCGTGGCGCACGACCTCCATGAAGAAGCTCCTCTACCAATTCGATACAGACCCCTTGCCCGCGGTTTTCGATAACGTCGTCGCCTACGACGGGGGCGCCGATCAGGTGACCGCCTACGGCGGCGTGACCGCCGCGAACGTGGGCGCACTCGTCGAGGGCGCGATCTTCACGCGCGGCCCGAAAGACAAGAAAAACACGGCGATTTTCATCGGCGGGAGCAACATGGGTGCGGGCCAAGCGCTGCTCGAAGCGGTTCAGGCGAAATTCTTCGCCAAGTTCCGTGTCTCGGTCATGTTCGACTGCAACGGTTCCAATACCACCGCGGCGGCGGCCGTCGCCTGGCTCGCCCACGGCCGCTCACTCGAGGGCAAGCGCGCCGTCGTGCTCGCGGGCACGGGGCCCGTGGGCCAGCGTGCGGCGGTGCTCCTCGCGCGTGAGGGCGCGTCGGTGTCGATCACCGGCCGAAAGCTCGAGGTGGTTCGGGCGGCCTGTCAAGCGCTCAAGTGCCGCTTCGCCGTCGATGTAACGGCCATCGGGGCCGCGACCGAGGCCGAGCGCGGCGCGGCGATCGCCGGCGCCCAGATCGTGCTTGCCACGGGCGCCGCGGGCATCACGCTGCTCTCCGCAAGACAGTGGCAAGAGAGCCCATCGCTCGAGCTGGTGGCGGACGCGAACGCCTCGCCTCCCGCGGGCATCGAGGGGATCGCCATGGCTGATCGCGGTACCTCGAGCCATGGCAAGATCCTCTTCGGACCCTTGGGGTTCGGCGCACTGAAGCTCGCGCTCCATCGCGCCTGCATCGCACGCCTGTTCGAGCAAAATGACCTCGTGCTCGACGCGCAGGAGATTTACTCCCTCGCGAAGACCATGGTCGGATGAGGGCCCGGGAGCTCGCGGAACCGCTATCGTGATCACGCAAGCCAGTCTGAACGACTTTCTGGATCGTCTCGCCAGCTCGGACCCGACGCCGGGCGGAGGAGGCGCGGCGGCGCTCATGGGCGCCATGGGCGCGGCGCTCGTCTCCATGGTATGCAACGTCTCCATCGGCAAGAAGGAGTGTGAAGCCATCGAGCCCGTATTACGCGCCGTGCTCGCGCGCTCCGAGGCGCTGCGCCCGCGCGTGGCGGCGATGGCCGCCGAAGACGAGGCGGCCTTCGGCGGATTGATGGCCGCGTACAAGCTGCCCAAGGCTTCGGAGCGCGACAAGGTCGCGCGCTCCGCGGCGATCCAGGAGAGTCTGCGCCGCGCGACGCTCGTCCCGCTCGAGTGCGCCCGGGCCTGCGCCGAGGTGATCGCGCTCGCGCGGCGCGCGGGCGAGCACGGCTACCAGCACGTCATCAGCGATGCCGGTGTGGCAGTCTCCGCCGCGCATGCGGCCCTTCGCAGCGCGGGCCTCAACGTCCTCATCAATGCGCCCTCGATCAAAGACCGGGACTTCGCCGAGGCGAGCGTCCTGGAAGTCAAGAAACTGATGGAGTCCTCCGGGGTCGAAAGCGAGGAGGTGTATCAGCTGGTGCGAAGGCGTCTCGGGGGCTGAGCATGCCGGGCGGCAAGATCGATCTCGATCGCAGCTTCACGCCGCTCGGCGTCGCGGTGATGACGATCTCCGATTCGCGGGATCGCAGCACGGACACCTCCGGCGATTTGCTCGCCGAGCGCATCACCTCGGCCGGCCACGCGCTCAAGGCGCGCGCCATCGTGGGCGATGACAAGGCGGCAATTCAAGCCCAGGCGTGGCGCTGGATCGACGACCCGGCGGTGGACGTCATCGTGAGCACGGGCGGGACGGGGCTTACCGATCGCGACATCGCTCCTGAGGCGTTCCGCGAGCTCTTCGACCGCGAGCTCGAGGGATTCACCGTCCTCTGGCACCTCGTCTCCTATGAGACCGTCGGGGTCTCGACCATGCAATCCCGCGCCTGTGCCGGCATGGCCGGCAACACGGTCATCTACGTACTCCCCGGCTCGACCGGCGCCTGCCGCGACGGTTGGGACCAGCTCATCAGCCGACAGCTCGACAGCCGCCATCGCCCCTGCTCGATCCTCGAGGCGCTGCCGCGCTACCGAAAGCGCTGAAACGGCTCGCGATCCGGGCTCGGTGTTGGATCAAAGCGCTGCCTCGATCAAGATCGCGCGAAAATCATTGACATTGGTGAGTGTGGGTCCGGTGACCACCGAGTCGTGGAGCGCCGCGAAGAAGCTGTGGGCATCGTTATCGGCGAGCATGTCCTTCGGCTTGAGCCCCGCGGCCCACGCGCGAGCGAGCGAGTCGGGTTCCATCACGCCCCCCGCGATCTCCTCTTGCCCATCGACCCCGTCCGTATCTCCCGCGAGCGCATGGATGCGCGGATGGCCGTCGAGCGCAATGGCGAGGGAGAGTAGAAATTCGACGTTGCGCCCGCCGCGCCCACTCCCGCGCACGGTCACCGTGGTCTCGCCCCCCGAGAGCAGCACGCAGGGCGCGCCCACCGGCTGTGCACGCTCCGCGATGTGCGTGGCGATACCGGCAAACGCCTTGCCCACATCGCGTGCCTCACCCTCGATCGCATCGCCCAGGATGTAGGGAGTGATGCCCGCGGCGCGCGCTACGGCCGCCGCCGCCTCGAGCGCCATTTGCGGGGTGGCGACGATGCGCAGCTCGGAGCGGGCGAGGCGCGGATCGCCGGGTTTCAAGGACTCGCCCCGCCCACTCTCGAGTAGCTCACGGACTGGCGGCGGCGGATCGATGCCGTAGCGGCGAAGAATCGCCAGCGCATCGGCGCAGGTCGTGGGATCCGCAACCGTGGGACCCGAGGCGATGTCGATCGGCCGATCGCCCGGCACATCGGAGATCGCGAGCGCGAGCACGCGCGCCGGATGGCAGGCTGCGCCCAGCCGTCCTCCCTTGATCGCCGAGAGGTGTCGGCGCACGCAGTTCATCTCAGAGATGGTGGCACCGCAGGCCAGGAGCGAGCGGCCCAGCGACTGCTTGATCTCGAGGGTCAATCCGGGCGCGGGCAGCGGGGCGAGCGCCGAGCCGCCGCCCGATATGAGACAGAGCACCAGGTCATCCGCGCCCAAGCCCCGCACCTGCTCGAGCATCCGCTCGGCGGCCTTGAGTCCCGCCGCATCGGGCACCGGATGTGCCGCCTCGACGATTTCGATGCGTTCGCAGGGAACCCGGTAGCCATAGCGTGTGACCACGAGACCTGTGAGCGGGCCCGGCCAATGCTCCTCGACCGTGCGTGCCATCGCCGCCGACGCCTTGCCCGCGCCGACGACGATGAGCTTGCCGCGCGGGGCCTTGGGAAGATGCGGAGGAACGCATGCGGCCGGCTGCGCCGATGCGATGGCCGCCCGGAACATCGCCTCAAGGAGCGCGCGCGGCGCAACAGCGCTCGTCCCGGCACGACAGGTGCAGGTCATGGCGTACTCGAGTGCCGGGCGCTCAAAGCACGGACTTGAGAAGCCTGCCCATGTCGGCGGGGTTGCGCGTCACCTTGATGCCGCACTCCTCCATGACCGCCAGTTTCTCCGCCGCCGTGCCTTTCCCGCCGGAGACGATGGCGCCCGCGTGACCCATGCGTTTGCCCGGCGGTGCGGTGAGGCCCGCGATGAAGCCGACCACGGGTTTTTTCATGTGCTCCCTGATCCAGCGAGCGCACACCTCCTCGTCGTCGCCGCCGATCTCGCCCACCATGATGACCGCCTCGGTCTCGGGATCCGCATTGAACAGTCGCATGACGTCGATGTGCTTCAAGCCGTTCACCGGATCGCCGCCGATGCCCACGCAGGTCGATTGTCCGAGCCCTTGCTCCATCAACTGGCCGACCGCCTCATACGTAAGCGTCCCGGACCGCGATACCACCCCGACGCGGCCCTTTTTGTGGATGTGCCCCGGCATGATGCCGATCTTGATCTCGTCGGGCGTGATCACGCCGGGGCAGTTGGGTCCGACCAGCAAGGTCTTCTTGTCACGCATCCGATAGCGCGTAGCGACCATGTCCCGCACCGGAATTCCTTCGGTGATGCAGATCACGAGATCGAGCTCGGCATCCACGGCTTCGTCGATGGCGGCGGCGGCAAAAGGCGGCGGCACGTAAATCACGGAGACCGTCGCGCCGGTGCGCTCTTTGGCCTCTCGGACGGTGGCGAAGATCGGAATGCCCTCGAATCGCTCTCCGCCCTTCGCCGGGTTCACGCCGGCGACGAAGCAATTCCTGCCGTTGGCATAATCACGGCAAAGACGGGTGTGAAAGGCGCCGGTCTTGCCCGTGATTCCCTGGGTCATCACCCGAGTGTTGCGGTCGATCAGGATGCTCATCGGGCTCTCCTTACTTCCCGGCGACGGCAGCGACGATTTTCTGCGCCGCGTCCGCCATGTTGTCGGCGGAGACGATCGGGAGCCCCGAGTCTGCGAGCAGGCTCTTGCCGAGATCCTCGTTCGTGCCCTTCATCCGCACCACCAGCGGAACGGAGAGCTTCACCTCCCTCGCCGCGGCGATGATCCCTTCGGCAATCGTGTCGCAACGCATGATTCCGCCGAAGATGTTCACGAGAATACCCATCACCTTCGGGTTCTCGAGCATCAGCTTGAATGCCTCGGTCACCTTCTCCGTCGTCGCGCCGCCCCCGACGTCGAGGAAGTTCGCGGGCTCGGCGCCGAATAACTTGATCGCATCCATGGTCGCCATCGCGAGTC
>DATHCO010000318.1:0-5348 GCA_035319505.1 Steroidobacteraceae bacterium | reverse complement strand
GGTGGCAAAGACCTGGCCAGGTGCGGCAACCCGCCGTCCGGCCGCCGCAAGACTCTGCAGAGTGATGCCCCCCGTGCGCTCGTGCAGAAGGATCCGGTCGATCAGGATCAAGGCACCGCCTTGATCCTCGTCGATCTTATGGATCTGCCATATCTTCTCGAACAGCGTCGCAGGCATCAACACTCCAGAACGACCAGCTCATACCATGTCTGCATATAGCCGCCGACGCCGCCCTTCAGGAAAATGCCGTCTGCATCGTCGGTGATCCACACATCATAGGGGGGATGTTGGCCGCTCATGCCTGACGATCCGTCATCGAGAAATGTAAAATGGCGCGCGGCGAAGCGTCCGGCGCGGACTTCGACCGTCTCACGGCCGACATACCGTACACCGATGCGCACGTGGGCGAGCAGGGGCGGCGTCGCACCGCGATGATCGGGCGATGGTACCAGGACATGGAGCTTCTTCAGCTCTCCTTCGGTCCACGCGTGGCACGCGAGGAGATAGCCGTCCGCCACGATGGGATGAGTCCCGAATCCATCCAGGGGCTCATCGAGCGTCACCCTCTGCGATATCCGACCCGTCGAGGCGCCGTAGGACTCGCATTCCACGAAGCCGGGCTGGAAGCGAAACCACCCCGACCCCATGTAGCGATCGCCGACCGTGAGCCGCAACAGGCAGTCGGCCGGCCTCCCCGACGGGTCCAGCGAATAGACGACGTCCCGCAGCACCGTCGGGTCGGGCTCCTCGATTTCACAGTAGGCCCGTAGCGTCACGGCACCGTCACCATGACGGGTGAATCGAAAGTGCTCGACGCCGCGCCTCTCGCCCCGCCTTTCGGGGCGGTTTGACGTGTACAGGATCGTCCCGGCGATCACCCGATGATGCATGCTCGATCCTCCTCGCATAAAGCCGCCCCGCGCCAATGGCTTGCACTAGAATGGATCTTTGACGGGGATTTGGCGACTGCGCCACTCGCGTAGGTTGCCGCAGGTTCGATAGATCGACGGCGTTGGTTTATGGGGAACACGACAAGCAAGCGCGGGAGCGCGGTAGACAGATCGGCCGCCATACCTCTCTACCATCAGATCTTCCTGCAGGTTCGCGACGAGATCCTTTCGGGACAGCGTCCCTTCGGCTCGGTCGTCGCGACCGAGAAGGAGCTGTCGCGTATCTACTCCGTCTCGCGCATCACTGCGCGTCGGGCACTGGATGAGCTGGCACAGCATCATTTCGTTGCGCGCAAGCGCCGCGTCGGTACCACCGTGATCTTTCGGCCGCCGGCAAAGCCTTTCGAGGCCAATATCGATCGGGCGGTCGATTCGCTGCTCGAGCTCGGCCGAGTGACCAAGGTGCGCGTGCTGTCGCTGCAGACGGAGGTTGCCGCGCCTGGCATCGCGGAGGCCATGCACCTCGCACCGGGCGAGCGCGTCGTGCGCGCCGTGCGCGTTCGATACCTCGATGGAGAGCCGCTCGGCTACGTGGTGAGCTACGTTTCCCCGGCACTGTCGAGCCACGTCACGCGCGCAGGCCTGACCAAGATGCCCATCCTGAAGCTCATCAAGAAGGCGGGACTCAGGCTCGGAAAAGCGACTCAGACCATTGCCGCCATGCTCGCCGACCCCGTGATCTGCCGGGTGCTCGAGGTCGAGCCGCGCTCGGCGATCCTGCGCATCACCCGTACGGTTTATGATCCGTCCGCGACGCCGATCCTCTTGACCATCGCCCATTATCGGTCCGATCGATATCAGTTGCGCATCGACCTGCAGCACTAGGAGAGCCCTACCTACGCGACCACGCCGGTGCGCAGCAGCGCCTCGATTTCCGCGCCTGCAAGGCCGATGGACTCGAGCACCGCGCGCGAGTCTGCCCCAGGAGCCGCGGGATCGCTGCGCTTGGAGAATCGACCCCCGTCAAGCTCGATGGGGAGCGCGGGCAAGCGCGTGGATCGCCCGTCGGGCAGCGTGACCTCCACGAGTCCGCCGCTCGCATTCAGATGCACGTCGTCGAATAGATCCTCCGGCCGTCCGATCTCCGCCGCCGGGACTCCAATCGCTTCGAGACGATCGAGCAGCTTCTCGCGAGTGTACGCGCGGAAGAGTGCGCGAATCACGGGCAGGATCCGGGGACGCTGCTCCACGCGCGCATTGTTGGTCTCGAGCATCGGGTCGCGCGCGAACTCGACCAGCTCGAATTCCTCGCAAAATGCCCGCCACTGGGCATCGCTCACCACCGCGACGAAGACCTGCTCCGCTCCCGCCGTTTCGAACACATCATAGATGGCCCATGCGGACGTGCGAGCCGGCATCGGCGCCGCCGCCTTGCCCGTCACGGCCATTTGCGCCATGTGCTGCCCGACGAGAAAGCACGTCGTCTCGAACAAAGAGCACTTGACCCGTGCTCCTCTGCCGGAGCGATGACGCCGCTCGAGCGCCGCCAGTATCGCGATCACGCCGAACATGCCGCCCGTCACGTCGATGACGGAGGCCCCCGCGCGCAGCGGCTTGCCGGGCGGCCCGGTCATATAGGCGAGGCCCCCCATCATCTGGGCGACCTCATCGAGCGCCGCGCGGTGCTCGTAGGGACCGGTGAGAAATCCCTTCGCGGAACAATAGATGAGCCGCGGATTCTCGCCGCTCAACGCCTCGTAGCCCAATCCCAGGCGCTCCAGGGTTCCGGGGCGGAAGTTCTCGATCAGGACGTCGGACGCCCGCGCCAGGCGTCGCGCGAGGCCGATTCCCGCAGGATCCTTGAGGTTGAGGCAGATGCTGCGCTTATTGCGGTTGTACATCGCAAAATAGCCTGCGCCGGAGCCCTGCAGTACGCGGGTGCGGTCCCCGCCGATGGGCTCCACGCGCGTCACCTCGGCACCCAGGTCGGCGAGGATCAGGCCCGCCGATGGACCCATCACCATGTGGGTAAATTCCAGCACACTCACGCCGGCGAGCGGCAATTCGTCGGGCTGCATCGCGACTCCATCAAAGCCATATCCCGACCGCGCTGGGGCGCCGTACGCGGGCACTCGGGCCGTATTTGCTATAGTATTATTACATATGTGACCGGTGAAGAACGATGGGCCATCCGCCGATACTGATCAGTGAGGTCGGACCGCGCGACGGCCTGCAGAGCATCGCGTCCATCATGCCGACCCGCGCGAAGATCGCCTGGATCGCCGCGGAGGCGGCCGCCGGAGTGCGGGAAATCGAGGTGGGAAGTTTCGTTCCCGCCAAGCTCCTGCCGCAGCTCGCGGATACTGCGGAAGTGGTGCGATTTGCGCGCACGCTCCCGGGGCTCACGGTCGCCGCGCTCGTCCCGAATCTGCGCGGGGCAGAGGCCGCGGTCGAGGCCGGAGCGCACAAAATCACTCTGCCTCTGTCCGTGAGCGAGACCCACAGCTTGCGCAACCTCCGGCGCAACCATGCCGAGGTCCTCGCCGAGGCTCGATCGATCGCGGAATTTCTGGCAACGCTTCCGAAGGAGCGCCGGCCGCGGTTCGAGGGCTCGCTGTCGACGGTCTTCGGCTGTACGCTCGAAGGACCGATCTCGGATGCGCAAATCGCCCGCCTTTCCGAGGCGCTGATGGCGGCGGGCTGCGACGAGCTCGGCTTGGCCGACACGACCGGCTACGCCGATCCCGCCGCGGTGCGCCACATCATCCGGCTGGTTCGCGGAGCCGTCGGCACCGCGGCTGTCTCGGGAATTCATCTGCACAACACGCGCGGCCTGGGCCTCGCGAACGCGCTGGCGGCGCTCGAAGAGGGCATCACGACGTTCGACAGTTCGCTCGGCGGATTGGGCGGCTGTCCGTTCGCACCGGGTGCATCCGGCAATATCGTGACCGAGGACCTGTGCTTCATGCTCGCCGCGATGGGATTCGAGACCGGCATCGATCTCGCTGCCTTGCTCACGGTGCGCAAGATCCTGTCCGAGGCTCTCCCGGATGAGGCGCTCTACGGGTTCACGCCGCTCGCCGGTCTACCGCTCGGCTTCCGTGGCGCAGGGCGACACGGCTCGACCGCATAAGGATTCCGTCGACGATTTTTCGAGTGCTATGATCTTTGGGCGCGGGCGAATGACCCGGTCGAGGTAGGCCGAATGTCCGAAACGGCGATGAAAGCGACTTATCAGGGACCACCGGACTATCGCGTCGTCGGACGTCACGGAGTGTTCCCGCACACGACTCACGACGAGATCGAGCGATTCAATTTTCTAGCGCAGATGAATCGCCATCTCGCTGCGCGCGTTCTGCCCTCGGTCAAGGCCGCCTTCGACAAGCGCGTCGCGCCGCAAGTATCGGCGGCCGGCGGCCGGTTCGAAACGCGCCACGATGTGCGCAAGGCGCTCCTCCGGGACCCGTACTACCAAACGTGGTCCGCGCTGCGGCGCATGACCATGGAGCAGCGTCAGCAGGCCGGGCGCTGGGTCGCGGTGCGCCAGGCGGAGGAACTGGCGGCCAAAGTCGATCGAGTGGTCGCGGAGGATCCTGGCTTCGTGCCCGATCCGGATGTCAAGGTGCCCCGTTACGTCTCCGCGGTCGATCATCACTGCATGCCTGGCAGCTACCACACGGAGATGTTTCCGGGCGACGTCTCGGCCGCGGCGAATTACGACAGCGGAATCTTCGCAACGACCGGCGGTACGCTCGGACGTTATTCGGATGGAGGGGGCCGAGCGGTGCTGCGCTGGGTCGAGCGCAATCTGCCGGCCTTCCGGCCGAAAGCCATCCTCGACATCGGCTCGACGCTCGGACACAGCCTGTTGCCGATCGCGGCGGCCTATCCGGACGCGGAAGTGACCGCGGTCGATGTGAGCAAACCGGTTCTGCGCTACGCCCTCGCACGCGCGCGATCGATGGGTATCCGGAATCTCCGCTTCGTGCAGGCGGACGGCGCCGATCTCTCGCGCCTTCCCGACGCCTCCTTCGACTGGGTGCTCACGACCATGTTCCTGCACGAGCTCTCCTATACCTCGATGAAGGCTGTCATGCGCGAGAGCTTTCGGCTGCTGAAGCCGGGTGGCCTCGTGTTGCATCTGGAGCAACCGCAGTACGGGCCCGATATGTCCCTGTTCGAACAGGCGATGCGCGACTGGGACGCCTTCTACAACAACGAGCCGTTCTGGAGCGCCATGCACGAGATCGACCTCGACGGATTTCTGATTCAGGCAGGGTTCAAGCGCTCCGACTTGATCCACGGGGCGGCTACCGCCGTCGTGGATCGCGCCGTGTTCCCGGACGCCGCGGACGATAGCGGCGAGGACTACGGCCGCAAGGCCGCCTGGCATCTCATCGGCGCGAGGAAACCCGCATGAGCATCGCCCAAGCGCTGGGCACGGCATCCGCCAAGCCC
>DATHCO010000317.1:0-4280 GCA_035319505.1 Steroidobacteraceae bacterium | reverse complement strand
GGGATTATGATGGTGGATTTCGCCATTCAGGCCGAGCGCGAACAGAGCCTCTCGCCCGAGGAGGCGATCCGCCAAGCGTGCCTGTTGCGCTTTCGACCCATCATGATGACCACCATGGCGGCCTTGCTCGGTGCGCTGCCGCTCGCTCTCGGGCACGGCACGGGCTCGGAGCTCCGCCAGCCCTTGGGCTGCACGATGGTGGGCGGCTTGGTGCTGAGCCAGGCGCTCACGTTGTTCACCACGCCCGTCGTCTATCTGTACCTCGACCGCTTCAGGCTGTGGCTCAAGAGCCGGAGGGAGGAAGGGTACGAGATCGAACCTGCCCACGCGGCCCCGGGCGCGCAAGCTGCGCCATTCGGAGAGAGGCCGTGAAGATCCTGCTGGTCGAGGACAACGAACGGGTCAGCCAGTTCGTCATCAAGGGACTTCAAGAAGCGGGGCACACGGTGGATCATGCGGCGAAGGGGCGTGACGGGATGTTCCTCGCCGCAAGCGAGCCCTATGATGTCATCATCATGGACCGCATGCTGCCCGGCGATATCGACGGCCTGGCCATCATCGAGGTACTGCGCAGGGCGGGGTCGCGCACGCCGATTTTGATCTTGAGCGCGCTCGCGGAAGTCGACGACCGGATTCGGGGCCTGCGCAGCGGCGGCGACGATTATCTCACCAAGCCCTTCGCCTTCGGCGAGCTACTCGCGCGAGTGGACGCCTTGCATCGCCGCGCTCAGGGCGTGAACCGAGAGCTTCCGCTCACGGTGGGCGACTTGCACATGGACCCGATGACGCGCAAGGTCACTCGCGGCGATCGGCCGATCACGCTGCAGCCGCGGGAATTCAAGTTGCTCGAATACCTCATGCGTCACGCCGGTCAAGTGGTCACACGAACCATGCTTCTCGAGAACGTATGGGAGTATCACTTCGATCCGCAAACCAACGTCGTCGACGTGCACATCAGCAAGCTGCGCCAGAAAATCGACGCGGAGTTCGAGCGTCCGTTGCTGCGTACCGTGCGCAACGCCGGCTACATGGTGAGCGCCGGTGACTAGGCGAGCGCTCGCATGATGCGCTCCTCCGCGCTGTCTCTCGCGCTCGGCTACGTCGCGCTCGGGATCACGGCCCTGGTGCTGTTCGCGGCCCCCCTCTGGTACGCGTGGCAGGTGACGATTCAGGACGGCCGCAGCGAGATCCTGCAGGCCGACGCGATGCGCCTCACCGACGTATACCGCCGCGACGGCGGCGATGGGCTGAGGAGCTTCATCGATGCGCGCGTGCACATGCAAATCGCCGGCGACCGCATCTTGCTGCTGACCGATTCCTCTCGCCGTCCGCTGGCGGGCAACCTCGCCGTGTGGCCGGCGAATCTGCCGACGAGCGCCGGAAATTACCGGCTCAAGATCGACACCGGAGAGCGCGGGATCCAGGACACGCTGGCCCACGTCGCGCATCTGGGCGATTACTACCTGCTGGTGGGACGCGACAACAAGCTCTTTGCGCCGCTCGAGCGCCGATTTTGGTATGGCCTGACCGCCGCCATCGCGGTTCTGTCCATTGCCGGCCTCCTGGTCGGGCTCATCACGCGGCGCGCCCTCATGTCGCGCGTTCACAGCATTCGCCAGACGGTGTCGGCGATCATTCACGGGGATTTGAAGCACCGCCTCCCCACCAATCTGAGCGACGATGAGCTCAACACGCTCGCGCGCACGATCAACGGCATGCTCGAGCAGATCGAGCAGCTCGTGCACGGCGTGCGCAACGTGTCTCATTCCATCGCCCACGATTTGCGCACGCCGCTCGCGGAGCTACGCTCCCGACTCGAGGAGCTCGCCCTGATGCGGCCCTCGCCCGAGATGACCTTCGCGGAGATCGACGCCGCGGTCGCGGACGTCGACCGAGTGATCCGCATCTTCGACGCGCTCTTGCGCCTGGCGCAAATCGATGCAGGCTTGCGCCGATCGGGATTCGTGCCGCTCGATCTCGTGGATCTGGTCTCGACCGCCGTGGAGTTCTACGCGCCCGCCGCCGAGCTCAAGAATATCCGGCTCAACTTCAAGGCGGGCGCGTCCGCGAAGGCAATGGGCGACCCGATCCTGCTTGCCCAGGCGCTCGGCAACCTGATCGACAACGCGCTGAAATTTGCTCCCGAGAACGGAACCGTCGAGGTCCGTGTCCGGCGCCGCGACGACGGCTGCGCCGAGATCGCCGTTTGTGACGACGGCCCGGGTATTCGGGATTCGGAAAAAGTCAAGGTCCTCGAGCGGTTCTATCGCGGCGACTCGAGCCGCGGCACTCCGGGTGTCGGCCTCGGGTTGAGTCTCGTGCAGGCCGTGGCGAAGCTCCACGGCGCCTGCTTGGAGCTCGCCGATCGAAACCCCGGTCTCGCCGTCGTGCTGTCGATTCCCTGCAGCGAGTCGGCCGCGGATTCTCTGAGCGTTGCACCGGCCCCGGAGGCCTCTACACGGGTCGCGGCCGGCGCGCCGTCCTGAGGTGGCGGGCGAGCGCGGCCTCGCTGCGGCGCCGCCCAGCGCACGCCGCAGCGTCGTCTGATCCTAATGCGCGCCGCCGAGCGTCGCGACGTTGTCCGCGATGTGCCACTCGAGCGGCGGCAGCCCGTATACGCGGGTCGCCTCCTCGATCTCCTTGAAGATGGCCGCCGAGGTTGCCGCATCGCTCACCAGGCGCGGAATCCCGCTCCTCGGCAACCGCTCGCCGTAGCCGTGCTCGATCGGATACAAGCGCACCTCCGCGAGCTCATCACGGGCAAAGCGGCTGACCGCGATGACGCTGCGGAAGGTGAAATCGTGTGCGAAGCTCTGCGTGTTGAGGGGCGCGGTGAGATCATAGTCGGTGGCCTTTTGCGGATCCTGCCAAGCCGAGGCGAGCAGAGCCCGGTTGCCCTGAAACAGGTCATGCGGCAGGGGAAGCTGAATGTCGCTCCAGAAGAAATTGCCCAGACCATAGAATATCGGCCGCAGGCCCCTTCGCGGCGAGCGGTACAGCTCGATCGCTCCCAGATTGTGGTTGCCGGTGGTCACGAACACGTCCGCGCCCGAATCGATCGCCTCATGCGCGAGGCGGCGCAGGAAATCTCCCGCGCCGCGCGGCTTGTTCGGATCATCGCATCCCACGGTGCACTCGTGGGAATGAATCGAGACGATCACCAGGTCCGCATTCTGCCGCGCCGAGCGGATGCTCTTGCCGATCTCCGCAAGGTCCTCGGGATCCATCTCATAGTCGTACTCAAACGCCTTGCCGAGACGGTACTTGAGATCGAACAGCTCGAGCTCTGCCGGCGTCTCCCGGCAGTGTAGCCCGTGGGTTTCACAGTCGATGGCCGCGAGCGAGCGCATGGCGGCTGCGGGCAGCACGATGGTACGCGTCACGTGCAGTGCATTCAGGCCCGGGCGGCCGGGAGCCGCATCATGAGGCGGCAGCGCGTCGGTGGTCGGCCTGAACGTCGAGGCGATCGACACGAGCGCGATGCGCGCCTTGGTGGTTTCGAGAAACCGGGGCGCGCGGGCCAGACCTCGATCCTCGCCGACACCCGCGTACACGATGCCTGCCTCATCGAGATATCGGCCGGTCGCGCGCATACCCTCGAGGCCCCAGTCGAGCGCATGATTGTTGGCGCGCGAGACGATGCTGAACCCCATCCGCTTCAGGTCGGCGGCGGCCGCCGGCTCGGATGAGTTGGTCCAATCACCGTCCCAGGAGTACGGCGCCCCGCGGAAGGAACGTGCATCGAACAAGGTGGTCTCGAGATTGCCGTAGAGGACGTCTGCGCCTCGCAGCACGTCGAGCACCATCGCGAATCCGGGCAAGCGGTCGGCGTATTGTGATAACGGACGCGAGATGATGAGATCCCCGACGGCGGCAACCGTGAAGCCGTCCGGCACGTCGGTGTGCATCTCCTGAGCCATGGGCCGCCTGGGATCGAAGCGTGCGGCATCCTTCTGTCCCGGATCGGCGGGCCCGTAAAGCTCGGAGGCCTGCGCGCCGGGCTGGAGCGAGAGCCCCATCGATGCTGCCGCGAGCGCAAGCGCCATGAGCATCGCCGTCCCGCGGCTCGAGAATTTGTCGCGCCTCATGCCCCCGCTCCCCTGGACCTCCCAGTCTGCCGTAGTTTACTTGGCGTCGGGTCGCGAGCGCGCTACTCGCTGCAATTGCGGCATCCGCCCAGATGAGCACCCCCATACATCGGCACATCGTCGGGATCGCTCGGATCGATACTCACCATGCGGCGTTCCGGATTGCGGTCGCAGAAGAAGGTCGCCGCCGCC
>DATHCO010000316.1:0-14020 GCA_035319505.1 Steroidobacteraceae bacterium | reverse complement strand
CCGCGCAGATCATTCGCGAGAAAATCAAGAATCTCGCGACGCGCGACGGCTGCGGGATTTTGTGGACCTCTCACAACATGCACGAGGCGGAGGCGGTCTGCGACCGGGTGCTGTTCCTGTCGCACGGCAAGGTACTGCTCGAAGGAAACCCCGCGCGGCTCCCGCAGGAGCATGGGGCCGCGGACTTGGAGGAGTTGTTCATCCGGGTCGCGCGCGAGCCCTTGGTCCATGTGAGCGTCGCGCCATGAAGCTACGGCCCATCGCCGGTGTCGTTCTGCGTCAGCTCTATTTGATGCGCGGCAGTCCCGTGCGCGTGGTCCCGATGGTGATCTGGGGCGCGGTCGACATCGTGTTGTGGGGATTCATCACGCGCTATCTCAACGCCGTGAGCGGCAGCGGTGTGAACTTCCTGCCGATGCTTCTGGGCGCGGTGCTGCTGTGGGATTTTTGCACGCGCATGATGCAGGGCGTGAGCACCGCGTTTCTCGAGGATGTGTGGTCGCGAAACTTCCTGAATCTATTCTCCTCGCCGCTGTCGGTATCCGAATACGTCTCGGGCCTGGTCGTCACCAGCGTGATGACCAGCTTTTTCGGGCTTCTCGTCATGCTGCTGCTGGCGGGTGGCTTGTTTCATTTGCAGCTCCTCTCGATGGGACCTGCGCTCGCGGCCTTCATCTTCCTGCTCTCGCTGTTCGGCATTACGATCGGGATCGTGGCGAGCGCGATGGTGCTGCGACTCGGGCCGGCATCCGAGTGGCTCCTATGGCCGATACCGGCGCTGATGTCGCCGTTCGTGGCGGTCTTCTACCCGCTTCGCGTGTTGCCCCGCTGGATGCAGGAGGTGGCGCTCGCCCTGCCGCCCTCCTACGTGTTCGAGGGGATGCGCAATCTCCTGCTTGGCCGCTCCTTCGCATTGGCCTCACTTGCGCAGGGTACGGCGGTCGGCCTGCTGCAATTGCTCGCCGCCGCCTACTTCTACGGGCACACCTATCGGCGCGCCGTGCGCACCGGCTTGATCGCACGCTATAGCGCCGAGGGCCCAGCGTGAGGAATATTGAAGCTCCCTTCGAGTAGTTCGACGAAGGTGCGTTGCTCGCGGGCAATCAAGCGGTGGGCCAGCGCAAAGGCGAAATTCTCGCGCGCCTGCGCGTCCGCCTTGAGGCGCGTGCGGTAAGCCTCGTAGGCCGCGAGCGAATCGAAGCCGATAAGACCCCATGCCTCGTAATTCGTGCCCTCGTGCGGGAGGAAATAGCCGATGAGATGGCCGCCGCAGCGGGGAATGATGTCGACCCAATTCGCGGCATAGGTCTTAAAGGCGGCGCGTTGCGCGGCATCGATCTCGTAGCGAATGAAGCAGGCGATCATCGGTCACTCCTGATGTTGCGAGCTGCTCGTGCGAGTCTTCATAGCGTACTCGGTTGCGCCGATGCGATAGTTCGTTTAACGTCGAACCATGAAAGACGGACCGAACATTGCCCGCATCGCCGCTCTTTTGGGCGACCCCGCGCGCGCCGAGGCGCTGACCGCGCTCATGGCCGATCGTGCGCTCACCGCGACGGAGTTGTCTGCGATCGCCGGCGTCAGCAAGCAGACCATGAGCGCGCATCTCGCCAAGCTCCTCGATGCGCGCCTAGTGGCCGTCGACCCGCTGGGACGGCACCGCTACTATCGCCTCGCCGGCGCCGATGTCGCGGAGCTCCTCGAATCGCTGATGGGGGTGGCGCTTCGCACGGGGGCCGTGCGCCTCGTCTCGAGCCCGCGCGAGCCGGCGCTGCGCAGGGCGCGCATCTGCTACGACCATCTCGCGGGCGAGCTCGGTGTGCTCGCCTTCGAGGCACTGCTGCAAGCGGGGGTGTTGCTGCGCGCTCCCGAGGGACTGCGGCTCACGCCAGCCGGGGGCCGATGGTTTGCGACGCTCAACATCGATGCGGGCGAGCTCGGCGGCCGGCGGCGCACGCTCTGCCGACCCTGCATGGATTGGAGCGAGCGGCGCCAGCACCTCGCCGGCGCGCTGGGCTCTCAATTGCTCAAGAGGATCTTGGATACGGGTTGGGCGCGGCGGGAGCGGCTCTCGCGCGTCATTCGCTTCACGCCTGAAGGCGAGCGAGAGTTCCGCAGGCTCGTGGCCGGTGCCGCCGGGTTCGTGGCGACGAGCCTTGCGATGGACATCGAGCTCGCCCCATGAGCACGGTGCCCGCCCCCACGGAGGCGAGCGCCACAGCCACGATTCCCTGGCGTGTGGTGCCGCCGCTTTTGAGCACGGCGCTTATCATGCTGGGTGCTGGAACCATGGCCTCGCTCCTGCCGTTGCGATTCTCCGCGATGGGGCTCTCCCCGGGCGTCATCGGCTTGATCGCGACCGCCGAAGCGCTGGGGTTTCTGGCGGGCTGCCTGTACGCCCACCAGATCATCGCGCCGGTCGGCCTCGAGCGCGCTTACGCTGCCTTCGCCGGGATGAAGGCAGTGGCCATCTCGAGCCTGTACTTTGCCGAGAGTGTGCCCGTACTCGCCTGCCTGCGGTTCGTGATCGGCCTGAATGCCGCCGGACTCGCCATCATCGTCGAGAGCTGGCTGAACGTGCTGGTCGCCAACGAGCAGCGCGGCCGAGTGCTCACCGTGTACGTGCTCACCTACGGGCTCTTCTACGGCGCAGGACAGCTCCTCGGCCAGAACTTGAACGTCAAGGGACCCGAATTCTTGCTCATCGCCAGCATGTCTACCACGCTGGCGCTCGTGCCGATGGTGGGAATCGACGTGCGCGCACCGACACTGCCGAAGCGCGTCCAGCTCGAGATCTTGAAGGCCTTGCGCACCTCGCCAGCGAGCGTGCTCGCCTGCCTCCTCAACGGATTGGTCCTCACAGGCTTCTTCACGGTGGGCCCGCTGCTCACCCTGGCGCTCGGCTTCGACCAGCAGCACGTCGTGTGGTTGATGGCCTGCGTGTCGCTCGGCGGCTTGGTCCTGCAATGGCCCATCGGGTATCTTTCCGACAAGATCGATCGGCTGCATACCCTAATCGGTCTGGGAGCGGGGATTCTCGCGGTGGCGGCCGCTCTGCTCGGGCTCGAGCGGCACATGATGTTCATCCTGACCGGCGTGCTCTTCGGCATATTCGGCGGCCTCGCCGAGAGTCTGTACGCCGTCGGCGTGGCACACGCGAACGACCGGGCGGTCAAGGCCGACTACGTGGCGCTCTCATCAACGCTTCTCTTCGTCTGGGCGCTGGGCGCCGCGATCGGTCCGACCACGGGAACCTATGCCATCGAGCTCATCGCGCCGCGCGCCTTCTTCGGCTACGTGATCGTGCTCACGCTCGCCTTCACGCTGTTCGCGCTCTGGCGGCTGTATCGGCGCAAGTTCGATCGGGTGATCGAGGAGCGCGAGGTATTCCTGAGCTATCCTCAGACCTCGCCCGAGATCTATGAATGGCTCCCCTATCATCGCGAGACGCCGGAGAAGGCGCACGCGGATGGCGCCTCTGCCGATACGCAGGGCGCCGGACCATGAACCTGAAGAGCATCATGACCGCGCGGGTCGTCACCGTCGAGCTCGACGATCCGCTCTCGGTCGTCAAGCAGATCTTCGATTCCGCGAAGTTTCATCACCTGCTCGTGGTCGACCACGGCAGGCTCTGCGGCGTCATCTCAGACCGGGACCTGCTACGCGCGCTCAGCCCCTACGTGGGCACCGTCTCGGAGACGGCGCGCGATAGCGCAACGCTCAAGAAGCGGGTACATCAGATCATGTCGCGCAAACCGGTAACGCTCCCCCCCGAAGCCACGATCCCGGAGGCGATCCAGGTCATGCTCGAGCACGGGGTGTCCTGCATTCCGGTGGTCGACGCGAATTTCAAGCCCATCGGAATCGTGAGCTGGCGGGACCTGCTCAAGAAGATGATAGCCCCCACCCCGTGAACCGCTCAGCTCGACCCCCGGGTCTGCCAGAGCAGGAACGCGTATGTATCGGCCGCTTCGCGGTCCTGCTGGGCGCGCGTCGATCCCGGACCATGCCCCGCGGCGAAGTCCACGCGCAAAAGCACAGGCTTGCCCGAGGTCGTGGCCGCTTGCAGGCGCGCCGCCATCTTCGCGACGTGAAAGGGTGCGACGCGAGGGTCGGTGACGCCGGTCGTCAATAACACCGCGGGATAGGGCGTTCCATCCTCGACCGCTTGGTAGCTGTCGATGGTCTTGAGCGCGCGGTAGCCGGCCTCCTCGCTGATTGAGCCCCACTCCGGCTCCTCGCCGTAGCCGTTTTGCTCGGCGACGTAGCGCAGCGGATTCGACCAACCGACCCCGTCGACCACCGCCGCGAACAAGTCCGGTCGCTCGGTGAGAGCGCGTCCCACGGTGATTCCCCCGGCCGAGCGTCCGCCGATCGCAAGATGCCGGGGCGAGGTGTATCTCCTCGCGATGAGGTCCTCACAGACCGCGATGAGATCGCGCCAGGTATTCGGCTTGTTGGCGAGCTGCCCCGCTTTGTGCCACTCGCGACCGTACTCGCCTCCGCCGCGCACGTTGGCATAACCCACGATGGCTCCGGCGTCGATGAGCGCCAGGATTCGCGGATTGAAGCTCGGCGTGTAAGGCGTCAATCCGTACGAGCCATAGGCAGAAATCCACGCAGGTGCTCGGCCGTCGAGCTTGAGACCTTTGCGGTAGATCAGGCTATAGGGAATCTTCGTTCCGTCCCGAGCAGTCGCGAATAGCCGTTTCGCGTCGTACGCGCTCGTGACGATTTGAGGCTGCGGTGTGATGCCGGTATCGGTGACGCTCCCTTGCGCATCGACCGACCAGATGCCGCTCGGGTGGAGCCAACCGCTGAGCGAGATCAGCACGCCCGCTTCGTCGGGCACGGCGTACACAGCACCGATCGTGCCCTCGAACGGCAACGCGACTTCGGCCATCCGAGCGCCGCGATCGAGGCGTGCGAGCCGGTTGATGCCGCCATCCATCAATTTGAGGTAGAGCCCGTCGCGGGCGCGCGAAATGTCCTCGATTACGGTGGCGCCCTGCGGCACGACTTCGCGCGCCGTGCCGAGGTTCGGGGAGGAGATGCGCGTCTTGAGAACGCGCCCTCGCGGAGCACCCTTGTTGCCGATGAGGTACAGGTCCTCACCGTCGATCTCGGCGCCGGTCACCTCGTCCCCGAAATCGGCGATCGGCGTCCACGCGGCGCGATTCTCCACCACATCCGCGAGTGGCGCGCTATAGAGGCGAAACTCGGGCCGGACATCGCCGAGGGCGAGCAGGACACGATTCGCACCGGGATAAACGATGATGTAGGGCGCCTGGATGCGCTCGTAGTTGACCGCCGGAACGAGCCCGCGTTTCATCACGATAGGATCGGCACCGGGGTCCGAGCCCAGGCGATGAAAACGCGCCTGGCTATCGAGGTAGCGCTCCGGAGTGTCCACGGCGCCCGTGAGCTGGTTGTAGAAAAATCCCGTGCCGTCGTCCAGCCAGTAGGGATGGGCTGCCTCTGTATTCGGGATGCGCTCGGGAAGATCCTGGCCGTCGGTGACCGCAATCACGCGCAGCACCGAGTCCTCGCTCCCGTCCTTCGAAATTCCATAGACCACATGCCGACCGTCGGGCGAGGCGCGCCACCAGTCCACCGAGAAGTGTCCCTTCGCACCGCCGAGCACGGTCGGATCGATGAGCACTCGATCGCGGCGACCCTCGCGCACGATGAGCTTGTAGTTGTCCGCACCCAAAGGCCTTTGCTGGATGAACGTGAGGCCTCCGGCACGCTGCACCCGGCTTGTGAGCACCGTATCGCCGGAAAGCTGCCGAATGCGCGCGAGCAGCGCCGCGCGCCCGGGCAGCGCATCGAGCAACGCTCGGGTGTGCTGATTCTGGCCTTTCAGAAACGGCAGCCAATCCGGGTCCTTGTCGTTCTCCATCCAGCGATAGGGATCGGTGAGGGTCTCTCCGAAATAGGTGTCGTGGGCGATCTCGACCCGGGCAACCGGCGCGAGCGGAACGGCGTTCGCGCTCGCCCACGCGACACGGCATCTCAAGGAACAGGCGATCGAGGCGAGCGCCGCACTACTCCCGAGGAGGAAATGTCGCCGATCGAGCCGGGCGGCTGGGCGGCCTTGCGTCGCGGCGCTCGCGTGCTCGAGATACGCGGGTGCGTCCCCGCCACGGCGGCGCTCTGCGCATCGCGGTCTGGCGGATTCATGCCACCTTTGCATAAGCGGGCTCGCTTTGCCGCCATCCAGTCAGCGGCGATAGTATCAAAAGGTAGCACCTCGAGCCCGCCCTTGTGCCCCGCAGCGGAGCAGCGAAATGCGCTCGGCGGCCTGCCGCATCCGCGACAATCGCACCGCGGCTCAAATGCGCGAGGCTCTGATATGGCTCCTTATATAATGACCTGCATGATGGATGCCGATCTTCCGCAGTGCTCGGGTCTCGACCGCGATACGCTGCGGCGCCTGGCGCGCCGCTCCGATGCGCGCGGGTTGTTGCAGCTCGCGTTGCACGCCGCCACGCTCGCCGTCACGGGATTGCTCGTCAGCTTAAGCCGCGGCCGGCTCTGGCTCGTGCCTGCAATGATCCTCTATGGCGTTGTGCTCAACTTCTCGTTCTGTGCGCTGCACGAAACCATCCACCGCACCGCTTTTGCGAGTCGTCGCCTGAACGATGCCGTCGCTTGGATCACAGGCGCCGTGATGATCCTGCCGCCCGAGTACTTTCGCGCGTTTCATTTCGCGCACCATCGCTTCACCCAAGATCCGGCCCGCGATCCCGAGCTAGCGCAGCCCCCGCCCGCGACGCTTTCCTCATATCTTTGGCGCATCACCGGGATCCCCAATTGGACCAAGCGCCTCTCGGTCACCCTCAAGCACGCCGTGACGGGGCGCATCGCTGAGCCCTTCGTGGCCGAGGCGAAGCGGGCTGCGGTCGTCCGCGAGGCGCGTGTCTTATGGGCGTGCTATGCGGCGATCCTCGCGTTCTCACTCGTGGCGCGCACGCCCGTCGCGCTCTTCTATTGGGTCCTACCGCTCCTGCTCGGCCAACCGGTCCTGCGGTTGTATTTGCTCGCCGAGCATACCGGCTGCCCGCTCGTCGAGGACATGTACGCGAATACGCGGACCATTTACACGAACGCTGCAGTACGATTCCTCGCCTGGCAGATGCCCTATCACTTTGAGCATCATGCCTTTCCGGCAGTTCCCTTTCACGCGCTCGCCGAGGTCAATGCGCGCGTGCGCGACCGCATCGTCAACGGCGCCGCGGGCTATCTGGCCGTGCACGCGGGGCTCATTCGGGAGCTCCGCGGCGCCCGCGCCGGAGCGCATCCGCAGGCACGCAGGGAGACCGTCTGAGTCGCGATGTGCGGCCGTTACGTCTCACCGGATGAGGGCTCGATCGAGCGCGAGTTCAACTTGGTGCGCACGGAGTGGCGCTTCCCGCTGAGCTTCAACGTCGCGCCGACCCAGGAGGTGCCGGTCATCCGCGTGCGCGCGGGCCGGCGCGAAGGGGTGCGGCTGCGCTGGGGCTTGATTCCGTTTTTCTCGCGCGGCGTCGCGCCCAAATTCTCGACCATCAACGCGCGCATGGAAACCATACGAACCGCGGCCTCCTATCGCGGCCCCTGGGATCGGGGGCAACGGTGCCTGCTCGCCGCCTGCGGATTCTACGAATGGCAGAGCCAAGCCGATGGCAGGACCCGGGTACCTTACTACATTCACTTGAATGACCAGGAGATCTTCGGTTTTGCGGGGCTGTGGGATCGCTCGCACACCGATCAAGGCCAAACGATCGAGTCCTGCGTCCTCATCACCGTCCCTGCAAACCGGCTGCTCGCGGAGATTCACAACACCCAGCGGCGCATGCCGGCCATCCTCGCCAGGGAAGACCGCGACGCGTGGCTTCGCGGCGGTTCACCGGAGGCGTGGTCGGTGTTGAAGCCGTATCCGGATGAGCACATGGTGGCGTGGCCGGTGAGCACGCGCGTCAACAAGCCGGCGAATAACGACGCGGAGCTCATCACGCCGGCGGCTAGGAGCCTGTAGGCCGTCCCTCAGGGGGTGGAGCTCGAGCGCGGGTCGATCTTCAGCTCCCGCTTGTAGAGGTGGCTCCGCTCCACATAATGCCGCGCGATGAATTCGATGAGCTCGAGCTCCTCGGCGTTCACGTCGCGCACGATCTTTCCCGGTACGCCCATGACGACCTTGCCGTCGGGGATCGTCTTGTCGGGCGTCACGAGGGCTCCGGCCGCAATGACACAGTGCCGTCCGACTCGCGCGCGATCGAGCACCATGGCGCCGTTCGCGATGAGCGTCGAGTCTCCGATGGTGCAGCCGTGCAGCAATGCGCGATGCCCGACCGACACGCTTTTGCCGAGATGGACGGGCTCACCCTCGTCGGTATGAATGACGGTCCCGTCCTGAACGTTGGTGCCGTCGCCCAGGCTGATCCAATCGCTGTCGCCCCGGAGCACGCAGTTAAACCACACGCTCGCGCCGGCCCCGAGCTTGACGCTGCCGATGACGCTTGCGCCGGGCGCGATGTAATACTCATCGCCGACGGTTTGAATTACCCGGTTCCCCAACGAATAGATCACGTGCACCTCCGCGGCGAGCGGCGAACGAGCTTGCCGTCGCGCAGTGCCGGAACAAGATACTACAGGACGCCGATCGCGAGCGAGCAGATGGCGAGCATGTTCGCCATCCGGTCCATCTCGTAGAGCAGGAGGCTGCTGAGCGCTGCGAAGTTCACGACAGCGCACGCTGCGTGGCTTACCCTAGAGGTGCAATGCGCTCGGCTACAATCATCCCTCTCGCGAGACCGGCCTATGACACACCGATACACTCTTCATCAGCACCATTTCGGCTGGGACAACGGTCTTGGCGCCGCGGCTCGCATCTCGCCCGGCGAGTCGCTCGAATTCGAGGTCCTCGACGCCTCCGGCGGCCAGCTCAGAGCGGAGTCGACCGTCCGCGACGTGGGGCGGCTCGACTTCTCGAAGATCAATCCGGTCACCGGCCCGGTGTTCATCGAGGGCGCGCGGCCCGGCGACGTCCTGAAGGTGACGCTGCTGTCCTTCGAGCCCTCAGGCTGGGGATGGACCGCGAACATCCCGGGGTTCGGCCTCCTGGCCGATGAGTTCAAGGAGCCCGCGCTCCAGCTGTGGAAATACGATGCGAAGAGGCTCTCCCCGGCCCTCTTCGGCCGCTGGGGAAGAGTTCCGCTCAAACCCTTCACGGGCACGATCGGCGTTGCGCCCGCGGAGCCGGGGACGCACAGCATCGTCCCGCCGCGGCGGGTCGGCGGCAACATGGACGTGCGTGACCTCAGCGAGGGCACGGAGCTCTTTCTGCCGGTGGAAGTCGCCGGAGCGCTCTTCTCCGTCGGAGACACGCATGCGGCCCAGGGTGACGGGGAGGTCTGCGGCACGGCGATCGAAAGCCCCATGCGGGTCGCGCTGCGCTTCGATCTGATCGAGCAACAGCCGCTGAGCTTTCCGCGCTTCCGCACACAGGGGCCCGTCACGCGTCATCTCGACGCCAAGGGCTACGATGTCGCCATGGGAATCGCACCCGACCTCATGCAGGCGGCCCGAGCGGCCGTGCGCTCGATGATCGATCTGCTCTGCTCGCGGCACGGCATGCCTGCGATCGATGCCTATATGCTCTTGAGCGTATGCGGCGACCTTCGAATCAGCGAAGTCGTGGATGTGCCGAACTGGACCGTGTCGATGTACTTCCCGCGCGCGGTGCTCGACTGATGGATTGATTGGGCTTCACGCTAAGCCGATCACCGCGGCGCAGCTCGACCGCCCAGGTACCTCCAAGCGACGAAGCCGCAGTAGCCGGCGACCAGGACGATCGCCACGCCGGGCGCAACGGAGGCCGCGGCCTCGCGGATGGGCATGCCTTTGAGGTAGCCCACCCGGACGATGATCCCGACGTACCAGAGCCACTCGCTGCCGATGAGAAGCGCGACGGCATACACCACGAACCGGGCCGAGCGCCGCGAGGCGATGACTCCGGCCGCGGCGATCAAAGCGGTCGCTGCGCCCGCCAGGGAGTCCCAGCGGTGCCGGGAGCCCGCGAGGACCCAGCATCCATACGAGATCAGGACCAAGGTGAGAAGAGCGATGTGGACTCGTGCCGCGCGAGGCGTCTCGCGCCTCACTTCGACTGCGTCGAGCCCTGCGCTGCGACCGCGGCCGCTTCCTTCACGGCTCCCGCGGTGATTTCCTTCGTTGCCCCCGCCGCGGCTTCCTTCACGGCTGTCGCGAGCGCCTTGTGAGCCTGAGGCTGGGTCACGCGAATCCGACACGTGGCGAGCTCCCTGAGATCATCGATGGGCCTCTCACCGGCATATACCGCACGCTCGAGCGAGTCGGTCCAGGCACAATTCTTTGCGAGAAATTTCTGGAATGCAGCAGACTTGGCGCCAAGATTCTTCTCGTCGTCCTCGGTCAGCCAGTAAACATCGGTGGGCGCGCGCTTGAATACCTCATCGACCAAAACGACCGGCACGTCATTTTGCACCAGAAATTCCCTCGCGGGCGCCTGCATGGCCTCCTCGAGGAGCGCCGCTTCGGCAGTCGACCGGGCGAGCCACTCCGACTCTGCGAGGCCCGGACGTCGGATACCGATGAGATTCGCGCCGTCCGTGCCACGCTCGCTCGCGGCCGCATAGATCAGGAAGCAGGCGCCCGCACACGGGCCGGTCAACGGGCCGACCACGACCTGTGTGTACAGCGACTTCACGAGCTTGGCGATTTTGATGGCCTCGGCCGCGTTGCCCTGGTCCGAGGCTAGGATGAGCTTGTTCTGCGCCAGGAAACGGTTCTCGTCCTCCGCGATTTTGGACACGAGGCGTGCGTAATCGCCCGGTACGATCTCGCCGGACAGCACCAGAGGCCCGACCGGGCCCACATACTCGTTGGTAAAGGGGTCACGGTCCAAATAGAAGATCTCTGCGCCCTGCGCGCAGGCACAGAGCAGCCACCCGAGCGTGCATGCGGCGGCGCGTTTGATCATGAGGTGGATCTTTGCCGCAACCGGCCGGTCAGACCACCGACCACTTCACAGCAGAGCGGGCGGGGTGAGAATCGCCCCACCCGGCCGGGCGGTGCCCGCCCCGTCCTCTTTTGGATTAACATCCCGACCATGGATATCGAGCTGACGACAGACACGCCCCGAGCGTCGGGGTCGCCGCTCGCGCGGGATGCGCCGGTTACCTCCCCGAATCGACGCCATGCCTTTCGCGAATCGCTCCTGCACGCGCTCTACGAGGCGGCGGAGATCGAGCACAACTTGATGTGCACGTACCTTTACGCCGCGTTCAGCTTGAAATCCGGTGTGGGGGAAGGATTGAGCCTGCCGGAGGCCGAGGCCGTCGAGCGCTGGCGCCGGGAGATCATGCGGGTGGCGATCGATGAGATGAGCCATCTCACCGCGGTGTGGAACATCACCTCGGCGCTCGGGGGTACCCCACGCTTCGGCCGAACGAATTTCCCCCTGGATCCGGGCTACTTGCCGGCGAGGATCGTGGTCAAGCTCGCGCCGTTCAGCGAGGCCTCCTAGCAGCACTTCATCTATCTCGAGCGCCCGCTGGGGTCGGATGAGCCCGAGGGGCCCGGATTCGAGCCGGAGCGTTTGTTCGTGAGGGGCTCGACGAGCCCGCGGCTGACTCCCATGGCCTTCGACTACGCAACGGTCGGCGAATTCTATGGTGCCCTGGGAGAGGGGTTGCGTGCGCTCGTGGAGCGAGTCGGTGAGTCCTCCCGCCTTTGGCGGTGATCCGGCGCTGCAGCTCTCGGAGCGCGAAATCGCGCTGCCGGGCGCCAAGCGGGTGCTTTGCTTGAAAACTGCCATGGCCGCATTCGACGCGATCGTGCGGCAGGGCGAAGGAGCCCCGGGCCATACGGTGGGGTCGCACTTTGACCGCTTCTGCGCGATTCGAGCGGAGTATCGGGCAATGAAGGCCGCGAACCCCGGATTCTCGCCGAGCCTTCCCGCGGCCACCAATCCGGTGCTGCGCCGCCCTCCCCGCCCTGAAGGGCGGGTGTGGCTCGAGTACGAGCCGGCGATCGCCACCGTTGACCTCGCGAATGCGAGCTACGGGTTGATGCTGCGCCTGCTCGGCTACTCGTATTCGGTCGCCGCCCCGCATCCGGACAAAACGTTGGCGCTCGATCTGGCGGTCGGACTCATGCGCGCCGCCGCCTCTCTCGGGCAGCATGCGGCGCGGCTCCCGGCCGGGCCTTCGAATCCGAATTGCAATGCCGGCATGTCATTTACGACGGGTAATCTCGAGATCACGAGCGGCACAGGCCGTGTGGTCGCGCGCGTCACGAGCGCACGCCTGTGCCGCTGCGGCGGGAGTGCCACGAAACCGTTCTGCGACGGAACCCACGCGCACATCGGCTTTCGATCATAGCAAGGGGCTTGCGATCGAGGCACGGTGTCACGATCGCGCGATCCTCGAGAGCAGGATGTTGCGAACCCGCTTGAATCCCAAGCGGCTGTAGAGCTCGATGGCGTGAGTGTTGGGTGCACCCACGTGGAGCCACGATGTGAGCCCTGCACGCCGATGCGTCCTCACCAGGTGGTGAATGAGGTGGGTGGCGAGACCACGGCCGCGATGCTCGGGGTGTGTGCAGATGGCGCTCAGCTCCGGATATCCTTCGAGCCTCAGGCGCTCCCCGGCCATGGCCACGAGCTCGCCGTCCTGGCGCACGCCGAAGTACGACCCCATCCGATGCGTTCTCGCGCGGAAGAACCCGGGAAATGCGACGTCGGTGAGCGCGAGCATCTCGTGCGCGCTCGCGCCCGAGAGCGCGACGAGGTCGATCGCGGGCGCGGGCGGGGTCGCAGCCTCGGCGGGAAACACCATCTGAACGCAATCCAGGGACCCCTGGACGAGGAGTCCCGGCGGCAGCGGGCGGCCGGGGTCGATGATCCATAGGGACTCGCGGCTCGCTAGCAGCGCATGGAGCTCGCGCAGTGCGGCCTCGCTCGGCTCGGCGACGGCCGCAAACGGGGCGACTTCGGCCGGATAACGACACGCGTTACCCTCGACGAGGGCGAAGTGCCTGTGCGGTCCGTGCAGCGCATGCCAGACGGGATTGGAGAACGGAATGGGAGAGAGCTCGCTCATCGCGATTCAGTGTAACTCGGGCAGCCGCCGCGAGCCCGTGCGCGGGCTCGCCCCGCGCCTCGTGTGCGTAGCCCGCTCGCAGTTAATCGAGCTGTGCTCCCTCGAGGATCCACTGGTAGAGCGCGAGGCAGCTCGCCGAGGATGCCGGGCCCAGAGGAGCGGCGGGCGTGGTTCCCATGCTGACCGCCGTACCGTTCGGTTCCGGGTAGGGATCCAGGGCCAGGCAGGGACCCGTGTAGAGTGCGCTGTGCGCAGGGTCACCGGCAATCACCAGCGGATGACCCGTGAGGCTCGTGGCGCCCTGGATGTTGGTGTAGGTTTGCTGAGCCGTAGCTCCGACCATCCAGTAATTGAACGTCGGGCTCCCGTGACAGCCGTTCGTGGCGCAGCTGTTGGCTCCGGCGGTGTTCCCCTGGAGAATGTTGTAAACGAAGGGCACGCTGGGGTTGTTCGATTGCGTGAAGCCCGTCAATGCCTGGATATTGATCGTGCCCGACGTCGCTGAGCTCGTGGCGGGATTGACGCTCGTGTCCGACAGCGTGTAGTCGAAAGACACAGCGGCGCCGGTGGTCTTGCAGGGCACATTCGGGCTCGCGGCGCTGATGCTGGCCCCGGTCACGTCGAGATTCACGCATGTGCCGGCACTCGGTGTGTAGGCCAGGGTCGATGCATCCGTTTGCACCGTGCCAGGGGCACCGCTGAAGGTCACCGGCGCCGCTCCGAGTGGCGTGTTGATGAGGCCGCCATCGCTCGGGGAGGTGAGCGCCAAGGTGTAGCTATCCGATGCCGGATCCATGATCAGGTCGGCGCTCAGGCTGAACTCGAGGGAACCCGAGCTCGACACGAAGGGCGGCGTGCCCGTGGCCGTGATCGGAATCGCGCCGCTCGGCAAGGTG
>DATHCO010000315.1:0-3063 GCA_035319505.1 Steroidobacteraceae bacterium | reverse complement strand
CGGAGGCGGTACGGCAGGCGTACGGCGCCGTGGTGACGCCCGCCTGGCTCGATCATGTGCGACTCTCGACGCTTCGGTTGACGAACTGCACCGGCTCCTTCGTGTCCCCCGAGGGTCTCATTCTCACCAATCACCACTGCGTGGAATCTTGCCTGGGCGAACTCTCTTCCAAGGACAACAGTTTACTCGAGCGCGGCTTCGCGGCCGCCGAGCGGCGCGCCGAGCGGCGCTGCGCAACCCAGCTCGCCGACGTGCTGGTGTCGATGGAAAACATCACGGCCACGGTGGCCTCGGCGAGCGCCGGCGTCGGCGATCAGGCCGCCAACGAGGCTCGCAAGAAGACGCTGACCGCGCTCGAGCAGGCCTGCGAGCAGGCAACCGCCAAGGCCAAGTCGGGCAGGCTCAAATGCCAGGCCGTCACGCTCTATGAAGGAGGCCAGTACTTTCTGTACAAGTACAAGCGTTACGATGACGTGCGCCTGGTATTCGCTCCCGAGACTGACATCGCGGCGTTCGGCGGTGATCCCGACAACTTTCAGTTCCCACGCTGGTCGCTCGACTTTGCGATTCTGCGCGCCTATGAGCGCGGTGTGCCGGCCAAGACGCCGGAGTTTCTCAAGATCAACTTCGCCGGCCCGGGCGTGAATGAACTCGTGTTCGTATCCGGACACCCCGGTGCGACATCGCGGCTCGAGACCCAGGCGCAACTACGATTCGAGCGCGATCTGCTGCTGCCGACGACCTTGCTGCGCAATTCCGAGCTGCGCGGCGGCTACATGCAATTCAGCCGCAGCAACCAAGCGGACTTGGAACTGGTCGAGGCGCCCTTGAGCAGCCTCGAGAACGGCATCAAGGTCAGGCGCAAGCTCCTCGACGCCCTGCACGATGACTCATTCATGACCCGAAAAAAAGCCGAGGAGAACGCCCTGCGGGGGCTTGCCCGGCCGATCGAGCCCGACCCGTGGCGGCAAATCGAGGCGGCCTCTGCGCGCGAGCGAGTGCTCTACCTGCCCTACACCTTCATCGAGGGCGCCGCGGGCTTCAACAGCATCCTCTTTCGCTATGCACGACTGCTGCTGCGCGGAGCGGACGAGCGCTTGAAGCCCAATACCGAGCGCTTGCGCGAGTTCACCGATTCGGCGCTTCCCCGCATCGAACAGCAGCTCGTGGCGCGGGTGCCGATCTATGCCGAAGTGGAGGCGTTGACCTTCTCGTTCTCGCTGCAGAGAATGCGCGAATGGCTGGGCCCGGATCATCCGCTGGTGCGGAGCCTCCTCTCCAGAGAGTCACCCGAATCGCTTGCCACGAGAGTGGTCGCCGAGACGAAGCTCGATGATCCGGCGGTACGCAAGCAGCTGTGGGACGGGGGTAAGCCTGCGCTGGATGCATCGCGCGATCCGATGATCGAGCTGGCACGCTCGATCGACGCCGATGCGCGCTCGATTCGCAAGCAGTTCGAGGATCAGGTCGAGGCACCGATCACGGCCGCCGACCCGCATTGCCGCCGAGCGGTTCAAGGCGTACGGTACGCGCGTCTACCCGGACGCCACGTTCACGCTGCGCTTGAATTATGGCACGGTGACGGGGTGGGTCGAGAATGGCGTCGCGGTGGAGCCGTTGACGTATCTCGACCGCGCGTTCGATCGGGCGACGGGCTCTTCGCCCTTCAAGATTCCCGACACCTGGATGAAGGTCAAGGATAAGCTCGATATGCGCACGCCGTTCTGCATCGCCACCAGTAACGACATCGTTGGCGGCAATTCGGGCAGTCCCCTGATCGATGCCCAGGGAAGCATCGTCGGGCTCATGTTCGACGGCAACATCGATTCGATCGCGGGCACCTATTGGTTTGACCCGACGAAGAATCGTGCCATCGCCGTGCACCCGGCGATCATTCGCGAAGCTCTCGACAAGGTATACGGCGCCACCGCCCTGTTGGCGGAGTTGAACGCGCCATGAGCGGGGGCGATGCGGTGAAGGTCGGCCAGGTGAGCGAACCGGGCGAATACGATCCGGGAATGCTGACCCTGCTGCAGATCATCTGGGGCGAGGGCTTTCTATCGCCCGGCGGCGCCGAGGAGGTCGAACGCTTGCTCGAAGGGAGCGACATCGGCGACTGCGAGGTGCTCGACATCGGGTGTGGATTGGGCGCGATCGACGAGTTGCTCATCACCCGGCATGGTGCGCGCTCGGTCGTCGGCGTGGACATCGATCCGGCGTTGCTCGAGCAGATGCAACGGCGCATCGAGCGCGCGGGCCTTAGCGGTCGGGTTCGCTGCCGGCGCGTCGATGCGGGGCCCTTGCCCTTTCCCGATGCCAGCTTCGACGTCGTCTTCTCGAAAGACGCGATGGTCCAGATCCCCGATAAGCCGCGGATCTTTGCGGAGATCCTGCGGGTCTTGCGCCCCGCCGGTCGGTTCATCGCGAGCGATTGGCTGCGCGGGGGAAGCGGCGCCTATTCTGCCGAGATGATGGAGTTTTTCCGCCTCGAAGGGATCGCCTACAACATGGTGACGCTCGATGAGAGCGCCGCGGCGCTGCGCGCTGCGGGCTTCGTCGACGTCGAGATTCGCGACCGCCACGGCTGGTATCTGGAACTCGCTCAACGTGAGCTCGCGGCCCTCGATGGCGTGCTCAAGTCTCGCATCGTGGAGGGGATCGGCGCCGAGCGGGCACAGCACTTCATCGACGATTGGCGCCAGCTGGTCGTCGTCTTGAGGCGCGGCGAGCTGCGTCCCGGACACTTGAAGGCCGCCAAGTCGGCATAGCGGGGGCAGCCGTTATGGCCGATTACGAGGCGCAAATCATCTGGCGGCGGCGCGAGGGCGAGGCCTTCTTGGACTCGCGCTACAGCCGCGCCCACGAATGGAGGTTCGACGGCGGAGTCGTGGTGCCGGCCTCGAGCGCGGTGCACTCGGTTCCGCTCCCCTACTCCAAGCCTGAGAACGTGGATCCGGAGGAGGCGCTGGTGGCGGCCATCTCCTCTTGCCACATGCTGACGTTTCTCTATCTGGCCGCGAAATCGCACTTCGTCGTCGACTCCTACGAGGACCGAGCCGTCGG
>DATHCO010000314.1:0-10001 GCA_035319505.1 Steroidobacteraceae bacterium | reverse complement strand
GAATCGCCGTGGGAGATGAATAGAGTATGGTCACCCCGTGCTTATCGACGACCTGCCAGAAGCGGCCGAAGTCCGGGTAGTTCGGCACCCCCTCGAACATGAGGGATGTCGCCCCGTTGGCGAGTGGCCCGTAGACGATGTAGCTGTGACCCGTCACCCAGCCGATGTCGGCCGTACACCAATAGATATCGTCATCGCGAATATCGAAGATGGTCTGGTGTGTGAAGGCGGCGTAGACGAGATATCCCCCCGTGGTGTGCAGCACGCCCTTGGGCTTTCCCGTCGATCCGGAGGTGTAAAGGATGAAGAGTGAGTCCTCGGCGTCAATGGCCTCCGGCGGGCAGGACTTCGCCTGCTGCGACACGAGGTCGATGTACCAGCGGTCGCGGGCGGCGTACATCGGAACCTCGGCGCCCGTGCGGCGCACGACCAGCACGTGCTTGACGCAGTCGGTCCCAGGGATACTCAGCGCACCGTCGGCCATTTGCTTCAGCGCAATGCGTTTGCCGCCGCGTAGTGCCTCATCCGCGGTGATGAGCACCGAGGACTTGCAGTCGGCGATCCGGCCACCGAGCGCCTCGGAGGAGAACCCCGCGAACACCACCGAATGAATGGCCCCGATCCGCGCGCAGGCGAGCATGGCGATGGCGATCTCCGGGATCATCGGCAGATAGATCGTCACGCGATCGCCTTTCTCGACGCCGAGTGACTTCAGGGCGTTGGCGCATTGGCAGACGCGCTCGTAGAGCTGACGATAGGTGATGTGCTCCGCCACGCCACGCGGATCATCCGGCTCCCAGACGATCGCAGTCTTGTCGCCGCGCTTCTCCAGTTGGCGATCCAGGCAATTGGCCGATACGTTGAGCTTGCCGTCGTAGAACCACCGAATACGGAAGTCGTCCGCATCGAAGCTCGAATCCTTGACCTTGGTGAATTCCTTGATCCAATCAATTCGACGCCCGATGCCCATCCAAAACCGTTCGGGATCCTTGATCGATTCGGCGTACAGGCGCCGGTAGTCGGCTTTGGTGACCAGGGCGTCCGTCGCGAAGCTCGGCGGAATCGAATACAGGCTCTTGCTCATGACAGTCTCGGCTTCGTTGGGCTGATGGGGGAGGAATGGATGCCAGCCTCGATAGTCTAGCGTAGGCATGGGTGTGATAGGCACGCGCACGAGCTTGACCGCCTGCGCTCGTGGACCAGCGATCGCAGCCGCCGCCGCGCTGGCACCGCAAGCGCAGCCTCTCGGCCGGTGTCGATGTGCGCTGGGCTGGAAGTGGCCGAGACTATAAATAAATTAAGCAAAAACATAGCTATGAAAATACTATCTCCAAATAAGTTTAAGATAATTTCCAATCGTCTGAATCAAGCTGATCGGCGCACGCGCGCCCGTCAGCGGCCTTCCTTAGAGCCTCGGAGCTCGACGCCTGGGTGATGAGCTGCATGGCCGCGATCCTGACAGCGAGCGCGCGGCGGGCGCGCTCAGTCGTCTCGGCTTTGAGCTAGCATAAGGATTGGCCCATGCCCTAATCGAGCGATCGTTCAACAAGCATTGATCAGGCAGCGCTGCCGAGGCATAGTGCGACACCCAAGGGCGTGCACCGCCGCGCCGTCGGTAAGTTTTTAGCCATAGGAGAGGATGCCGTGACCCAAGCCTCACCTGCCCCGCGACGCAGCCGCGAAAGCCGTCTGGCACGTGCCCGCACGCAAACAGCGAAGTATCCCTACATCCAGCGCAAGCTCCCGGTCGTCGAGCTGTTGAGCAGCGAGGCCTGCGAGATCATCGAAGAGAACGCCGAGACCATACTCGAAGAGATCGGCATCGAGTTTCGTCGCGATCCGGAATCGCTGCGGCTGTGGCGCACGGCGGGCGCCGATGTGGACGGCGAACGCGTGCACATTCCACGCGGCCTCGCGCGTCACCTCCTCAAGAACGCGCCGCGCGAGTTCACGCTCTATGCGCGTAACGCGGCGCGTAACGTGCGTTTCGGGGGCGATGCCACCGTGTTCTCGCCCGTGGGCGGGCCGCCCTTCGTCTACGACATCGAGCGCGGCCGGCGTTACGGAACGCTCGAGGACCTGCAGAATTTCATCAAGCTCGCGCACATGGCTCCCGCCATCCATTTCTGCGGCGGCTGCATGTGCGAGCCGATGGAAATTGCGCCGAATAAGCGCCATCTGGACGTACAGTATTCGTTCTTCCGCTACAGCGACCAGGGCTGCGAGGCGACCCCGGAGACGCCGGGCCATGCGCGCGATGCCGTGGCGATGGCGCGCGTGCTGTTCGGCGCGGAATATCTGGATACCCACCCGGTCGTGCTCGGAAACATCAACTCCAACTCCCCCCTGGTGTTCGACGGACGCATGCTCGGGGCGCTGCGCGAGTTCGCGGGCGCGAACCAGGGAACGATCGTGGTGCCCGCGGTGCTGGCCGGAGCGATGGGGCCGGTCACCGCGGCCGGCTGCCTCGCCGAGATCCTCGCCGAGACGCTCGCTGGGATGGCCCTCACCCAAATCGTGCGACCGGGCGCACCGGTGATCCTTGGATCGTTCGTCGGAGCCATCTCGATGCGCACCGGCGCACCGACCTTCGGCACGCCCGAAGCGACGCAGATGATATTCGCCACCGCGCAGCTCGCGCGGCGGCTGGGCGTCCCGGTGCGCAGCGGCGGGTCGCTGTGCTCCTCGAAGATCGCCGACGCTCAGGCCGCATACGAGAGCGCGCACACCCTGCTACCGACCTTGCTCGCGGGAGTAAATCTGGTCACTCACGCCGCGGGGTGGCTCGAGGGCGGGCTCGTGGCGAGCTATGAGAAGTTCGTCATGGACGCCGATCAGCTCGCGATGATGCAGGTGCTCGCGCAGGGGATGGATATGACGGCACGCGGCCAGGCGCTCGATGCGCTGCGCGAGGTCGGCCCCGGGAGCCACTTCCTGGGGTGTGCGCACACGCAGGCGAACTTCGAGACCGCGTTCTACCAATCGACGATCGCGGACTACTCCTCCTACGAGCAGTGGTCGACGGAAGGCTGTTTATCGGCGGAACAGCGCGCCAATGCGGTGTGGAAGAAAATGCTGGCCGAGTACCAGGATCCCGGCATCGATCAGGCGGCGGATGAGGCAATGCTCGAGTTCATCGCTCGGCGCAAGGCCGTGCTCACCGATGCCGTGGAGGAAGAGTAGGGTGCTCGAGAAGAGGCTCTCGACTGCGACGCTCGAGGACGTCTACGATCTCATCGCGGAGGGTATCGATCGGGCGGGCGAGGCCAAGGCCAAGCTCTTTCTCGCGAAGCTGAGTCTGGCTCTGGCCAATCTGATCGGCGATGCACGTGAGGTGAGGCGCGCCGTGGAGTCGGCGCTGCGAGATCTGTAGCCGCGAGCAAGGGGAAGCGCACCATGGCATCGTATCGAGACGGCCCGCAAGTCGGGTGGGCGAGGTGAGCGCGGCTGCCTCGGTGACCGAGGCGATGCACTCGCGCCACTCCTGCCGATCGTTTATCGATCGAGCGGTGGATCCGGCCGTCATTCACAAGTTGCTCGATACCGCGCGCTTCGCTCCCTCCGGTGGCAATCTGCAGCCCTGGATCGTGCATGTGCTCACGGGGAGCTCGCTCGCGCGCTTTCGGGCCGTGATGGCCCCGAAGGTCGAGGCCGCTCCGCTCGGCACCGGCGCGGAGTACGAGGTGTATCCGCCGAACTTGAAAGAGCCTTATCGCTCGCGACGTTTCAAAGTGGGCGAGGACATGTATGCGCTGATCGGAGTCACGCGCCAGAACAAGCTGGCACGTGTGCGCCAGTTTGCCCGCAACTATGATTTTTTCGGCGCTCCGGTGGGAATGTTCTTCTTCGTCGACCGCACGATGGGGCCACCGCAATGGTCCGATCTCGGGATGTTCATTCAGAGCCTGATGTTGCTCGCCCGCGAGCAGGGGCTCGAAACCTGTCCTCAGGAGGCGTGGTCGGCGTGGTACCGCGAGGTCGGCGAGTTCTTGCAGATAGGGGCGGAGCTCATGCTGTTCTGCGGCCTCGCGCTCGGGTACGGGGACTACTCTGCGCCGATCAATCAATTGCGCGCCGATCGGGCGGCGCTCGAGGAGTTCTCAACCTTCCACGATTGAGCCGGCGCCGATCGCAAGCGCCCGGCAAACTTCGGTGGCGTCGGTGCGTCGCCAGCGCGCGCACACGTGCAGGTCCGGCCGCAACACGTAGACGGTGCCCGCCGCGGCGTCGTACTTGCGCGCGATACGCCCGTCATCGTCGATCGTCACATCCGCGTGGGAGGCGCTCGCGGCGCCTGACGAGCGGTCGGCGGCTGGCGGGGCGCGGATGAAAACCCGGATCACCGGAAACTCAAGCCGCGCCACCTCGAGGAAAATCCGCTCGATATCGGCGGTCCTGCCCCCGTCGCCCCCGAACGCCAGCACATGGAACCCCGCTCTCGCTTTGAGCCGATCGAGCAGGTAGTCGTCGGCGCCCAGCTTGACATTGCGCACGGCGTGTCCGGTCGCGATCCCGCCGGTGAAGGCCGCGTCGGCTTCGGGGAAGCTATTGAGCGGGGAAAGCCGATACTCGTGAGCCCGCGAGGTGCGCCAATGCAACAGATCCTTCGGGAAATCCTCGGAGAGACAGAGCGACAGCACTGCATCGCGCATCAACCGGCTGCCGGCGGTCGGCGGGGTCATGAATCGGGTGCTCTTCCCGCCTTCCTCGCAGACTTCGCGCGCAGCCCGCACGCGCTCGCTGGAATAAGTGGCGAGCAGCGCGGGGGTCGCCCAGCCGTTGACGACGAAGGCGAGCTTCCAGGCCATGTTGTTACAGTCCTGTAGCCCGGTGTTGCAGCCCCGGACGCCGAAGATCGGCAGAAGATGCGCCGCATCGCCGGTGAATAGAACATGGCCGTGCACGAACTCCGTGAGAGTCAAGGTATTGGCCGAATACACCGTGGCCCAATCGAGCTGCCAGGGCGTCTTTTGCCCGATCATCTCGAGCACCGCGTCGATGCGCTGGCTCAAGGCGGAGGGCTCGAGCGCCGCCTCCGCTGTCTCGCCGTCCGGCAGCCGAAAATCGATGCGCCACAAATCGTCGGGCTGACGGTGAACCAGCACATTGTTGCCGGGATTCCACGCAGGATCGAAATGACACAGTCGCTCGGTGGGCAGATCGATCTTTGCCTTAATGTCTGCAATCACGAAATTGCCGGCGTAGGAGCGACCTTCCATCTTGAGACCCAGGAGCTTGCGGATCGTCGAGCGTCCGCCGTCCGCGGCGACGACCCAGTCGGCGATGAGCGGGTACTCCCCTTCGGGCGTATCGAGGCGCAGCCTCACGCCCTTCGCAGTCTGGGAAATCCCCACGAGCTTCTGTCCCCAGCGCAGATCGATGAGGGGGTTTTTCTTGCAGAAATCGACCAAGTACTCCTCGATGTATTGCTGCTGGATATTGAGTCCCGGAAGAAAGCGATCGTCCTCATCGTGCGGCATAACCATGCGGTAGATTTCCTTGCCGCGATAGAAGGAGCGACCGAACGACCAAGGAAGGCCCTTCAGGCGAAACGGTTTCTCGACCCCGATCTGCTGCAGAATCTCCAGCGAGCGGCGCGTGAGCACGATCGCACGGCTGCCGTGCGAGACGCACAGGTCCTCGTCGAATACGATCGAGGCGACCCCGAAGCGCGCGAGATCGAGCGCCGTGAGGAGTCCAACGGGACCGGCGCCAACGATCACCACCGGCGCACTGGCCCGACCTGTGTCTCGATCGGGCGTTCGCCGATACGGATGAATCTCGTAGCGGTAGAAGACGGAGGCCGGGGGTGCGGTGGAGGGGAGGTACATGCGCTGACCGGTCAATGCGGCAAGCGGCCGTACTTCTTCAAAAGCGCGCGCAGCTGATCGTGGGGAAGGGCGATCAACGTGCGTCCATCGAGCAGGGTCATGTCGCGCGCGGCGACCATGGCATTGACGATCGCCTCCTCAGTGGCCTCGACCGTGGCCGAGAACAGTGGATCGACATAGTCGTTCGGCACCATCTCGGCATTGCGCAGCGAGAAGGGCGCATCGAAGCCTGCATTCTCGGCGACGCCGGCATTGGCCGTCGAGAATGCGATGAAAATATCCCCATCGCCGTCGCTCACCGCCGTGCCGGTGCGTGCGAGGCCGATCGCTGCGCGGCGCGCCATGCGGTTGAGCTGGGTGGGCAAGAGCGGGGCGTCGGTCGCGACGACGATGATGATCGAGCCCATCGCGGCATCGCGAGCGGGCGATTGCAGATTCCCCCATACCTTGATTCGCTTGATCTCGCGTCCCACCGGCACGCCCGCGACACGCAACTCATCGAAGCCGCCGCAGTTGCACTGGACGAGCACACCCACCGTGTAGGCCCCGTACCGGCTCTCGAGAACCCGCGAGGACGTACCGGTGCCGCCTTTGAACTGATAGCAAATCATGCCGGTTCCGCCGCCGACGTTGCCCTCGGTCACGGGACCCGAGGCCGCGGAGCTCAGGGCGGCGAACACATGCTCCGGGCGAACGTGAAATCCGTTGAGATCATTGAGCGCCCCGTCCCAGGTTTCAGCAACCACCGGCAGCGCCCAGGGATAGTTGCCCTGCTTGAGAAGATCGTTCTGCTTGAGCCAGTCGATCACCGCGTCGCGCACGACGCCCACGCTGTGGGTGTTGGTGATCATGACCGGTCCTGCGAGAAGCCCTCCTTCCTCGACCCAGGTGGTGCCGGTCATCTCGCCATTGCCGTTCAGGCGAAACCATCCGGCGAAGACCGGATCGCCGTATGAGGATTTACCGCGCGGCAGGATCGCCGTGACGCCGGTGCGCACCGGCCCGGCGCCTTCCTTGAGCGGCGGCTCGCCCTCGATCAGCGTCGTGAGCCCGACCGCGACGCCGGGCACATCCGTGATCGCATTCCACCGCCCGGGCGTTCCATCGAAGGGTACTCCGAGGTCGCGCGCGCGCGGAGCATCGGCGGCGCGTGCCGCGGCGGCGACTGTCAGCAACGCCGTCAGAGTGAGGGCGGCGGCCAGGAAATTCTCGCGGCTAGTGTCTTTGCTCATGTCGGCGTGCTCATGCGGGTGTGCTCGACTTTCCCCGAGGTCTTGGTTTTATCGACAGGCGTTGTTGAGCGCCCTCAGAATCAATATATTGTGCCCCAGGCCCGTTGTGTTGACTCGCGTCACCCGAATATCGGCATCATGAGTCTATGCGGGCAGGCCCAAGGCGACGGCTAGCCATGATTCGTGCCAGCCTGGTCGCGCCAGCGGGCCGCTATGTCGTGCGCCGGGCGCACCAGCCGAACCCCCTCTATGCACGCTACGGCTGAATGGCCGAGGCCATCGAGGGCAGACTCGATATGATGTGATCGAACTCAGCCGGGGGATGTGTGTGATGAGCAAATCGCGGTGTGATAGGTTCTCAGCGAGCCTGCTCGCAGCACTGTACCTCGGTTGCTCGCCCCTTGCCGCGCCGTTCGAGGGACGCGCGGCAACCTACGCCAATCTCCAGGGCGAGGTCGTGCTCGACAATCCGCGAGTTCTGGTGGAGAAGTATATCGTTCAGCCGGGGCAGTCGACGGGACTTCACAGCCATCCGAGCGATCAGCTGCTGGTGTTCATCAAGGGTGGCGTGCTCACCTCCGCAAGTGGGCGATCCGTCCTGTGGAGGGACGGTCGCGTTCAGTGGCAGAACGCGACCGATCCACCGGAGGCAGGCAGCACGAATACCGGCACCACCCCGATCGAGATGATTTGCGTCAGCCTGAAACCGGTGACCGCGCCCGCTGCGACCGCGGCTAGCCCGAAATACCGCTACCTCAATTATCCGAACATCCCGGGCGAGGACCTCCTCGAGAATGACTTCGTGATCGTGCAGCGCTTTACGGTGAATCCCGGTCAGTGGGAGGGCGTGCACGCCCACCATCCGGACATGCTCTACATCCACGTCAGGGGAGGACAGTGGGCGGCGAGATCGAAGACCGAGCCCGAGCATCCGTATCCGCATCCCTCGCCGGACGGCGAGGTGGGGTGGATGCCGACCATTGACTTAAGCGTCGGCCACGAGTCGGGCAATATCGGTAAGGCGCCGATCGACCTCATCTGGGTAACACTGAAGAAATGACGGCGGCCCTGCCACGCCTGCGATCAGTTCATCGCGGCACAGGCCGAGGCGACATGCGACTGCGCTCGTGGAGCCTCGCGATGCTCATCCTCCTCACCGCGCCCGGCCGGCTTGCCCTCGCGAGCGAGACGCTGCTTCTGCACGGGCACATCTACACAGGTAATCCCCGGGCACCGTGGGCCGCGGCCTTATCGGTCAGCGGATCGCGGATCGACGGGGTGGGAACGGACGAGGAGATCGTGAAGCGAGGAGGTCCCAAGTCGCGGGTCGTCGATCTGCACGGTCGCACGGTCATCCCCGGAATCGTCGACTCGCACAGTCACGTGCTCTGGGGAGCCTTCGCGCTGCGTGGCTTCAATCTATCGACTCCCGAGTGGACGATCACCCCGGATCAAGACGAGCGGCTGGTCGAGGCCATCAGGGCCTACGCGGCCGCACATCGGACCGAGCCAATTGTATTCGGACGGGCCGACTTCAGCACCGTCCCGCCCACCACGCCCGGTCATGAGCAGCTCGACCGTGCGCTCGCCGACCGACCCATCGTCATTCTCAATACATCGGGTCACGCGTATTGGTTGAACGCGGCGGCCATCAGCGCGGCCGGTGTCACCAACCGCCCGGTCGCAGATCCCGACGAGGAGCGCGGCGTGATCCGCGACGCGAGCGGGAACCCGAGCGGAATGTTTTTCGAGGCCGCCATGGAGATCGTTTATCGCGGAATCCTCGCTCGGGTAGCGGAGGAGGAGCAGCTCGCGATGCTGCGCGTCGCCGTTCATCATCTGAACACCTATGGCATCACGAGCGTCGTGAATGCCACCGGCAACCTTCGGGAGATCGGATTGTTCGCGAGGCTCAAAGAGCGCGGACAATTGACCGTCCGTACGCGAACCGCCTTCGGCGCTGTGGCGGTGCGCCAACGGCTGACCCCCGAGTTTCTGTCCGCTCTCGAGGAGGCGCGGCGTCGCTATCACGACGCGTGGGTGTCCGCCAACCTGGTGAAGTTATTTGCCGACGGCAGCACCGGGCTCGTCCCGCCCCTGGTGTACGAGCCGCACGAGTTTGCCGATCTCGTCGTGGAGCTCGACAAGCGCGGCTATCAGATCATGACCCACACCCAGCGGATCGATGCGCTGCACATGATCCTCGACGCCTACCAGCGCGCGCTCGAGACCAATCCCCCGAGAGATCGGCGAATGCGAATCGAGCATGTGTTCCTGGCGGAGAACGCAGATATCGCCCGCTTCGGCGAGCTCGGCGTGATCGCGGCAATGCAACCGACATTTTGTTGCAGCGAGAACGGCAGCTTCAACTATCTGCCGCAGCCTGTTCCCACGGATCAGTGGAGAAGTCTCAAAAGCGCGGGCGCAACCCTCGCGTTCGGCAGTGACTGGCCCTGCACGTGGCCTCCGGATCCGTTCGTCGGGATGCAGGAGGCGGTCACCCGCCAAGTGTGGCGCGCGCCGGGGCTGGTGGGCGTCGCCGGTGAGCCGTTCGATGGGTCTGCGCAGGCGGGTGCCGTCGCGACCGGCGACAGCTACCTGCCGCAGGAGCGGCTGTCGATTCAGGAGGCGGTCGATGCCTACACACAGGGAGCCGCGTATGCGGCGTTCCTGGACGATCAGGTGGGGACGCTGGAGCGCGGGAAAGAGGCGGATCTCGCGGTGCTGTCTCAGAACATTTTAGCTGTGCCCGCCCTTGAGATCAGCAAGACCCGTGTGCTGATGACGATGGTCGGGGGACGGGTGGTCTATCGAGGAGAGGAGTGGAAACGATGAGGATCAAGGAGATCGCCGGCTGTCTCATGTTTGCGTACGCCTGCGCCTGCGCCTGCGCGGGCACGGCCTCGGCCGCGGATTTGAGCTCGCTCACGGATGCAGA
>DATHCO010000313.1:0-3957 GCA_035319505.1 Steroidobacteraceae bacterium | reverse complement strand
CGCCCCGTCGATTTGTATCGCCAGTATGTGACCCGGGGTGAGGGATCGGCCGGGCAGGAGCAGGGCCTCTCCCTGCGTGACGAGGTGGGCGGCGACCTCACCCACGCGCAGCGCGCCCCGGAAGCGACCTTCCCCGCGCAGGCGAGCTTGCCGGCAGGAACGAGCTTTCCGGATGCCGCGGGCGATGCGCCGCTCGGGTTTGCCGTTGCCCAGCTGCACGGCATCTATATCCTGTCGCGCACGGCGGACAGCATAGTGCTGGTCGACATGCACGCCGCGCACGAGCGCATCACCTACGAGCGCATGAAGAAGCTCTTGAGCGGCCACACGGCTGAGCAGCAGCTGCTGGTGCCAGAGATCCTCAAGGTGACCGAGGCGCAAGCGGAGGTTGCAGAGATGCATGCGGCGGAGTTTGCCGCTCTCGGCTTCACGGTGACGCGCTGGGCGCCTGATCAGGTGGCCTTGCGCGCGATTCCGGCCCTGTTGGCCGGACGCGATCCGGGTGGTGTGGTGCGTGATGTTCTGTCGGACCTTCTGGAGACGGGGCAGTCGCGGCGCGTCGAGGAGTCGATCAATCACCTTCTGGCCACGGCGGCCTGCCACGCCGCGGTGCGCGCGCGACGCGAGCTGACGATTGCCGAGATGAACGCGCTGCTTCGGGAAATGGAGCGCACCGAGCGAGCGGATCAGTGCAACCATGGGCGACCGACCTGGGTGCGCCTGGCGCTCGCGGACCTAGATCGACTTTTCTCGCGCGGGCGCTGATGCGCCGAGCCGCACTCCTGCTGATGGGCCCAACGGGGGCCGGCAAGTCGGACATCGCCCTGCGTCTGGCGGCGAGCTTCCCGTTCGAGATCGTGAGCGTGGACTCGGCCCAGGTGTACCGTGGTATGGATATCGGCACCGCCAAGCCAAGCCTCGAGACACGCGGGGCGATCCCACACCACCTGATCGACATTCGTGACCCCGCGATGAGCTACTCCGCGGGTGAGTTCGTGCGCGACGCGGCTGAAGCCATGCGCCAGATCTGGGCGCGCGGCCGCCAGCCGCTCTTGGTCGGCGGAACTATGCTCTACTTTCATGCGCTGTGCTTTGGGCTCGCGTCGCTCCCCGAGGCCGACCCTTCGGTGCGCGAGCAAATCGATGCCGAGGCCGCCGCAGCCGGCTGGACGGCCCTCCATGAGGAACTGGCGCGGGTCGATCCGGAGGCCGCCGCGCGCATTCACGTCAACGACCCTCAGCGTATTCAGCGTGCGCTCGAGGTGTACCGAGTTACCGGCGTACCTATCACCCGACTCCAGCAAGAGCGCGGGTCGGCGCTTTGCGGTGTGGAGGTGCTCGAGTGCGCCGTAGCGCCCCATGACCGACATCTGCTGCATGAGCGGATAGCGTCACGATTTCGCGCCATGCTGGCTGCGGGCTTCCTGGACGAAGTGCGCCAGCTGCGCCAAAGGGGGGATCTGACCGCGGAACATCCGTCGATGCGCGCGGTCGGATACCGTCAGGCATGGAGGTTCCTGGCGGGACAGTACGGGTTGGAAGAGGCCACAGAGCAAGCGATTGCGGCAACGCGTCAACTCGCGAAGCGTCAGCTCACGTGGCTCCGGCGACGCCCCAACGTCGATTGGTTCGACTCGACGCACGAAGATGTGGCATCGAAGGTAAGGGCCGCACTCGCCAGGGGCGGATTCTCTGCATAGTCATACCCTTAGCGCCTCGGAGTGTCGCTGTGCTAGCATTCGATTGGTATTTGCCTGGCGCAAGGAAGTGACGAGGCAATGTTAACGACGCAAAAAACAAGGAGCTCTCCCATGGCCCGTGGCCAGTCTCTGCAGGACCCATTCTTGAATGCTTTGCGCAAAGAGCGCGTGCCTGTCTCGATCTATCTGGTGAATGGCATCAAACTCCAAGGACAGATCGATTCCTTCGACCAGTTCGTCGTCTTGCTGAGAAACAGCGTGAGTCAGATGGTCTACAAGCACGCCATTTCGACTGTAGTACCCGCGCGCAACGTGCGACTACCCACCGGCGAGGACGGCGAGGTGAGCGAACCCGCAATCGTCGAGTGAGTGGCAGGCGCTCTCAAATTGTTTGAACGCCCGCAGGGTGGCGAACGAGCGATACTGGTCGGCGTGGGGATAGGACACCCCGTTGACCCTTACGATGCCGCTGAATTCAAAGCGCTGGCCGCCTCGGCGGGCGCGCTGCCGGTCGCTGTCGTCCTTGCGTCACGCCCAAGGCCGGATCCCAAGTACTTCGTCGGTATTGGCAAAGCGGAGGAGATTCGCGCGCGCGCCGAGGCGCTCGATGCGGGTCTCGTGCTCGTCGATCAGGCCCTCAGTCCCAGCCAGGAGCGCAACCTCGAGAAACTCACGAACTGCCGAGTTTTAGATCGTAACGGCTTGATTTTAGACATTTTTGCGCAACGAGCCCGGAGCTTCGAGGGAAAGTTACAGGTAGAGCTCGCGCAGCTTTCCCATCTCGCAACGCGCCTCGTTCGAGGCTGGACTCACCTCGAGCGCCAGAAGGGTGGAATCGGCCTGCGCGGTCCCGGCGAAACGCAGTTGGAGACCGACCGGCGCCTGATCGCCAAGCGCATCCGCACCTTGCGTGCGCGTCTTGACAAGCTCGCCCGACAGCGCGACACGGGCCGTCATGTGAGGCGCGAGATCCCCGTGCCGACCGTTGCTCTGGTCGGCTATACCAACGCCGGGAAGTCGACACTCTTCAATGCGCTCACCGGCTGCGACACCTACGTGGCCGATCAGCTGTTCGCGACTCTGGATCCGACGGTGAGACGCATCAAGTTGTCCGGTGTCGGCGAGGTGGTGCTTGCGGATACCGTCGGATTCGTGAGAGCGCTCCCGCACGAGCTGATCGCCGCCTTCCGCTCGACTCTCCAGGAGGCACGCGATGCGGACCTATTGCTGCACGTGGTGGACGCCAGTGATCCACAGCGCGATGAGCGGATTCTGCAAGTGCGCGAGGTGCTCGCCGGGATCGACGCGGGTAAGATCCGTGAGCTCACGGTATTCAACAAGATCGACTTGACGGGTGCCGCTTCGAGTGCACCGGGTGCCGCTTCGGGTACGCCGAGCCCCGAGCTGCCGCGGATCGTGATCGGCGCTGACGCTCTGCCCGCGCAGGCGTGGGTCTCGGCCGTGACCCAGGCAGGCCTCGCGGAGTTGCGCGCAGCGATCGCTCAGGCCGTGCGCCCGAATCAGGTTCGGCTCACCCTGCATCTAAAGATGAGCGCGGCGGCCGTCCGGTCGGATCTCTACCGGCGCGATGCCGTGCGGGCCGAGCGTCAATGCGACGACGGCAGCTGGCACCTCGACGTCGAGCTCGACTGCGCCGAGGTTGCAAAGGTGCTCGGCCATCGCGATGTCGCGGCCGTGATCGATCCCTCAACGACCCGAGAGCAGCGTGTGGCCTGACTGGAGCTTGTGAGCCCCGGGTCGTCGGCTGCTAAAATGCGCGGCTGCTTATCATCAGTCGACCCACAACCTAAGGTTACACATGGCCTGGAATGAACCCGGGGGAGAGAAGCGCAATCCCTGGAACCGCCCCCAGCAATCGCAGAACGATTTGGACGAGCTGTTGCGCAATCTGCAGCGCCGTCTCGCCGCGCTTTTCGGGCGCAGCGGGGGCGGCGGCGGCCAGGGTGCGCCGAGCGTTGTCAGGGGATTCGGCGGCGTGCTCGTGCTGATCGGTGCCGTGTGGATCTCGAGCGGCATGTATCGCGTCGACGCCCAGGAGCGCGCAGTGGTGCTGCGCTTCGGCAAGTACGTGCAGACAGTCGGTCCCGGCTACAACTGGCATCTGCCGTGGCCGATCGAGACCAAGCTGATCGTGAACGTGTCGCAGCAGAACAGCGTCACGGACGACGCACAGATGCTCACGGCCGATACGAATCTGGTCGAGGTTCGCTCGGCGGTGCAGTACACGCAACCCGAT
>DATHCO010000312.1:0-5862 GCA_035319505.1 Steroidobacteraceae bacterium | reverse complement strand
CGCTTGACCGTCAACGTCAGGCCATCGATCTTCTCGATCCGAAGCCGCTCGCCGGCCTTGACCGGGGTACGCGTCACGGCCTGCCATAGCTCCCCGCCCACGCGCACGAGCCCGCGCTCGTCGAAATCGCCGAGCGCCACGGCGGTCTCGGCGAGCAGCCGCTGTGCGCCCGTGGCGACCGGCTGCGCCCGGGCCCGTAACGCATAGGTGATGAGGGCGAGGACGAGGAGGGTAAACACCAAAGCCACGGTGGCAATCAGCGAGCCGGCGATCGCGAATCCGGGCACTGCGCGATCGAGGAGCAGGATCGAGCCCATGACGAAAGCGACCACACCGCCGACGGCGAGCGCTCCAAAGCTCGCGACGTAGGCCTCGGCGGCGATGAGCGCAATGCCGAACAAGAGCAGCGCGAGGCCCGCGTAGTTGACCGACAGAATCTGGAACGAATACAGCGCCAGCAACAGCGAGATCGTACCCGCAACACCGGGCAGGATCGCGCCCGGATGGTACCCCTCCGCCAGCAGCCCGAAGATGCCGATCAACAGCAGGAGGTACGCGAGATTGGGATTCGTCAGCGTTGCGAGGAGCTGCGTGCGCCAGTCAGGCTCGATCCGCAGAGTGGCAAGGTCACGCGTCGCGAGCGTCACTTCGCCCGAGACGGTGACGACTTTGCGGCCGTCCAGCTGCCGGAGCAAATCGCCGAGATCGGCGGCCACGAGTTCGATGACGTGCTGCTCGAGCGCTTGCTTCGCGGTGAGGCTCGCCGCCTGGCGTACCGCCGACTCCGCCCAGTCGGCGTTGCGGTGGCGCAGCTCCGCGAGGCCGCGAATGTAGGCCACCGCATCGTTCAGGAGCTTGCGCTCGTGGGTATCCAAAGCACGCGCTTCCCTCTCGCTCTTCGACTTGTCGGAGGCCTCCTCGGGCGGGGCGCCGGCCGGAGGCGGCGCCGTCGTCGGGAAGAGCTCCACCGGTGTCGCCGCGCCGACATTCGTCGCCGGGGCCATGGCCGCGATGTGACTTGCGCACAGGAGGTACGTTCCTGCGCTCGCCGCTCGTGCGCCCGACGGCGCGACGTAAACGACGACGGGAATCGGTGAGGCCAGCATGCGCTGGATCATGTCGCGCATCGCCGTATCCAACCCTCCCGGAGTATCGAGTTCCAGCACCACGAGTGATGCGTGCCGCTCCTGTGCGGTCTCGAGCGCCTGAGCGAAGAAGCGACTGGTGGCGGGGCCGATGGCGTCCTTAATCGCGAGAACCACGGCAACACCGCCCGTGGGGGGCAGGTCGGGCGCACCTGCAAAGCAAGCTGGCAAAGCAGCGGCGGCACAGATCGCCAGCGCTAGACAAGCGGCGGCACCTCTTCGCACCCGCGTCATGGTCCTCAAAGTACCCTCGCCGGGCGGCATCGAGCGCCTGCCCTGGCGTCGGCGATAGTAACGCCTATCGTGCGGGCGCGATACTGCGGTCGATTCGAGGGCGGCTGCCGTGAAGAAAATGTGGTCCGGCCGGCCCGAAGCCGGCCGTGAGTGTCGGCGCCGGAGCGAAAGGTTTAGCAGGGCTCGCGCCGAGTCCTGCGAATCACAGGTCCTTGACGAGCCTCAGTGCGTCATAGATCGCTGCGTGAGTATTGCGCGCCGCGACCGCATCGCCTAGCCGAAAGAGTTGAAACCTGCCCCGAGGATTGGTGCGCGTGCTCTGCGCCCGGCCGGCGATGAGCTCGTCGTGATCGATCTCACCGGCGTTGACGGAGAGGGGCTTCAAGGAGAAATACAGCTCGTCATTCGGAACGGTTCCATGATTGATGACGACCTGATCGAAGCGACGCTGCTTCCGTACGCCGCCGTAGTCGCTTCCCACCGTGGCGATGAGCTCCTCGCCGCTCCTGCTCACGCGCTCGAGTCGGAACGTGACCGTGAAGGTCACATCGTGCTTCTGGAGGCTGCGCATGTAGGGCACGAGATTCATGCCCATGACCTCCGGCGCGAAGGATCGATCGGGTGTCATGATCTCGAGCTTCGCGCCGCCTTCGGCAATGATCTCGGCCGCCTGAAGCGCCGCGTGATCGCCGGCATCGTCGAACAACAGGACGTTGGATTTGGGCTTGACGCTCCCCGAGATGACGTCCCAGCTCGAGACGACGAGATCGTTGCCGGACGCGAGCACGGCGGTGTGGGGCACCCCGCCGGTGGCCACGAGGACCACATCCGGCTCTTCCGCGAGCACCTCGCCCGCTTCCGCCAGGCTCTCGAAGCGGAATCGAACTCCGCGTGCGCGGCACTCGGCCATGCGCCAGTCGATGATGCCGAGCATCTCACGCCGGCGCGGGCTGCGCGCGGTGAGGCGTACCTGGCCTCCGGGATCATCCGCCGCCTCGAACACGACAGCCTCGTGGCCGCGCTCGGCGGCGACGCGCGCGGCCTCGAGGCCGGCAGGACCCGCTCCGACGATGACGACCTTGCGTTTGACGGCGGCCGGCCCGATCACGTGCGGCATGGTGAGCTCGCGGCCCGTCGCCGCATTGTGGATGCAGTAGGCGGAGCCTCCCTGGTAGATGCGGTCGAGACAGTAGTTCGCTCCGACGCAGGGGCGAATCTCGGCCTCGCGCCGCTCCACGATCTTACGGACGATGTGCGGATCGGCCATGTGCGCGCGGGTCATACCTACCATGTCGACCTTACCCGTCGCGACCGCATGCCGCGCCGTCGCGACGTCCTGGATCCTCCCGGCGTGAAAGGTCGGAAAGCCGGTGGCCGCGCGAATCTCGCCGGCGAAGTCCAGATGCGGTGCGCTCGGCATCCCCTGGATGGGGATAACATCGGTGAGGCCCGCGTCGGTGTCGATGTGGCCGCGGATCACGTTGAGGAAATCGATCAGGCCGCTCGCTTTGAGCCGGTGCGAGATCGCGAGCCCGTCCTCCTTGGTGAGCCCGCCCTCGAGCCGCTCGTCGGCCGTGTAGCGGATGCCGACGATGAACTCCGGCCCCACCCGCTCGCGCACCGCCGACAGCACCTCGATGGTGAACCTCAGTCGATTGTCGAGCGAGCCGCCGTAGGGGCCGCCCAGCTCGTTGGTGAGGGGCGACCAGAACTGATCCATCAAGTGTCCGTAGGCCTCGAGCTCGATTCCGTCGAGACCCGCCGCTTTCGTTCGCTCGGCGGCATCGGCATAGTCCCGCACGATGCGGCGGATGTCCCATTCCTCGAGCTTTTTCGGGAAGGCGCCGTGGGCTGCCTCTCGACGGTGAGAGGGCGAGAGGACGGGAAGCCAGAAGCTTCTATCCCAGCGCGTCCGCCGGCCGAGATGGGTGAGCTGAATCATGACCGCGGCTCCGTGCTCGTGGCACTCCTCCGCGAGCTGCCTCATCCAGGACACCACCTCGTCCTTGTACACGAGAATGTTGTTGAAGGCCGGGGGGCTGTCGCGAGAGACCGCCGCCGATCCGGCGGTCATCGTCAACGCGATTCCCGCCCTGGCACGCTCCACATGGTAGGCGCGGTAGCGCGCCTTCGGCATGCCGTCTTCCGCATACGCCGGCTCGTGAGCCGTGGTCATGATCCGGTTGCGCAGCCTCAGGTGCTTCAGCCGATAAGGGTGAAGAAGGGGGTCGCTCATCCAGCGATTATGCACCCGATGCGCTCGCCGCTCGGGAGGTCGACCTTCAGGCACCTTGTGAATCGGCGTGGGTGACGGAGAATGTCAGCGCCTGCTCGGCCATGCGCCGCTGACTGTCTCGAATTCGAATGATCAGGGTATGCGTTCCCTCCGGGAGATCGGCGGGCGCAAAGCCCGTGAGTCCGGCGGGTGTGAGCGTCACGTATTGAAGGACGCGGGCGGTGATGTCCTTTCGGAAGATACCCAGTTGATACAGAACCTGGAAGGAGGACAGGTCGATCGTCGCGCCCTGCGCGGGCTCGAAGTGGACTGCGATGCGGGCGGGGGCGTGATCGACGGCCACGACGTTGCCTTGACCCTCGACCACGATGCGCGGCGAATCGGCACTCGCTGCGAAGGTTTTTGATGCAGTGCCGACAAAGGCTAGGAGCAGCACCCAGGCGGCGATCCTCAGCGAGTAAACAGTCTTTTTCATGGCACCCTCCTCCTCCCGGTTGCGCGCCGTGAGCCCTTGAGTGAGCGCGCGACTGCCTTTCGATGGGTACAGCGCAAACCAGAACTCATCGGGATCAAGCCGAGTCAGCCGCTGGCCGTACACATCGATCGATCCCTTGCAAGGGAGGAATGCGTAATGGAGGGAGGAAACGTCTCATGGGCCCGCCCGATCGCCCCATCGGAGGGATCGGTACCAGGGGGAGCCTGGTACCAGGGGGCGCCGGAGCCGCCGCACGCGCGGACATTCCGCTGGAAAAATACTAAAATTCAGTGGGTTAGCGCTGCACGCCGACGGGAATGTCGGCGACGCTTCCGAGCGCACCGGTCGAGAATCGACCCGGATCTCTCAGATAGTCGACCACCATCTGCGTGGCATCGAGCCCCCAGAAGATCTCTCCGTCGATGACGAACGTGGGCACGCCGAACACCTTCACCCCGATGGCGCGCTCACCGTTCTTCCTGAGCTCGTTCTTGACCGCCGGAGCACTCACCGCCGATTCGCCGTCCACGACGCCGACCTTCGCGCACAGATGCCGCCAGGAGGCCTCATCGGCAATCGATTGGCCGTCGCGCCAGATGTGCCTGAAGATGATCTGGATCGATTCGAGTCGGCATCCGACCGCGATCGCGAGCCGAAGCGCCCTGATGGGATTGAAGGGGTGAGCCGGCGGAAATCTCAATGGGACGCGGTCGCGCTCACTCAGCCACTGCACGAAGCGATACGTGAACCGGCGCTTCGAGGGTATTTCGGCAGGTCCCTTCTGTGCCCAGTGATCGAGGATTCCAGCCAAGACCACGGGCCGAAACGTCACATCCGCCTGAAGAGGCGCCGAGCTCGCCAGTCTCTCGAGCTGCAGGTAGGCGAACGGCGAGACAAAATCGAAATACCAGTCTGCCGCTTTCATACGCGGCGTCAGGTTGAGTCGGCACCGGAGCGTGGCGCATGGCCGGCGATTTCGGTGCACATATCGAGCCGATCGATGACGAGCGCGCACAGCGCCCGCAGATGCGCATCGGCCGGCAGCACATCGAGCACGTGCTCAACACCGGCAATTTCGCTTCGAAGCATCATCACGGTCTCGCTGGCCGAGCCGACCTGTCGCGATGCGGCCCCGCTCGGCAGGTCGGACTCACGTGCCCGCATGTGAGCCGTCATCATGGGAGCAGTCATCGATCACCTCCCGCGCAAACGCCCCGGGATACGATGCGCGATTCTCTCACCTCTTTCCGTAAGACGGCCGGCCTCAGCCGTGTAGTCCGGCGCTTACGCGATCAATTGAGCTGCTGGCGCGCATGCGTGGCAGCTGCGGGCACTACGGGAAACTACCTATTTGCACCGCTTGCGAAGATCGCTAGGGTCGGTTTTCCGGTATGCCCGTCAATGACAGCGGTGGTTAGGAGACGAGGCTTGCCCCAATTTTATGTCTGCTCGAACAAGCCGCTGACTCCGGGCTCCGTGGTTCGACCGGAGACTGCATTCTACCGGCGCGGCCGGGCGATCCTCGACGCGGGTCGCTCGGGACCGGCGAGGTCGATGGCGGTCAGCGCGGCTGAAACCATCGTCGGCGCCTCGGCAATCGGTGCCATCCGCGAGTATTCGCCGCGCGCGCCTCTGCGACCTGCGAACATTTACGTGTACCGTGCCGAGCTCTCCCCGTTTCACGTGGGTCCCCTTGCCCTGGTGGAAGCGCTCGACAGGGGCGACTTTTCCCCCTTTACCGTGGAGCGCCTGCGCGAGGAGTACTGGGCTCC
>DATHCO010000311.1:0-3733 GCA_035319505.1 Steroidobacteraceae bacterium | reverse complement strand
GCCGTAATCGAAGCAGAGACCGCAAGTGCCCAGTAAAGATCGAGCCAACAAAGATCGAAGAGGAGACCTTCAATGTCCGACCAGCCGGTGGTTCGATACGAGCTCCGCGACGGCATCAGCACGATCACGATCGATCGCCCGGAGGCACGCAATGCGCTGAACCGTGCGGTGCGCGAAGGCCTGTGGGCGGCGTACCGCCGCTTCGTCGAGGACGACGACGCGCTGGTCGCCATTCTCACCGCAACCGGCGACAAGGTGTTCTGTGCCGGCGCCGACCTCAAGGAGATGTCGGCGACGCGGCTCGAGGTCCCGCCGCTGGATTTCGTCCCGCAGCTCGGCCGCAATCTGATGACGGACAAGCCCGTGATCGCCGCGATCAACGGCTTGGCCTACGCTGGCGGCTTCGCGCTGGCGCAGATGTGCGACCTCTGCATCGCCGCCGAGACGGCGAAGTTTGCCATCACAGAGGCGAAGTGGAGCCGCGGCGCGCCGTGGGCCGCGCCGCTCCCGTGGATGATTCCGCCCCGCGTCGCGCTCGAGCTCTTGCTCACCGCCGAGCCGATCGATGCGCATCGCGCATGCGAGATCGGTCTGGTCAACAGCGTCGTACCACTCGAACGCCTGCAGGAGGAGGCGCGCGCGCTGGCGATGCGCATCGCGCAGAACGCGCCGCTCTCGGTGCGGGCGGGCAAGCGCATGGTGTATGCCGCCGCCGAGCGCCTGCGCAGCGAGGCTTTCGACGAGGCCGATCGCATCTTTGAGCCGGTCTACAAAAGCGCGGACGCGCAGTAAGGACCGCGAGCCTTCCTCGAAAAGCGCGCGCCCGTCTGGAGGAGACGATGAACGTGCGCCGATCGCTCCGGATTGGGAACATCTCCGGCTTCTACGGCGATCGCCTCTCGGCGGCGCGCGAGATGCTCGAGGGCGGCCCCATCGACGTGCTCACCGGCGACTACCTCGCCGAGCTCACGATGCTGATCCTCTGGAAGGCCCGGCAGAAAGATCCGAGCGCCGGCTACGCGGTGACGTTTCTGCGCCAGATGGAGGAGATACTTGGCGCCTGCGTCGATCGCGGCGTGCGGGTGGTCGTAAACGCTGGCGGCCTCAACCCGCGCGGTCTCGCTGAGAAACTCAGGGAGTTGGCCAACCGCCTCGGTGTCAACGCGCGCGTCGCCCACGTGCAGGGCGACGATCTCCTCCCGCGCCTGGGCGAGTTACGGCGTGCAGGACACACGCTTGCGCATCTCGACGACGGCCGCCCCTTCGAGGCGATGCCGGTGCGGCCGGTGACCGCGAACGCTTACCTCGGCGCGTGGGGCATTGTCGAATGCCTCAAGGCGGGAGCGGACGTAGTGGCGTGTCCGCGCGTGACGGACGCGTCGCTCGTCGTGGGTCCAGCGGCTTGGCATTTCGAGTGGGCGCGCGACGACTGGGACCGGCTCGCGAGCGCCGTGGTCGCGGGGCACATCCTTGAGTGCGGCGCGCAGGCGACCGGCGGCAACTACGCCTTCTTTAGCGAGGTGCCCGATCTGGACCACCCCGGCTTCCCGATCGCAGAGATGGAAGCGGACGGTTCGTTCGTCGTCACCAAGCACCCCGGTACAGGCGGTCTGGTGTCAATCGGGACCGTAACCGCCCAACTCCTCTACGAACTCGGCGAGCCGTGCTACGCGAATCCGGACGCGATCGCGCGCTTCGACAGTATACGGCTCGACCAGGCCGGCGCCGACCGGGTCCGTGTGTCGGGTGTGCGCGGCGAGCCGGCACCGAGCGCGCTCAAGGTATGCATCAACTACGCCGGCGGCTACCGCAACGCGATGACGCTCGTGCTCACCGGTCTCGACGTGGAGGAGAAGGCCGAGGTGCTCAAGCGGGCGATCGTGCGCCGCCTAGGCGGTGCCGAGCGCTTCGGCGTACTCCACTTCCATCTGGCGCGCACGCAGCATCCGGATCCTGCGACCAACGAGCAGGCGAGCGCCACCTTGACCGTCACCGTGAAGGACGCCGACGCGAACAAGGTCGGACGCGCGTTCTCCTCTGCGATCACGGAGTTGGCGCTCGCCAGTTACCCCGGCTTCTACTCGATCGACCCGCCCGGCGACGCGAGCGCATACGGCGTCTACTGGCCGACGCTGGTGCCGGCGGAGGTCGTGGATCAGGTTGCGGTGCTGCCCGACGGGCGCAGCGTCCCGATCAAGCCGCTTAAGGTAGTGACGCGCTCGCCTGTCAAGCTGCCCCCGGCCGGTCTGCCCCCGCCGCCGGCCGGCTTGACGCGACGCGCACCGCTCGGGCGCGTGGCCGGGGCGCGCTCGGGCGACAAGGGCGGCAACGCGAACGTCGGTGTGTGGGTGCGCAGCGACCTCGCCTACGCGTGGCTCGCCGAGTTCCTGAGCATCGAGCGCCTCAAGCAGCTCTTGCCCGAGACGGCGCCACTCAAGGTGCGCCGCTACGAGCTGCCCAACTTGCGCGCGCTCAACTTCGTGATCGTCGGCCTGCTCGGCGAGGGCGTAGCCTCGTCGGTGCGCCCCGATCCACAGGCCAAGAGCCTTGGCGAATGGCTGCGCGCGCGGGTGGTTGACGTGCCGGAGGTGCTGCTGGCCGCATCGCCCTGAGACTGGAAGCTGTCTCCGGCCGCGGAAGTTCGAACCCAGTTCTCTCCGCCATCGGCGCAGTACCCTGCCACCAGGTAGTTACGGCTGCTTCGATTCGCAAGCTGGCGTGTGGTAGTCGATGCCGCAATATCCCGCCGGGCGCTCACGTGCTAACGGCGGCGGCTCGACCTCCCATTGTTTAGTCTCCACCGACTGCACCTTGTCGTCGCGGCCGTAGGTGACGGTGTACGTCGTGCACTGGCGCTTGACCGTGCTTTCAAGCTCGCTGCCCCAAAATTCCCCGACGCCCAGGGTGGCGACATCGAGGAGTGCGTAGCCCGCCGTGCGCGTTGCCTTCTGGCCGCACGTCGCGCCGGCGCCACTTACTTCGAACACATCGATGCGCGTGTCTTCCTTCTGATGGGTCCAGCATGGCTGGCCGAGTAGGTTGATCAACGCCGAGCGGCTCGTGCCCTCGGTGACGATGGAGGTGTCCTTGTAATCGGGGCGCGTCGCTGCGGAATAGACGGAGCACCCCACGAGCGTGGCACCGATCAGGCCTTCCAGGAGTGCCATGACGATTTTCATTCCACAACCACCGGTGTCATTGCCGAAAATTCGATCGGTATGACGGAGCGCATGGAATCGGGTACGTTGGCACCTGATGGTCGAGCGGCTGAAGGTGCTCGGGTACGCTCTGCGCTCGCGTTTCAAATCCCGCGGGCGACTCAAAGCCGAGAATCCGATCCTCCGCCAACCGGGATTACGGCTCTAACAACGCGAAATGGAATTGAACTTCCCGATCATGGGCGGTGAAGTGCCGGGCGCCGCGATGAAGCTGCTCGCCTCGCGGCTCAGCCAGGCGGCCCACTGATCGAAGCCCTGCCCGGTCTTTGCCGAAAGCGCAAAAATCTGTATGCCGGGATTGAGGTTCAGGACCCGCTCGCGCATCGCCTCCAGGTCGAAGTCCGAAAACGGGAGGTAGTCGATCTTGTTCACCAGCAGCACGTCGCTCACAGTGAACATCAGCGGATACTTGAGCGGCTTGTCGTCACCTTCCGGCACGCTCAGGATCATGGCGTTTCTGATCGCCCCGGTGTCGAACTCCGCCGGGCACACCAGATTGCCGATATTCTCGACCA
>DATHCO010000310.1:0-8923 GCA_035319505.1 Steroidobacteraceae bacterium | reverse complement strand
TATTGGGCCCGGGGCAACCCATAGTCGATCCAGAGCGCTACACCGCGGCGCTGCGCCCGCGTGACCTCGCGGGTGAAGGCGCCGAGGCGCAGGCAAACCTCGGACACGTAGCCCTCCTGCCATCCCCCGCCCGCCGCCTCGAGGAGACCGCAGCGCTCGCTCAGCGCCGCACTCGCGGGTCGTGCGGACCACACGAAGCGATCGCCTTCGATGCCGACCCCGAGTTCCTCATAGCCGCCGCGCTGCCGGCGAAAGCGCGCCACCGGCAGCGCATCGAGCACTTCGTTGGCGAGTATCAGGCCATCGAAAGGCGCCTCGGGCGGCGCGTCCAGCCACTCGATGCGGCTCGCAAGATGCGGGACTCGCTCGGCGAGCGTGCGGCGCTGGCGCTCGCGCAAGTCGGCGCTCACCTCGAGCAGGAGGTAGCGCTCGGGCAGGCAGTCGAGTGTCTCGAGCCGAATGAGCACCTCGGCCGCCAGAGCGCCGCTCCCCGCGCCGATCTCCAGGATCGAGCCACCCGACTCGAGCACCTCGGCGCACTGCTGGGCGAGGCAGCCTGCGAACAGCGGCGAGAGCTCCGGTGCGGTCGTAAAGTCCCCATCCCGCCCGAGCTTGCGCGCGCCCGCGCTGTAATAGCCCAACCCAGGCGCATAGAGCACGGCCTCCATGTAGCGCTCGAAGCCGATCCATCCGCCCGCCTCGCGGATCTCGCCCGCCACTCGCTCCTGCACCCGGCGGCTGTGCTCGAGCGCTTCGGCGCCGAGCACGAGCGCGGTGGCGCCGGGTTGGCTCTCAATCGGCATGAGTACACGCTCGCCGCGCGTTGCGGTATCGTGCTCGCGCATGGGCGCGAGCGACACGATCCCACTCGAGAATCACGTGGCTTTGATCACCGGGGGCGCACGCCGCGTAGGCGCCGAGATGGTCCGTGAGCTGCACGCGGCCGGTGCCAGCGTCCTCATTCACTACCGCAGCTCTGCCGAGGCCGCGAGCGCCTTGGCGAACGAGCTCAATCGGACGCGGCCCCGCTCTGCGGCGATCATCGAGGCGGATCTGCGTGAGGCCGAGGCACCCGAGACATTGGTGGCTGCCGCGCTCGAGACCTTCGGCCGGCTCGATACCCTGATCAACAATGCTTCGAGCTTTTATCCCACGCCGATCGGCACGATCACCCTCGCGCAGTGGGACGATCTTCTCGTCAGCAACTTGCGGGCGCCCTTGTTTCTTGCGCAGGCCGCGGCCAAGGCTCTTGCCAGGCAGCGCGGGCTCATCCTCAATATCGTCGACATTCACGGCCTGCGGCCTCTGAAGGGATATCCCGTGTACAGCGCCGCCAAGGCGGGACTGGCGATGCTCACGCGCTCCCTTGCCCGGGAGCTCGGGCCCGAGGTTCGCGTCAACGGCATTGCGCCGGGTCCCGTGCTCTGGCCGGAGCGGCCCATGAACGATGCCTTGAAGCTCGAGATCATCGGTAAGACCGCGCTCAAGCGTCATGGAAGCCCCGCGGACATCGCGCGCACGGCGCTCTTTCTCATCAAGGATGCACCGTACATCACCGGTCAGATCATCGCGGTGGACGGCGGCCGCAGCATCTAAAGAGGCGCGCATTTCGCGCATTGGAGGTCGCGCGCCTCAGGGCGCGACCGGCGGCGCGCCGTGCAACAGCTCGCACGCGCTCACGATATCCTCGGCGAGCAGGTGGTCGTCGCGATACGGCGCGATACGCTCGCGCACCTTGCGGTACGCCGCGTCCGTCGCAGGGGCCCGCGCGCCCGCGGCCGGCGCCAGATCATACGCCTGAGCCGCGGCGAGCAGCTCGATCGCCAGGATCGTTTGCGCGTTCCTCGACACTTCGAGGAGCTTGCGCGCCGCAGAGGTCGCATGCACCAGATGATCCTCCTGCAGGGCGGAGGTGACGCCGCCGTCGAGGCTGGCCGGCGCGGCCCAGCGGCGGTTATCCGCAGCGAGTGCGGCCGCGGTGTACTGCGCGATCATGAATCCCGAGCCCGCCCCGCTGTCGGCGGCCAGAAACGGCGGCAAGTTGCTGACCAAGGGATTCACGAGTCGATCGATACGCCGCTCGGACATGGCGGCGAGCTCCGCCATCGCGATCGAGAGCGCGTCCGAGCGAAGCCCGAGACTCGCTCCCACCGCGTGCGCCTCGGACAGGGCGCGCGGCGCTTGCACCGTACCCGTGACCACCGGGTTGTCCGTGACCGAGGCGAGCTCCGCGTCCAGCGCGAGCTCGGCATGCGCGAACTCCTCACGCACTGCGCCGTGCACCTGCGGTATGGCGCGCAGGCTCAGCGGGTCCTGCGTGTGCCGTCCCGCGCTCGCCTCGAGGATCGCGCTTCCCGCGAGGTAGCCGCGCAGGCGCTGCCCGACCTGCGCAAGCGAGCGAGACGCACGCAGTGCCAGCGCTGCGCCGTCGAAACTCGCGAGCTGCCCGCCGAGGTTTTCGAAACTCATCGCGGCGATGAGATCCGCCCAATCGAGAAGTCGCTCGATGCGCGTGAGAGCGAGCGCGGCAAGACCGGTCGCGCAGGGTGTGCCGTTGACCAGGCTCAAGCCTTCCTTCGCCTCGAGCTCGAGCGGCATCAGGCCGATCGCCGCGAGGGCCTCGGCGCCGCTCCGGCGCTCGCCATCGACTCGCGCGGCGCCCGTGCCGATGAGCACGGCCGCGATGTGCGCCATGTGCGTCAGGTACCCGACGGAGCCGAGCTCGGGCACTTCAGGCACACATCCCCGCTCGAGCAGCGTCGCGAGCCGCTCGACGACCTCCACACGCACACCGGAATATCCGTGGGCGAAATTGTTGATCGCGGCGGCGATGATCGCGCGTACCGCGGCGGTCTCGAGCGCGGCGCCGACGCCCACGGCGTGGCTCATCACGATGTTGCGCGAGAGCTGCCTCTGCTTGGCGGGCGCGACGATGACGTCGCAGAGCGCGCCGACACCGGTATTCACGCCGTAGGCGCGCAGATCTTTCTCGACGATCGACTGCACGAGCTTGCGCGCGGCGCGAATGCGCTCGACCGCGGCGCTCGAGAGCGCGAGAGTCGCGTTGCCCTCGGCAATCGCGCCGACCTGCCGCCAGGTCAGCGGTCGATCGAGCAGGATGCCGCTCATGGCCGCTGCGCGCGCTCGCTGCGCCAGCGCTCGAGCGAGCCCCGATCGCGCTCGAGCGCGACGCCGACATCCCTGGAGCTTCGCACCGCCCCCGGCTTGCTCAAGGTGAGACGCACCCAGGCGACGCCGAACTCATCGAGGATGAGCATCGCGACGTGCTCGGCGAGAGTCTCCACCAGATGAAATTGCGATCCCTCCACGAAGCCGAGCACGCGCTTGGCCACCCGCTTGTAGTTCAACGTATCGTCGATCGAGTCGGTCAACGCCGCCTTGCGGGTATCGGCGCTCAACTCGATGTCGAGCACGACCGTCTGCCTGACCTGCCGCTCCCAATCGGAGATCCCGATGATGGTTTCGGTCTTCAGCCCGTGAATGAATATCTTGTCCATGGAAGTGCTCGAGTTTTCCTTCCCCTCATGTCGGGAGAGCCGGGCGTAGGTCCGCGAGCTCCCAGCTCGAGGTGGCGTGAATCGCAAGCCCCTGGCGCTCCCCGGCCGCCAACCGCAAGGCTCCCGCGAAGGCGATCATTGCGCCGTTGTCCGTGCAGAACTCGGTTCGCGGAAAGTACAGCTCTGCGCCGAGACGGCGCGCCATCTCCCCGAGCCGCTCGCGCAGCCGCTGGTTTGCGCCGACACCGCCGGCGACCACCAAGCGCCGGCGATCGCTCGCGACGAGCGCGCGCCGTGACTTCTCCGCGAGCGTGTCGATGACCGCCTCCTGGAAGCCGCGCGCGACGTCCGCTCGGACCTCATCGTTCACGATGCGGCCGGCCAAGGCTACTAGGGCCGCCGTCTTCAAGCCACTGAAACTGAAGTCGAGCCCCGGTCGATCGAGCATCGGCCGCGGAAAATGGAAACGCTCGGCCCGGCCGTGCTCGGCGCATTGCGCGAGTGCCGGACCCCCGGGATAGGGCAGCCCCAGGACCTTTGCCGTCTTGTCGAATGCCTCTCCCGCCGCATCGTCGAGCGTCTGACCCAGGATGCGGTAACGCCCGACCCCCAGGACATCGACCAGCTGTGTGTGGCCGCCCGAGACCAGCAGCGCGATGAACGGGAAGGCGGGCGGATGGGGCTCGAGGAGCGGGGCGAGCAGATGCCCTTCGAGGTGATGGATGGCGACTGCGGGCCTGCCCCAGGCGTAGGCGAGACTGCGGGCGAAGCCGGCGCCGACCAAGAGGGCACCGATCAACCCCGGCCCGGCGGTGTAGGCCACCCCGTCGATCGTGTCGGGGCCCGAGCGCGCTGTGGCGAGCGCCTCGCGAACCAGGGGCACGAGCCGCCTCACATGGTCGCGGGAGGCGAGCTCGGGCACGACCCCACCGTAGGCCTGGTGCAGCGCGATCTGGCTGTACAGCCGGTGCGCGAGGAGCCCGCGTGCCTCGTCATAGACCGCCACGGCCGTCTCATCGCAAGAGGTCTCAATTCCGATCACCCGCATAATTTCAGTGTAAAATGCCTACGCTCGTTGCCGACTTTTGCCTTGTCTTTGCCTTTTGCGGGGACGCACTTTAGAATGCCCCGCCCCGTCGCCCCCGTGCCGGCGACTCGATCGAATTGAGGTGTGAATGCCCAGCGTTCGTGTTCGCGAGAATGAGTACTTTGACGCCGCCCTGCGCCGCTTCAAGCGGGCCTGCGAAAAGGCCGGTGTCCTCACCGAGCTTCGTCGGCGTGAATTCTACGAGAAGCCGACTCAGGAACGTAAGCGCAAGAAGGCGGCCGCCGTGAAGCGGCACTTGAAGCGGCTATCGCGCGAGAATATGCGCGGCACCGGAGGCGGTGGTCCGCCCACGAGCACGCCGTCCTCCTCTGCGACCCGGCCCTATTGAGAGGCTGATACCGGTTCCGCGGTGTCCTTGGCTCTCCGGTGTCACTGAAAGAGCGCATTACCGATGACATGAAAGCCGCGATGCGCGCCGGCGAAAAGGAGCGGCTGTCGCTGATCCGCATGATCACCGCCGCGATCAAGCAGCGCGAGGTCGATGAGCGCATCAGCCTCGATGACATCCAGGTGCTCTCCGTCTTGGAGAAGATGATCAAGCAGCGCAAGGAATCCCTGGTGCAGTTTCAGGCCGGCAATCGGCCGGACCTGGTGGCCAAGGAATCGGCGGAAATCGTTCTGCTGCAGAGCTACCTGCCCGCGCAGCTCACCGCGGCGCAAATCGATGCCCTGATCGCCGAGGCCATCGCAGCGAGCGGTGCCGCGAGCGTCAAGGACATGGGCAAGGTGATGGGTATCATCAAGGCGAGGGCCCAGGGACGCGCCGACATGGGCGCCCTGGGCGCCAAGATCAAAGCCAAGCTGGGCGGTTGATCGCAGCCGGTCCATGGCCGGACGTATTCCGCAGACGTTCATCGACGAAGTGGTCGCTCGCTCGGATATCGTCGAGATCGTCGGAGCGCGGGTGCCGCTCAAGAAATCCGGGCGCGAGTACAAGGCCTGCTGCCCGTTTCACGCCGAGAAGTCGCCGTCTTTCTGGGTGAGCCCCGACAAGCAGTTCTATCACTGCTTCGGCTGCGGGGCGCACGGCACGGTGATCGGCTTCCTCATGCAGTACGAGAAGCTCGCCTTTCTCGATGCGCTGGCGGACCTCGCGCAGCGGGCGGGGTTGACGCTCCCGCGCGAGGCACAGAGCGCCGAGGAGCGCGGCGGCGGCGACCTGTACGAAGTCATGGCGAGCGCTGCGCGCTTCTTCGAGCAAAACCTCAGGGACCACGAACGTGCCCGCCGCTATGTCGCGCAGCGCGGGATCGACTTGGGAACGTGCGCCAAATTTGCGCTCGGTTACGCCGTGGACTCGTGGAATGCGCTGCTCAATCGCTTCGGCGCGACCGAGGACGAGCGGCGCCGTCTCGCGCAAGCGGGGCTTATCATCGAGCGCGATACGCGTGAGAGAGGCGAAAAGCCCGGCTTCTACGATCGCTTTCGCGACCGGCTGATGTTTCCGATCCGCGACTCGCGCGGCAGGGTCTTGGCATTCGGCGGTCGGGTGATCGATCAAGGCGAGCCGAAGTATCTGAACTCCCCGGAAACGCTCCTGTTTCACAAGGGTCGCGAGCTCTATGGTCTGTACGAGGCCAAGCAGGCACGCGGCGATTTCAAGCGCGTGCTCCTCGTCGAGGGCTATGTGGACGTGGTTCGCCTGCATCAAGCGGGAATCACCTACGCGCTCGCGACCCTCGGAACCGCGACGACCCAGGAGCATCTGCACAAGATATTCCGGCTCACGAGCGAGCTGGTGTTCTGCTTCGACGGGGATCGCGCGGGCCGGCAGGCCGCCTGGAGAGCGCTCGAGAATGCGCTGCCGCTTGCGCGCGACGGACGCGAGCTCAGGTTCATGTTTCTGCCCGAGGGAGAAGATCCCGATACGCTCGTGGCGGCGGAGGGTGGGGAGGCATTCGAGCGTCGGGTCGGGGGCGCCCTACCCCTCTCCGAATACCTGGTGCAGCAACTGGTCGGACAGGTCGACATGACTCACCTGGACGGCCGCGCGAAGCTCGCGGCGCTCGCCGCGCCCTTGTTCGCGCGCATGCCCGAGGGGGTCTATCGCGAGCTGCTGCTCGATCGGCTGGCCGCCGAAATCCGCATGCCCACCTCGAGATTGCGCGAGCACCTCTCGGGCGGCGGCGCGGGCGCAGAGCGGGCGGCGAAGGCGGCGCAGCCGATGGAACCACCACGGGCGAATCGCGGTCGGATGAGCGCAGGACGGGGCAACCTGCTCGGACAGGCGATTGGTCTTCTCTTGCATTACCCGGGCGCCGCGCGCGCGATCAGCGACCCCGAGGCCCTTGCGAGCGTCGATGTGCCCGGCATCGCGGTGCTCAGGGAGCTCATCGAGCAGGCGCGGAGCATCGCAAAGCCGACCACCGCGATGATCCTGGAACGCTGGCGGGACCGGGTCGAATACGCCCGCCTGACCGAACTGGCCCTGGCGAGCGCGATGGTCGTCGAGGAGTCGGCGGCGATCAAGGAGCTACAGATGGCCGTGCAAAAGCTGCTTGAAACCCACGGACCGGGCCGCAGGGTGAACGATTTGCTGAGAAAAGCCGGCGAAATGGGGTTGAATTTCGAGGAAAAGGCGGAATTAAGCGTACTTCTGAAATCGAAAGGCCGCCCCGGCGGCCCGCCGTGAGAGGAGCCTTTCGGGGAACCTCCCTGGCCATGAATTGACCAAATATTGTATAGTTGTCGGCTTGGCATTTGAACGTCCAGCATCTCATGAGGCCTTCACCTTGATGAAAAAAGCCCCTGCAGGCACAGCGACTCAGATCGCCGACGAGCGCCAGTCGCAATTGAAGTTGCTGATCGCACGCGGCAAGGAGCAGGGCTACCTCACCTACGTCGAAGTCAACGACCATTTGCCGAGCGAGATCGTCGATCCGGAGCAGATCGAAGACATCGTCAACATGATCAACGACATGGGCATTCCGGTGTACGAGAAAGCGCCGGATGCGGAATCGTTGCTGCTCACCGATACCACCACCACGCCGGACGAGGAGGCCGTCGAAGAGGCGACCGCCGCGCTCGCCAATCTCGATGCGGAATTCGGCCGCACCACCGACCCCGTGCGCATGTACATGCGCGAGATGGGCACGGTCGAGCTCCTCACTCGGGAGGGCGAGATCCGCATCGCCAAGCGCATCGAAGAGGGGCTGGAGGCGGTCAAGGTAGCGCTCGGGAGCTACCCCGGGACCTACGATCTGTTGCTGCGGCAGTATGAAGCGGTGAAGGCCGGGCAGATGCGCTTGGTGGACGTGATCGTCGGATTCGTCGACCCGAACGCGCCGGATGAGATCGCTCAGCCGCAAAATCCGAAGCTGATCGCCCTCGAGCGCGAGGAGGCCGCGAATGACGATGAGGACGCCGATCCCGACGAGGAGGAGGAGGTCATCGACACCGGCCCCGATCCGGAAGAGGCGGCAAAGCGCTTCAATTCGATCGCCAAGGTGCATCACCAGTTCCTCAATTCGCTCGACAAGCTCGGGTCGAAGGACCCGAAGACGCAGAAGACCCGCAGGAGAATCTGCAGCGAGCTCATGGAGCTCAAGCTCGCGCCGAAGATGTTCGATCAGCTGATCGACAATCTGCGCCAGCACGTCACCGACGTTCGGCTGCTCGAGAAGGAGATCATGTTCCTCTGCATCAAGCAGGCGGGCATGCCGCGCAAGGACTTCATATCGACGTTTCCGAAGAACGAGACGAGCACCCGGTGGCTCGACAAGCACATCAAGGCGAAAAAGCGCTATTCGGCGCCGCTCGCCAAGTTCAGGGACGAGGTCGAGCGCCGTCAGCACAAGCTGAAGGAGCTCGAGGGCTTCTTCCACCTGCTCATCAACGAGATCAAGGAAATCAATCGCGAGGTATCCATCGGCGAGGCGAAGGCGCGTCGCGCCAAGAAGGAGATGGTCGAGGCCAACCTGCGGCTCGTCATTTCCATCGCCAAGAAATACACCAATCGCGGCTTGCAGTTCCTCGATCTCATCCAGGAGGGCAACATCGGCCTGATGAAGGCGGTGGACAAGTTCGAGTATCGCCGCGGCTACAAGTTCTCGACTTACGCGACATGGTGGATTCGCCAGGCGATCACGCGCTCGATCGCCGACCAGGCCCGCACCATCCGCATCCCGGTCCACATGATCGAGACGATCAACAAGCTGAACCGCATCTCGCGGCAGATGCTGCAGGACCTTGGCCGCGAGCCCACCCCCGAGGAGCTGGCCGTCGAGCTGGACATGACCCCGGAGAAGGTCATCGAGGTGCAGAAGTACGGCCGCGAGCCGATCTCGCTGCACACCCC
>DATHCO010000309.1:0-9248 GCA_035319505.1 Steroidobacteraceae bacterium | reverse complement strand
AAATCGCGCAACCGCTGCGCGTGCGAGAATCCCTGGCGCGGGCGGCGGCGCTGCGCGTGGTGGTGCCGCTCCTTCTGTTGCTACCGCTCCTCGGGGCCGCCATCGTCGGCGTGGTCGGCAACGGCTTGGAGCCGTTGCGGCGTGTCGCGGTCGAGGTCCAGCGACGCGACGTGCACAGCTTGAACCCGATCGCCGAAACGGGCTTGCCGCAAGAGGTCGCGCCGCTGATCAGCGAGCTGAACCGCTTGCTCATTCGTCTCGATGCCGCGTTTCAGACGCAGCGTGCGTTCGTGGCCGACGCGGCGCACGAGCTGCGCTCGCCCCTGACGGCCGTGCGGCTGCAGCTGCAGCTGCTCGACCGGGCGCCCGACGAGGAGGCGCGGCGCGAGGCCCGCGACAATCTGGGCGCTGCGGTCGAGCGGGCGATCCATCTGGTCGAGCAGCTGCTCACCCTCGCGCGCAATGAGCCGGCGGACGCGACGAGCGCGCTGGCTCCGATCGGACTCGAGCAAGCGGCCGCCGACGGCGTCGCAGACACTCATACGCTCGCGCTCGCACGGCACATCGACGTGGGTCTCGATGCCGAGCCGACGCCGGTGAGCGGCGACCGTGAGGCGCTGCGCACGCTGGTGCGCAATCTCGTCGACAATGCGGTGCGCTATACGCCGATGGGCGGGCGTGTGCATGTGCGCACGTACAACGGCGCGCAGGGACCGATGCTCGAGGTCGCCGACTCGGGTCCCGGCATCCCGCCGGCGGATCGGGCTCGCGCTTTTGATCGGTTCTATCGCCGGGCGAGCTCGCCCGAAGGCGGCAGCGGCCTGGGACTCGCCATTGTCAAGGCAATCGCCGATCGACACGGCGCACGAATCTCCCTGGATGACGCCCCCGGCGGGGGCTTGCGGGTGATCGTCGTCTTTCCGAAGCCCGCTTAAGGTTCGCTTAAGGAGCGCAACGGACGATGAGCCCAGGTGCCCCGGGGTGGGCCTCGATTCATTACAGGAGGATTGATCATGAGATCTGCCAAGAGCTGGGTTGCCGGTGCTGCGGCGGGCGTATTCGCCCTGGGCGCGGTCGCCGGCTGGATGGCGCCGGCCGTGCTGAAGAGCGCGCGCGCCGATACGGTGCTCAACGTTGCGTCGGCGGCGACGAAGGAGCCGAGCGCGCCGCCGGCCTCGGGACCGATTCCGCTCGGTAGCGCGCCGAACTATCGCGCCATCGTGGCGCAAAACCGCGACTCCGTCGTCGGTATCACCACGGCGGGTGAGATGAAAGTTGCCTCGGAGCAGCCATTTGATTTTAGCCCCTTCGGCAACGAGGGCGACGACAGCCCGTTCTTCCGTTTCTTTCGACAGCTGCCGCGCCCACATGGTGAAGTCCCCATGCACGCACAAGGGTCCGGATTCATTGTGAGCTCCGACGGGCTGATTCTGACCAATGCGCACGTCGTTGACGGCGCCAAGGAGGTTACCGTCAAGCTCATCGATCATCGCGAATTCAAGGCGAAGGTCCTCGGTGCGGACAAGACGAGCGACATCGCGGTTCTCAAGATCGATGCGCACGGCTTGCCGACGGTGAGGATCGGCAACTCCGACCAATTGGCGGTGGGCGATTATGTCCTTGCCATCGGCGCACCGTTCGGTCTCGAGGAAACGGCGACCGCCGGCATCGTGAGCGCGACCGGCCGATCGCTTCCCGGCGACGGCGCCGTGCCGTTCATCCAGACCGACGCTGCGGTGAATCCGGGCAACTCCGGAGGGCCGCTGTTCGATGCCACCGGGGCCGTGGTCGGGATCAATTCGCAGATCTACACCAACTCGGGCGGCTATCAGGGTGTCTCCTTTGCCATTCCGATCAATCTGGCGGAAGGCATCGAGCGGCAGATCGTGAAAACCGGTAAGGTCGAGCATGGTCGGCTGGGCGTTCAGGTTCAGAACGTGAATCAGTCGCTCGCGCAGTCGTTCAAGCTGCCCGCGCCTCAAGGAGCGCTGGTCGCCGAAGTCGAGCCCGATAGCGCGGCGGCCCGAGCCGGCGTCAAGGCCGGGGATGTGATCTTGAAGTTCAACGGCCTACCGATTGCCGACGCCGGTCAGCTGTCGGTGCGCGTGAGCGCCACCGCACCGGGCGAGAAAGCAACGCTCGACCTGATGCGCGACGGCAAGCCCCTGACCCTCACCGTGACGGTCGGCTCGGCCTCTCACGCGACCTTCGCCAAGAACGGCGAATCCGCGCCCAAGGATACGCACCTCGGCATGAGGCTGCGCCCCTTGACCCCCGATGAGCGCGCTCAGTCCGGAGTGCCCGGTGGCTTGGTCGTGGAGGAGGCGAGCGGTCACGCGGCCGAGGCCGGTATTCAGGCGGGCGACGTGGTGCTCTCCGTCAACGGGACTCCGGTCAACAGCGTCACGCAGTTTCAGGGTCTCGTGCACGAACACGACAGCCAGGTCGCGTTGCTGATTCAGCGCGGGGACAGCCGCATCTTCATCCCGGTCGAATTGGGCTGACCGCGAGCAGGGGCAGGCTCGGCGCAAGGAGCGCGCCGACCTAAGGACCACCGGCTTGCATCGCAGGCAGGCCGGTGGTTCTTTGAGGGGCTCACGAGCGCCCTCGCGCTCGCTCCGCCGCGAGCGAATCACGCGCCGATAGGCTATAAATGCCTTGATGCTCCAGCGCCTCGCCTCGACGCTCGCCGCGCTTTGCGTTTCAGCCGCGGCACTTGCCGACATCGCGCCGATGCTGCCGCCAGGCGAGCCTGCCACGGGCCTTGCCGATTCGGCGGCGCTGCGCGCGACGGTGTTCGGTACTCCGCCCCAGGACATTGCACCGCTCCCCGCCAAGGTGCCGCTCCTCGAGATGGATCTTAAGCTGCCCTGGGCATGCCCCCTGCCCGAGGTCCTCTGGTTCGACCGGCGATTGCGCGTGTGGTTGTCGACGCAGAAGCGGCCGGCGCCGCTCGTGATCGTCATCTCCGGCACCGGGAGCGATGGGGACACGGCGAAGCTTTCGCTGCTACGGGCCGTGCTCTACGGTGCGGGCTATCACGTTCTGACGATGCCGTCTCCGACCTTTCCGGGCTTCATCGCCTCGGCCTCGAGCACGGGGGTGGCCGGCGATCTCCTGCAGGACGGTCATGACCTGTACGCGGCGATGCGCGAAGTCATCGCCCATCTGCCACGCAAGGTGCGGGTGACCGATATCGACGTGGTGGGTTATAGCCTGGGAGGGGCCAATGTCGCGATCGTGAAATCGATCGATGCCGCGCAGCGAGGACTCGACATACACCGGGCCGTGATGATCAACCCACCCGTGAGCCTGTTCGCCACGATGGGCCGGCTCGACAAGCTCTACGCGGTATCGCTCGGTAACGGGGATGCGGGAATCGAGCAGTTCTATCAGCAGCTCTACGCGGCACTCGCGAACCTGTACCGCGCATCGGATCGTGTGCAGCTCGACGAGGATTTCCTGTTGGGCGCGGCGGCCTCGGTCTTGAAGACCGACGCGCAATTTTCCGCGGCGATCGCGCTCACCTTTCGCATCGCCCTGTCGAACGTATTCTTCACCGGGGATCTGTATTCGGGCGCCGGCGTCGTCACCGACCCGAAGCATCCGCCGAAGGTGGGCGATTCGCTGGAGGAGGTCGCGCGGACCTTGCGCGGCAAGTCATTTGCGGAATACTTCACCCGCATCTTCGCGCCCTACTACATGAAGCGCCGCTCGCTGTCGAGCGTCGAGGAGCTCATCGCACAGAATCGGCTCGAGGTCATCGGCGATGCGCTGCGCGACGATGGGGACTATTACGCGCTCACCAACAGCGACGACTTGATCCTCGACCGCGCCGAGCTCGAGTGGCTGAAGCGCACGCTCGGGTCGCGTATCGCCGTTTACGATCACGGGGGCCACCTGGGGAACCTCGGTGAGCGGCAGCAGGTGGCGGATTTGCTCGACATGCTGTCCGGCCGCTGGACGGGTAGGGCCCGGTGAGGGCCGGTGCGGCCATCGGGATGAGCGCCCTCGCTCTCGCGCTCGGGGGCTGTGCGACCCAAAGCGCGGTATTTCACAGCTTACCGCCGGAGCATCCGGCGGCGAGCAATGCCGCCGACATCGCCCGGGCGAACACCATCGCCGCCGAGGCGGGCCTGGCCGCCAAGAGCACGGCCGGCGCGGCGCACGGCGGGCCCGACGCGAAGCAGTCGGAGAGCCCGCCCTTGCTGACCCCCGCCTATGCGCCGCCTCTGAGCACCTACGATCCGTGGGCGCACCTCAACCGCTTCACCTATCGATTCAATGCGCGCTTCGACGAGGCGATTTTCTTGCCCGTGGCGAATGGCTATCGGCGACTGCCCGCGCCGCTGCGCTCCGGCGTGCACAATTTCTTCGGCAATCTCGGGGAGGTCGATAGCCTCATCAACTACACGCTGCAGGGACGGCTCGGCCGGGGCGTGCGCAGCCTCGGCCGATTCGTGATCAACTCGACGATCGGCATCGGCGGTCTCGTCGACGTTGCCGAGACGCTCCACCTGCCCAAAGCGCCCACGGGCTTCGGCACGACCCTCGCCAAGTGGGGCATGCATCCGGGACCCTATCTCGTGATCCCGTTTTACGGCCCGTCGAGCCTGCGCGAAGGGATCGGACTCGCAGCCGACTACGGCACTTCCTACGGCATCAACCTCGCTGACCTGTATCGGAGCTGGCAGTCCTGGGGCTTGGGTGTGACGAACGCGGTCGATCAGCGGGCGTCGATCGATTTTCGGTACTATGCGAGCGGCTCGCCGTTCGAGTACGAGACCATTCGCTTCCTGTCCGTGCGCAAGCAGCTCATCGAGGACGCAGGATTGCACCGAAAGCGCTTACCCCCCAAGCCGAACCCGAACCAACCGGCGGGTGAGTGAACGCCGAGGCCGAAACGCCCGCCTTGCGTGACCGCGCCGCCGCGATCATTGCGACGGGCACCGTCCTCGCCATCCTGTACTTCGCCCGTGATGTGCTGGTGCCCGTCACGCTGGCCGTCATGCTCAGCTTGCTGCTCGCTCCTGTGGTGCGCACCCTGCGACGCGTGGGGCTCGGCGCGATCTCCTCCGTGGTCGCCGTGGTGCTGCTCGTCACACTGGCATGTGCGGCGGTCGCATCGGTGATCGGCGTACAACTGGCGCGGGTGGCGAAGAGCCTCCCCCAGTACGAGGAGACGATTCGGGGCAAGTTCGAAAAGCTGAACGAGTTGACCCTCGAGCGGCTGGCTGAATTCACCGCCCAGACGGATCGGATCGCTGCGCCCAAGGATATGGGCGCAGATAGAGTGACCGGGGCGACCTCGGCGCTGCCCGCACTCGAACCCCTGCCGACCACGGCCTTCCCGGCGAGCGCTCTCGCGCCGGGTGCTCCCGCGCAAGTCGCACCGATTCCCGTGGAGCTGCATGCACCGCAGCTGAGCCCCCTGCAGCTGATCGAGCGGGTGCTCGCCAAGGTGTGGGTACCTCTCGAGTCCGCAGGTATCGTGCTCATCGTGCTGATATTCGTGCTGCTCGAGCGCGAATCGGTGCGCGACCGGTTCATCCGGATCGCGGGGGGAAGCGATGTGCGTGCGACGACGCTCGTCCTCAACGATGCAGGCGAGCGGCTGTCGAGATTCTTCGTCTCTCAATTCGCGGTCAATCTGGGCGTGGGCGTGGCCGTTTGGGTGGGGCTCGCGCTGATCGGGCTTCCGCACCCGACGCTGTGGGCGGTCCTCGCGGCGCTGCTCCGGTTCGTCCCCTATATCGGGATCTGGATCGCAGCGCTCCTCTCGGCCGCGCTCGCTGCGGCAATCGATCCCGGCTGGGTGCTCGCTCTCATGACGCTCGGGCTGTTCGTGATCGTCGAGCTGCTCGTGAGCCAGCTAGTCGAGCCGCAACTGTACGGCCACACGACAGGATTGTCGCCGCTCTCAGTGGTGGTGGCCGCCATCTTCTGGAGCTGGCTCTGGGGTCCCATCGGGCTCGTCGTCTCGACTCCGCTCACACTCTGCCTCGTGGTCGCGGGGCGCCACTTCAAGGCGCTCAGCCTTCTCGACGTCATGCTGGGCAGCGGTCAGGCGCTCACCATGTCCGAGCGCTTCTACCAGCGCGCGTTGTCGGCCGATTCCGATGAGCTCATCGCAAGTGCGCGCGGCTTTCTGAAGCATCACTCGCTCGCCGAGTACGGCGACTTCGTGCTGTTGCCGGCGATGCGATTGGCCATGTTCGATCTCGAGCGCGGCCGCATCACGCGCGAGCAGCAGTTGCGGATGCGCCGAACCGTGGTCGACACCATCCAGGGCCTCGACGGCAAGCCGCGCCTGTTCGCGCGCCGGCGCGATGCGATTTCGGTGCTCGATCACGTGAGCATCGGTCGAGCGCTGCGCCAGCAGCGCGAGCAGCTGACGGGTCGCTGGCAGGGACCGCTCAACGCGCCGGTCGGTTCGGTGATTCTCTGCGTGAGCATGGGAGCGATGCCGGATGATCTCGCGGCGGAGATCCTGGTGCGCAGCCTTCGCGACGAGAAGTTGGACGCCCGACATCTCTCCGTCGAGGATCTGCGCCAGCCGCCGCCCGACGCCTCTCCGGCGAGCATTTTCATGGTCTATCTGGTGAGCGCCTCGCCGGGCAAGGAGCGAGAACAAGCCGAATCGGTCGCCGAGCAGGTGCGCCACCGGCTCCCCAATGCATCTCTGGTCACGCTTTTCATGCCCGGGCTAGTATTGCCGGCCGAGCCCGCAATCGACACTATACGCGGCGCTGACAAGGCGGCGAGCTCGCTCGAGGAGGCGCTGCAGATCTGTCTCGACTGGCTTCAGGAGCGGACCAAGAGCTGATGTTTGCGCCATGCTGAACCCTGCCGCCTCGACCGCCATTCGCTGGCGACTGTTTGCCATCTTGTTCGGATTTGGTTTGCTCGCCTACGTGCAGCAGAAGACCATCACCGTGGCCGCCGAGCCGATGATGCCGGCGCTCGGCTTGAACCAGACCCAGATCGGGTTCATCGAGCAGGCCTTCGTCATCGGCTATGCGGTCTTTCAGATGCCCGGCGGCCTCATCGGCCAGCGATTGGGAGCGCGCGTCGCGTTCGTCGTGATCGAGCTCGTGGCATTTGCCGCGACCATCGCCATGCCGATCGTTCCCGAGGTGGCGAGCGGGCAAGGCCTGTTCGCGGCATTGATGGGGGTGCAGCTGCTGCTCGGTGTGTCCCAGGGCGGCATCTTTCCCATCTCTTCCGGGGTTTTCGAAGCCTGGTTCCCGCCCAACCGCTGGGCTTTCGTGCAGGGCATGCAAACTGCGGGCTTAGGATTGGGCGCGGCGCTTACGCCACCGCTCATCGTCCATCTCATGGCAGCGCTCGGCTGGCAGCGCGGGCTGGTGTGGGCGAGCTTGCCGGCGCTCGGTCTCATCGCCGTGTGGGCCTGGTACGGGCGCAACACGCCGCGCGAGCACCCCTCGATTTCGCGGGGAGAGCTGGAGCTGATCGGCAGCCAGCCGCAGGCGGACTCCGCGATCCGCTGGAGGGCGCTCGGATCGCAGATCCTCAGTCGCAACGTGCTCGTGCTGTTCGTCTCCTACATGTGCATGAACTACACTTTTTATCTGCTCTCGAACTGGGTTTTTTTGTATCTGGTCGAGGAGCGTCATCAATCCCTTTTTCACAGTGGTTGGCTCACGACCGTCGTGCAGCTCGGCGCTGCACTCGGCGCCGGGCTGGGCGGCAGCCTCACCGGCACATTGTGCGAGCGCCTCGGTAATCGCTGGGGCTATCGGATCGTTCCCCTGGTTGCCATGTCCTCCGCCGCCCTGCTTCTGCTCGCGGGCGTCAGTGTCTCGAATCCCTATGTCGCGGTCGCTGTGCTTGCCCTCTGCTTCCTCGCGGTCGAGCTCAACGAGGGTGCGTTCTGGGGGGCCGCCATGACCGTCGGTCGGGGAGATACGATGGCGGTCTGCGGCTTCATCAACACGGGCGGCAACCTCGGGGGCATCATCGCGCTGCCCATCGTGGGACATCTCGCGGACCTTCACCTCTGGCATACGGCTTTTCTCATCGGCGTTGGGTTCGCGCTCGCGAGTGCGTTCGGTTGGCTCTTCATCGAGGTGGCGGAGACCACCCCGAAGCCGGCAGCGGCGCTCGTCGATACCCCCGCGGGTGCCTATTAAGGTCGGCGATGTCGAGGACCGCCATCGTGACCGGTGCGGCGCAAGGGGTCGGACTCGCGGCGGCCTCGCTGCTCGCGCGGCGCGGGTACTGCGTCATCCTGCGTCTGCGTACCCGCGACTGACTGCTCAGTATGCGGCAGGTGCAATCCCCGGGCGACGGCCGGTGGCGGTTCTGGGTCGACCGCGGGGGGACCTTCACCGACGTCGTCGGCTGCGCGCCCGATGGGTCGCTCACGACCCTGAAATTGCTGTCGGATAACCCTGAGCAGTATCCCGACGCGGCGGTGGAAGGGATCCGCCGAGTGCTCGGACTCGAGGCCGATGAGCTGATCTCATCGACGAGCGTGGCTTGCGTGAAGATGGGCACCACCGTCGCCACGAACGCGCTGCTCGAGCGCCGCGGCGAGCCGACGCTCCTCGTGACGACCCGCGGCTTTCGCGATGCCCTGCGCATCGCGACCCAGGCGCGCCCCCGACTCTTCGACCGCCACATCGTGCTGCCGGAGATGCTGTACGAGCGCGTGATCGAGGCTGACGAGCGCATCGGGGCACATGGTGAGCGGGTGAGGCCGCTGGATGCGGCGGCGCTCTCGGCAGGTCTCGAGGAGGCTTACGCCGCGGGCCTGCGCGCCTGCGCCATCGTGTTTTTGCATGCCTATCGCGCCCCGGCGCACGAGCGCACGGCGCAGGCTCTGGCGCGTGCCGTCGGATTCACGCAGATCTCCGTCTCTCACCAAGTGAGCCCGTTGATGAAGCTCGTGCCGCGAGGCGATACCACCGTGGTCGATGCGTATCTCTCGCCGATCTTGCGCCGCTACGTGGATCGTGTGGCGCGCGAGATGCCGGGGGTGCGCCTGCTGTTCATGCAGAGCTCGGGCGGTTTGGCGGAGGCGCGGCGCTTCCACGGCAAGGACGCCATTCTGTCGGGCCCGGCAGGCGGCATCGTCGGCATGGTGTCGACCGCGCGGGCGGCGGGACATGAGCGGCTCATTGGCTTTGACATGGGAGGCACCTCGACCGACGTGAGTCACTATGCCGGTGAATACGAACGCGCGTTCGATACCGAGGTCGCCGGCGTGCGTGTGCGCGCGCCGA
>DATHCO010000308.1:0-2821 GCA_035319505.1 Steroidobacteraceae bacterium | reverse complement strand
CCTGAATCAGAAATTCGCCGGCATTCGAACGCCGCGGCGCCCCGCCCGCTGCGTTGCTCCTCCCTTGAATACGCTAGAGTATTCGCGGTCGTCGCGCCTTGCGGTCGGGCCGCGGCGGCGCTCTCGGTGCACGGCGAATTTCTGATTCAGGACACTAGCTTACGCTAAAAATTGTAGGTGAGATGCACCCCCGCGTTGCGCGGGTCGCCGAGCTGCGTGTAGAGCGTGTTGGGAAAGTTCGGCGGCTGATCGCCGAAATAAAATCCGCGCACCGTGTAATCCTTGTTGAGCAGATTTCTGCCCCACACGTACAGTTCGTACGGGCCCGACCGCCAGCCCAGCTTGGCATTGACCAGCCCGTAGGAGTGGGAGCGCGTCCAGTTGGGCGGCATATCGTAGAGGTACGCGCCCATGCCGGTGATATCGAGGCGCGCGAAGGGGCCGCGAGGGTCCGTCCAGGTCGCACTGAGAGAGCCCTGCCAGGCCGGCGCGTGCGGCAGCGCGCGGTCCGGAAACAGCACTCCGTTCTGAACGAATCCGCGATACAGGGTCTGCAGCAACCCGAGCGATTCGCCGAGCTCGAGCTCGCGCGTCGCGCGCCAGGCGAGGCTCGTCTCCAACCCGTAGTTGTAGCCGGACTTGGCGTTACCGGTGTAGAAGATGAAAGTGTCCGGGTTGTTGGGAACGAGCTGCTCACCGGTGAGCAGCTGCTCCTCGTGACGCTCCATGTAGAAGAGCGAGGTGTCGATTCGCAGGCTCCCCCTGGCGAGCTCTCCCTTGTGTCCGATCTCGTAGTTCATATCGTATTCGGGCGTGAACAGAAGCTGGCTCGCCGGTAATCCGGCGCTCAGGTTAAAGCCGCCCGCCTTGTAGCCGCGGGCGACGAGCGCATAGAGCTCCTGCCCCTTGGCGATCGTCTCATTGACAGACGCTTGAGCGCCCCAGAGGTTGTTCTCGGGGTCGAACAGGTGGTAGGTCGTGGGCCCGCCCAGGTTGGTGGTTGAATCGTCGTAGTGCGTCGTGCGCCGCTCGCCGCGCAAACCGACCGACCAATGTGCCCGTGAGCCGAGCTCGCCGTCGAGCTGGCCGTACACGGCGCTGTTCGTGGCCCGATACGTGCTGCGCACGACGGTCAAGCTGTCCGAATTCTGGCTCGCATCGAAGGGATCGATATAAAGACCCGCGCTCGTGTCATCGAGCCCCTCCTCGAGCTCGAGCGCATACAGGCCGCAGAGCCAGGAGAGGCCATGACTGGGCGAGCTCGAAAGGCGCAGCTCGACGCTTCGCGTCGATCGATGGCGGACCTGGATTTCGGTGTAGTCGTAGGTGTAGGGCGCCCAGAGCACCTCATTGCCCCAGTCCCCGTCGTAGGAGTACGTGACGTCGGAATCGGCGTAGGTGGCGATGCCCGTCACGGTGAGGGGCTCGATCCCTGTGTAGGTCGCGCGCGCGGCGATGCCGGTGGAATACTGCCGGTCGACGCCGGGATTGTCCGACTCGGTGGTGCGCGAGTCGTTATAGATCGACCAAGCGTCGTAACCGTTGTCGACCTGCACGCGCAATACGGTAAGGTCGACGCGCAACTCATCGCCCGGCTGGTAGCGCCACTTGCCCCGCAGAGTGAGCTCGTTGCGGTTGTCGGCATGACGATCAAGATAGGCATTGTAGTAATAGCCGTCGCTGAAATACTGCTGCACGGCGAATCGATACGAGGAATCGAGCGCGGGCACGGGGCCCGTGGCCACCGCGCCGAAGGAGCGCTCGCTGTAGTTGCCCGCATCGAGCTCGACGCGTCCGCTGAAGGCGTCGGAGGGATCCGCGCTACGCACGTAGATCAATCCCGCGAGCGCGTTCGCGCCGTAGAGGGTTCCTTGCGGACCCCGCAGCACCTCGATGTGATCCACGTCGAACAAGGTTGCCGCCATCCCGAGCCCGCTGAAATCGATGTCGTCGATGAGAAAGCCCACCGAAGGGTTGGGTGCGCCCTGGTACTGCTGCAGCTCGCCGATTCCACGGATTTGAAAATAGCGCGGGAGCGAGGTATCGCCGGCCCAGTTGAGGTTCGGCACCAGCGCCATGACGTCCTCGAAGTTCTGCTGACCCGCCTCGCGCAAGGTCGCCGAGTCGAGCACGGAGACGCTGGCAGGGAGTTCCTGTTCGGGCGTCGCGCGCAGTGTCGCCGTCACGACGATCTCCTCGAGCTGGGTGCTGTCGCTCGAGTCGGCGGCCTGAAGCGTCGGGGCGAGGGAGATGCCCTGAAAGAGACAGAGCAGCCCGAAAGCGATCTTGGTTTGCACGCTCCCTCCGCCGGTACTAACCGGATCAGGTTCAATGGGTTTGCCGGTACGCGTCCGCGGACGCAGCCGGCATCTCAGGCCCTCGAGGCCACCCCAGCTCTAAAGTGCTTACTCTAGGCGAATCGTTCCGTAATTCAATGGTGGACGAGGCGCATCACGGCGCCGATCAAGCCCCCGATGACCAAGATGACCATGGGGAAAAACGTGAGGCCGAACCCCGCGCCGCGCGTGGCCGGATCTTTGACATAGCTCGCCGCGTAGACCTGCCGCCCGACCAGGTACACGACCCCGAGCGCTGCCGCCCACAGCGGATTGAAATAATGGGCGAATAAGTACAATCCTGGAATGAAGCCGATGAGCTGTTCCAAAGTATTTTGCTGAACGCGAAAGTGCCGCTCGAAGATCTCGTTGCCGCTGGTCGCGGGCGCCTTGACCCCGTACTGGCTCCTCGCCCGGCCCACCTGAAAGCCGAAAACGACGAATTGCAGAACTGCGAGCGCAGTCACGATATCAACGTAAGCCAT
>DATHCO010000307.1:0-9294 GCA_035319505.1 Steroidobacteraceae bacterium | reverse complement strand
TTACCGCGCAGCTCAAGGTGGCGCACTGCCGATCCAGGCCCAGGGTTCGCGGCGCGACCAACCAGCGCATTTCCTCGACCTCGAAGGACTCCGACATCAGCATGGGATGGTCGTGATCCTGAACGACGATGAGCGCATTGCGCCGCGCGTCCTTGGCAGCCACATACCAGGGTGCCTCCGCGGCACCGGCTCGACCACCGATGCCGAGACCCGACCGCTGGCCAAGGGTATAGAGAGCGAGTCCGCGATGCTCACCGACCACGGTGCCGTCAGGGGTCTCAATGGGTCCGCAGGCGGTCGGCAAGTAGCGTCGCAGGAAATCCTGGAACGGCCGCTCGCCGATGAAGCAGATCCCAGTGCTATCCGGCTTGTCGAAAACGCAAAGGCCCGCCGCATGGGCGAGGCGACGAACCTCCTCTTTGCGCTTGAGCCCGAGCGGAAAGAGGGTATCGGCGAGCGCTCTTGGCGCGACACCGTGCAAGAAGTAGCTCTGATCCTTCTCCCGGTCGGCGGCCTTCAGTAGCCGAATGCCCTCGCTCGTCGCCTCGAGCCGTGCATAGTGACCCGTGGCAATGCTCGTTGCACCGAGCCGGTGCATGTAGTCCAGGCACACGCCGAACTTGATCTCGCGATTGCACAGCACATCCGGGTTCGGCGTGCGCCCGGCGGCGTATTCGCGCAAGAAGTGCGCAAATACGCGCTCTCGATATTCGGCGGCAAAGCTCACCCGGTGGAGCGCAAGCCCTAACGTGTCGCAGACCCGGCGTGCGTCCTGAAAATCCTCGGCAGCGGTGCAATAGGCATCATCGTCCTCCTCCCAATTGGACATGAAAAGTCCCTGCACCGTATAGCCGGCCTGCTTGAGAACGAGTGCGGCAACGGCCGAATCAACGCCGCCGGACATGCCGACGATGACAGTGGGGGAGGGCATGCGCCGATTATACCGGCGCGGGCGATGAGAGGGGACTCGAGGCGCGGAGCGGGGACGCTATTGCGATATCGGGAGCGTTAGGATTTCCCGCATACCTACATCAACATCTGGCGCATCTGCGATTCTTGCATGCTGGTCTGCCAGACCTCATCGAAGAAGTTCAAATAGCGGCGCACCACGGCCGGGTCGTTCATGTCGGCGATGCCGTCCCAGCGATCAGCCTGCAGCCGATAGACGAGCGCCTTGTCATCCGCGATGATGAACGCGCCGGCGCTCGCCGGATATTCGGGACTCATCGCACGCAGGTCGATGCAGCTCGTCAGGCGGCGTGCCAGGGCGAGGAAGCGGTTATTGTCCACCATTGCGCGCGAGGGATCGGCGAGTAGCACGCGAACCTTCGCGTAGGATCGAGCCAGCACCAAGCGCTTGATCGCCTCGAGAAACGGCTCCTCGCCGTAGATCAAGGGTTCCAGGTCCTGCGTGAAGATGGAGAGCAAGCGCTGCGCCGACTTGGCAACCTTGAGGCTCGCTTCGCGCACTTCCGGCATCGTCGTTAGAATCATACGGGTACCGGAACCCGACGCGGCTTCACCGGCCAGTTCAGAGCCCTTCCGTGGCGCTTGCGGCCTGTCGTCCGAATTCCCCGCCATAGCGTTAATGCCTCAATTGAAGGTCGCGGGGCGTAGCTTTCCCTCTGCCTCGTACCGTGAGATCGATAGTACCGGTTGCCCGGCTACTACCGTGCCAACTGCGTCACGTTTCGAGCGCGCCGCCGCGCGCGGCCCCTAGCCGCTTTTGCGCCGGGCCAGCACGGGAGCGAGCCCGAGGTAGGTCTGAGGCGAGAGCTCGAGGAGTCGCTGCTTCGCGTCCGAGGGCAGCTCGAGCGAGGCGATGAACTCGCGCATTGATGCTCGAGTCACCGCACGACCGCGCGTGAAGGCTTTCAGCCGATCGTATGCATCGGGGATCCCATGAGCCCGCATGACGGTTTGTACCGCTTCGGCCAGCACTTCCCATGCGGGTTGCAGATCCTGCGCGAGCCGCTCCGTGTCGAGCTCCACTCTCTCGAGTCCGGCCGCGAGGGATTGATAGGCGAGCGCGACGTGACCGATGGCGACTCCGATGTTGCGCAGCACGGTCGAGTCGGTGAGATCCCGCTGCCAGCGGGACAGCGGTAGCTTCTCGGCGAAATGAGAAAGAAGCGCATTCGCGAGTCCCAAGTTCCCCTCGGCATTCTCGAAATCGATGGGATTCACTTTGTGCGGCATGGTGGAGGAGCCGACTTCGCTCGCGACCGCCTTCTGCCTAAAGTAACCCAAGGAAATGTAGCCCCACATGTCGCGCGCGAAGTCGATGAGCACGCTGTTGGCACGCAGGAGCGCGTGGCAGTATTCGGCGATCCAGTCGTGCGGCTCGATCTGAGTGGTGTAGGCATTGGATCTGAGCCCGAGCGATTCGACGAAGCGGGCGCTCAACCCGGGCCAGTCCACCTCGGGCAGGGCGACCACGTGCGCGTTGAAGTTGCCCACCGCGCCGTTCATTTTCCCGAGGACTACCACGCGCTCGAGACCCTCGCGCTGGGCGGCAAGGCGCGCGGCCACATTGGCGAGTTCCTTGCCCATCGTGGTAGGCGTGGCCGGTTGCCCGTGGGTACGCGCCAGCATGCCGGCGTGAGCGTAGCGGGCCGCGAGCGCATCGATCGAGCCGATGAGCGAGCTCACGAGGGGCAGCAAAATGCTCGCGCGCGCCTGATTGAGCATGAGCGCATACGCGAGGTTATTGATGTCTTCCGACGTGCACCCGAAGTGAACCCATTCGAGCTGCGCGGCGCTCGCGCCGCGCCGTTGCAATTCGCCACGAATCCAAAGCTCGACGGCCTTGACGTCGTGGTTGGTCTGCGACTCGATTGCCTTGATGGCCGGCACGTCGGTCGCCTTCGGGTCGATCGTGAGGGCATGTGCCCAAGCGCGGGCGGCCGGCGGGAGCGTTGCGAGCGCCACCGCGGCGGGTCCTGCGGCGAGTGCCAACAGCCAGGCGCATTCCACGCGTACGCGCTCGCGCATGAGCCCCGCTTCGCTGAAGATCTTGCGGACCGACTCGAGCTTGGCGGCATAGCGGCCGTCGAGCGGCGAGAGGGCGTCGCTTGCGTGGCGGGGCATGGGCGTCTCGGATAGGCTCGCCAAATGATAGAATTGTCATAGTACAGGAAATGATCACCGGCATTCGTAGGAAGACGCGATGACCCCACCCGACTATCGCGTCGAGCATGACAGCATGGGCGCGCTCGACGTGCCGAAGACAGCGCTATGGGGGGCCCAAACCCAGCGCGCAATCCAGAACTTCCCCTCGAGCGGCCTCTGCATGCCGCGTGCGTTCATTCGTGCACTGGGATTGATCAAGCACGCGGCCGCTAGCGCCAACCAGGAGCTCGGTGACATGCCTGCGGAGCTCGCGGCCGCCATCCAGAGCGCCGCCCTCGAGGTCGCCGAGGGCCGGCACGACAAGCACTTCCCCGTGGACGTGTTTCAGACCGGCTCGGGCACGAGCAGTAACATGAACTCGAACGAGGTCATCGCCACCCTCGCCGGACGGCGCCTTGGCAGGCCCGTGCACCCGAACGATCAGGTGAACATGGGTCAGAGCAGCAACGACGTCATCCCTACTGCGGTGCATGTGTCGGCGGCGCTCGTGCTCAACGAGGATCTGCTGCCGGCACTGCGCCGGTTGAGCGCCGTGCTCGAGCAGCGCGCGGGAGAATCCGAGCACATCGTGAAGACCGGGCGCACCCATCTCATGGATGCGATGCCGATTACCCTGGCTCAGGAGCTCGGTGGGTGGCGGGCACAGATCGATAAGGGTTGTGCGCGGCTGATCTCGGTAATGCCGCGATTGCTTGCGCTCGCTCAGGGCGGGACCGCGGTCGGCACCGGAATCAACGCGCGACCCAACTTCGGAGCGGTATTTGCGCGTCATCTCGCGGCGGGCACCCACCTCAAGTTCGTGCCGAGCCACAACTATTTCGAGGCGCTGTCGAGCCAGGATACCGCCGTCGAGCTATCCGGCCAGCTCAAGGTCGTGGCTGTCAGCCTCATGAAGATTGCGAACGACCTGCGCTGGATGAACTCGGGCCCGCTGGCCGGACTGGGAGAGATCGCACTGCCGGCATTGCAGCCCGGCTCGAGCATCATGCCCGGGAAAGTGAATCCCGTCGTGCCCGAAGCGGTCACGATGATCGCAGCGCAGGTCATCGGCAACGATGCGACGATCACCCTCGCCGGACAATCGGGAAACTTTCAGCTCAACGTGATGCTGCCGTTGATCGCGTACAACCTGCTGCAGAGCCTGGAGCTGCTGGCGATTGCAAGCCGCAATCTCGCCGACAAGGTGCTCGTCGGCTTCACCGTCAACGAGGAGAGGATGCGCGAGGCGGTCGACCGCAATCCCATCCTCGTCACGGCCTTGAACCGGCTGATCGGCTACGAGAAGGGCGCCGCGATCGCCAAAAAAGCTTACGCCGAGGGTCGACCGATCCTGGAAGTTGCCGCCGAGATGACCGATCTCAGGCTGCCGGAATTGCGCAAGCTCCTCGATCCACTCGCGCTCACGAGCGGCGGCATCAAGGGCGAGGGATCCTCCGGCTGACGATGGACGCGCTCTATTCCAAGGAACACATCCGCGAATCGCTCGAGCCGCACCCTTCGGGTCCGAACGAGGATATGTTGTGGCTGGCGAGCGGGTCGCGCGAGATGATGCTCGCGCGGGTGCGCGCGATGAATCCCGAGAAGCGCGTGCCCGCGGCGGTTCTCGTGCCGCTCGTGGAGCGAGAGCCCGGGCTTACGGTCCTGCTCACGCAGCGCGCCGCCACGCTCAAGGACCACGCCGGTCAGATCAGCTTTCCGGGCGGGCGCATCGAGCCCGGAGATGCCGATCCGTGGCGGGCGGCGCTGCGCGAGGCGCATGAAGAGATCGGCCTGCCCCAGAGCTGCGTGGAGTTCGCGGGCTATCTGCCCGATCACTGGGTGGGCACCGGGTTTCGGGTGACGCCCGCCGTCGGTTTCGTCAATCCGAACTTCGACCTGCGCATCGCGACCGAGGAAGTCCACGACGTCTTCGAGGTTCCCTTGGAATACATTCTGGATGCCGCGAATCACAGGGCCTACTCCTATGAGATGGAGGAGATGACGGTACAGCGCTGGGACATCCCCTACGGAGACCGCATCATCTGGGGTGCGACGGCGGGCATGCTGCTCACCTTGCGACGCTTGTTGCAGACGCACCGAGTTGAGTCCTAGCCGATGAGCGCTCGGGTGCTCGAACTGCTCGCGATCATGGAGCGCTTGCGCGCGCCTGACGGCTGTCCGTGGGACCGGCAACAGACCTTCGCGAGCATCGCCCCTTACACCATCGAGGAGGCGTACGAGGTCGCAGACGCGATCGACCGTGGCGACCCAGGGGATCTCAAGGAGGAGCTCGGCGATCTTCTGTTCCAGGTGGTGTTTCATTCGCAGATGGCGCGCGAGCGGCAGGAATTTGATTTCGAGGCCGTTGCGGGTGCGATTTGCGAGAAGCTTGTGCGCCGCCATCCGCATGTGTTCGGCGAGCGCCGTCCGCTCACTGCCCCAGAGCAGAGCGCGGTGTGGGAGGACATCAAAGCGCGCGAGCGCAGCGGCGGGGCGGCGAACGGCATCGATGGGGAGGATACGGGCACGGGAGGGGCGCAGAAGGCCTCAGTCAGTGCGCTCGACGGCGTGCCGCGCTCGCTCCCTGCGCTCATGCGGGCTTACAAGCTCAGCAAGCGCGCCGCGCGAGTAGGCTTCGATTGGGAGCATGCCGGCCAGACCGCGGACAAGGTGGCGGAGGAACTCGCCGAGATCCGCGCGGCCGCCGAGACTGCGGCGGCGAGCAGCCCCGAGATCTTCGAGGAAGTCGGCGATCTGTTGTTCGCGGCGGCCAATTTGGCGCGCAAGCTCGATGTCGATGCCGAGGCGGCCCTGAGGGCCGCCAATGCCAAGTTCGAGCGGCGCTTTCGCGCCATGGAAGAGCTGGCGAGGCAGCACGGACAGACATTCGCGAGCTTGGATCTCGCCGCGCAGGAGAAGCTCTGGTTGGAAGTCAAGCGTGCCGAGTAAGGCGGCCGCGCCTGCACGCAATGTCCCGCCGCTGGATTTCAAGCATGATCCCGACCTGCCGATCAGCGCGCGGCGCGAGGAGATCTTAAGCGCTCTCGCTCGTCACCAGGTCTTGATCGTTGCAGGTGATACGGGCTCGGGGAAAAGCACGCAGCTGCCGCAGTACTGTCTCGAGCCCAGTCGAGCGGCTGCCGGCATGATCGCCCATACGCAGCCGCGACGCCTCGCCACGCGCGCCTTGGCGGTGCGGATCGCCGAGGAGCTGTCGCAGCCTCTCGGCTTGACGGTCGGCTTCCGGGTGCGATTCGCCGATCAACTCTCCGACGCGACGCGTCTCGTATTGATGACCGACGGGCTGTTACTGGCCGAACTCGCCACGGATCCGCTGCTCAGGCGCTACGATACCGTCATCCTCGATGAGGCGCACGAGCGATCGCTCAACATCGACTTGCTGCTCGGTGTCCTCAAGCGAGTGTTGCCGCGCCGTCCGGAGCTCAAGCTCATCGTGACCTCCGCCACGCTCGCGGTGGAGCGCATCGCTCGCTTCTTCGACGATGCGCCGATTGTCGAGGTGAGCGGGCGCAACTATCCCATCGAAGTGCGCTATGCCCCGCCGCCCGACGATGTCGAGGATCCGGACCTGCCGTCGCTCGTGCTGGCGGCCTGCCGAGAGATCGTGGCGATTCCGGGCATGGGGGCCGGCGTTTCGGGCGCCGGGGGCGATATTCTGGTGTTTCTCCCCGGCGAGCGCGAGATCCGCGATGTGGCCGAGGTCCTCGAGCGCGAGCTCGAGGGGATCGAGGTGCTCATGCTGTTCTCGCGCCTGTCCTGGGAGCAGCAGAGCAAGATATTCAGGCCGGGCGCACGGCCGCGGATCGTGCTCGCGACGAATGTTGCGGAAACCTCAATCACGGTGCCGCGCATCCGCGCGGTCATCGATTCGGGGCTTGCGCGAGTGAGCCGCTACAGTCCGCACAGCCGCTTGCAGCGCCTGCCCATCGAGGCGATCTCGCGCGCGAGCGCCGAGCAGCGAAAGGGGCGCTGCGGGCGCGTGGGGCCGGGAGTTGCGCTACGCCTCTATTCCCAGGAGGACTTCGAGCAGCGCCCGGAATTCACCGAGCCCGAGGTGAAGCGTACGAATCTCGCCGCTCTCCTGCTGCGCATGGCGGCCGACGGTCTGGGTGAGGCGGAGAGCTTTCCCTTCATCGACCCGCCGGATCCGCGCTCGCTCGCCGACGGGTATCGCCTGCTACAAGAGCTGCAAGCGCTCGATGCCGAGCGACGCATTACGAGCCGGGGCCGTGCGATGGCGCGCCTGCCCTTGGATCCCCGGCTTGCCCGCGCACTGCTCGAGAGCCAGCGATTTCGCGCCGAAGGCGAGCTCTTGGCGATCGTCGCGGGCTTGAGCGTACCCGATGTGCGCCTCGCGGGTCCGGATGATGCGAGCGCCACGGGCGCGGTCGGCGCAGTCGATAAGGGTGATGAGACGCCGCTCTTCGAGGACTCGAAGTCCGAATTCATGGCACTGCTACGGCTATGGCACGCCTATCGTAAGGCTCGCGAGGGGCCGCGCCGCGAGCTCAGGCGCTGGTGCAAGGAACGGCGACTGTCGCTTCTGCGACTGTCCGAATGGGACGATGTCTACACCCAGATCGCCGATCGAGCCGCGGAATTGAAGATCGTGGCTCACGAGAAGGGTGCGAGCTACTCCGCCGTGCACCGCTCGCTCCTTGCAGGCTTTTGCACCATGGTGGGGGTACGCGGAGAGGACGGAGTCTATGTCGGCACCCGCGGCATTCATTTCCGCATTTTCCCCGGATCGCCTCTGCGACGCCGCAAGCCCAAGTGGGTGATGGCGGCGAATATCGTCGAGACCTCGCAGGTGTACGCGCGGCGCGTCGCGGAGATCGAGCCGATGTGGATCGAGGCGGCAGCGCAACACCTGTCGAGGCGGGAATATCTGGAGCCAGACTTCGACGAATTCCGCGAGCAGGTCCTCGCGCGCGAGCGTGTCACGTTTCTCGGGCTGACGCTCTCGGCGAATCGGAGAGTCAACTACGGCCCGATTGCGCCGGAGGAGTCGCGCCTGATCTTCGCGCGTGAGGCCTTGGTCTATCGGCGACTCAAGCGGCGGCCCGAGTGGCTCGAGGCGAACGATGCCGTTATTCGGGCGGTGGAGCGGCTCGAGGAGCGGCTGCGCGTGCGGGATCTGCTGCAGCCGCCAGAGTATTTCGTCGAGTTCTACGCGCGGACGCTTCCGCGACAGGTGTCGAGTGCCGCGACGCTCGAGCACTTTACGCGTCATCTCTCCGAGGGAGAGCGCCGGGCGTTGACCTTGATCTCATCGCAGGTCATGACACACATGCCCGACGAGGGGCTCCTCGCGCAGTTTCCGCAGAGCACAATGCTGGGCGCGGTGGCGGTGCCGGTCGAGTACCGTTTTGCGCCGGGCGAGCCCGGCGACGGAGTCACTTTGCGCATCCCGCTCATCGCAGTGCCGACACTCACGCGCGCGGCGGTCGATGCAGCGGTTCCCGGCCTCATCGAGCCGCGTGTCATCGCCCTGTTGCGCTCCCTCCCAAAAGAGGCGCGCCGTACGCTGATCCCGGTCGGAGCGACGGCGGCCGATTTTCTCGCCGCGGGGGGCACGCCGTCGGTAGATGCGCTTCTCGGCTGGCTGCGGGAGGCGCGGGGCATTCCCGCGGACTTGCTGAAACCCGACCTGCGGATGGTCCCAGCGCACCTCATACCGCAGGTGAGCGTGACGCAAGGCGCTGCCGAGCTCGGTCGGGAAAGCGACGTCGCCGAGCTCCGCCGACGCTTCGCCGCCGAGGCACGCTGTCAATTGGAGGAGCGAGCCCGGCTGGCGTACCCCGAGTCCTGGCGCCGATTCGACCTCGAGGAGCTTCCGGAGCGCGTGCTCCTCGAGATTCCCGAGGGCTCGGTGCCGGTGTATCCGACACTCACCCGACGCTGCCAGGGCGCGAGGGTGCGCTTCGAGTGGTCGGCAGCGGAAGCGGCGCGCCTCTGGCGTCAGGGTGCCGTCGATCTCGCTCGTGCGGCGCTCGATCGCCCGATGCGTGACCTCGCCAAGCTCATCGCCTCGGATCCGCCCTTCTTGCTGCGCGCCGCCCCTTACTTCACGCACGAGGCATTGATGGACGCCGTGCTGTCGCTCGTGGTTCGCCATGCCTGCTTCAACGGCGAGGATCCTCCGCGCCGCCGCTGCGCGTT
>DATHCO010000306.1:0-9238 GCA_035319505.1 Steroidobacteraceae bacterium | reverse complement strand
GCGCGCAGCGCCGCCGCCGAGGCCGAGATTCGCGCCGCCTCGACCGGTGGCCGGGTCGACATGATCCGCGCCGATCTCGCGCTGTTGGCCGATGCGGCGCGCGCCGCGCGCGAGGTCGCCGCTCTCACCGATCGGATCGACGTGCTGGTCAATAACGCCGGCGGCATGGCGAAGGAGAAAGTGATCACCCCGGAAGGGCTCGAGGCGAACTTCTCGGGCAATCACCTGGGCCCGTTCCTGCTGACGAGCCGGCTCCTGCCGCTACTGCGTCGTACCGCCTCGGGCGCAGCTCCGGGCAGCGTGCGTATCTTGATCACCTCGTCCGACGCGAGCGAGATGATTCCCGGCCTGGACTGGGATGATCTTCAGAGCTCGAGACAGTTCAACACCGGTCTTGCCTATTGTCGGGTGAAACTCGCGAACGTGATGTTCGCTCGGGGGCTCGCCCGACGACTGGCGAGTGATGGCATCGTGGCGCATGCCGTACACCCCGGCGCGGTCGACTCGAACTTCATCACGCACGCGGACGAAGCCACGCAAGCAAGGATTCGCACCTATCCCCACGTGACGAGCGCCGAGGGGGCCGATACGCTGATCTGGTTGGCCACGGCGGAGGAAGCCGGTAGAGATAGCGGCGGCTATTTTTATCGACGAAAACCAAGGACACCCAGTCCGTTTGCGCAGGCCGAGGCGAATGTCGAGCGGCTGTGGCAGGAAAGCGAGAAGCTCGTCGCTGCGATCGGGGTCTGATGGGGTCGGAGTTTGAGCGTCGCGCCTGAGCCCAAGTATCGAGCGCCGGCCGCGCGCAGCAGCGATTGCCGCAGCGAATGTCGCAACGGCCTTGACATGGGCATCCTCCTGGGCAGACTGGAACGCAGAGTACGTCGTGCAATCGCGGGGGTGCCGTCGTGAAAATGCGAGTCGAGAACGTCAAGCCCAGTATCGGGTCCATCGTGCACGTGGAGCGCTCGGCGCTCCTCGATGAGGAGGTCGCGCAGCGTTGTCTCGAATTACTCGACGAGCGCGGCGTGCTGATCTTCCCCCGCATCAATTTGAACGACGAGGAACAGCTCGCCTTTACCGACAAGCTCGGGGCCCGTGTCAATTTCACCAACAAGGTCCCCGGCGGCGACAAGAACACGCAAGGCGTCTATACGATCACCCTCGATCCGACCATCAACACCGAGCCCGAGTACGTCTACGGGACCTATTTCTGGCACATGGACGGGCTCTGCTCACCCATTCCGCCCCCGAAGGCCACCGTGCTCAGCGCACGCAAGGTTGCGCCCAAGGGGGGGCAGACCGAGTTCGCGAGTACCTATGCCGCCTACCAGGCGCTGCCCGAGGAGGAGAAGGCCGAGATTGCCGGACTTCGCGTGATTCACAGCGTCACTGCGGCGGTGCGGGCGGTGACGACCCCCGACGCGCTCGATCCCAATCGGCGCGAGATGCGGCACGAGCGTCCCCTCGTGTGGACGCGCAAGTCCGGCCGCAAGTCGATGCTCATCGGCTACACGGCCGATTATGTCGTCGGCATGCCGCAGCATGAGGGTCGAGCGCTCCTCGCCCGGCTGCTCGAGTGGACGTCCCAGCCTGAGTTCACCTACCGCCACCGCTGGCAGGAAGGCGACCTCGTCGTCTGGGATAACTGTGGTGCGTTGCACCGAGTGATTCCGTACGCCGAGAATTCGGGGCGCACCATGCACCGAACATCGGTGGCCGGCGTCGAGGCGGTCGCCTAAAGCGCCTCGAGCCGGATCGCCCACCCGCACAGTCAAGACGGGGGCGGGTGGAAGTCGACGATCAACCTCGTGAGGCGCTGCGCGGCGATTCGCCAGCGCCCGTCGTTGCGCACGTAGCGCTCATGGTAGTGACCGTAACCGGTGTGCCCCCCCATGTCAGGGCGTGGCCGACGCTGAGCGCTCCAAATCACTCGATCCTGCATGGCCCAGACGACCTCGGCCACATCACCATCGACGCGCATCTCCGGCGAATGGACCTGATGGGCGGTCTGCGCGCTGCCCACCCAGGAGCGGATGGCATTCACGGCGGCCTCGCGACCGCGGATCGCCGTCGGACCACCCGCTGCGGAGGTGTCGAGCTCGAAGTCCTCGGTGAAGAGCTCGGCAAATGCAACCCAATCCTTGGTGTCCATCGCGCGACAGTAACGAGCCTTGACCTCGCTGATTGCGAGGTAGTCCTGAAAATCGATGCTTCCCGCCACCTCAGTTCCTCCCTCCTCTCTTGACCCATTGCCTCAAAGCCGCCGACGCGTTTCTCGGTGCGAACTTGTAGCGCTCCAAGCTTTGACACGCGCCCTAGTGTGGGAGTGCCGCCACCTCCCCGCAAGTCCAGCCCGTCGGATTGAAAAATCGAACGGTTCGATTTGCGCCCCGGCGCGCCGTAAGATGCAAGAAGAGGAAAGTGTCTGCGCCCCCCTCCGAGGGTGATGGTGCGCCGAACTCCTTGAGCTCAAGACCTAACCGATCGGGTGGAACATGGGGTTGCTCGAAGCTCATGCCGGCCTTGCCGGCAAAGTTGCCGTGGTTGTCGGGGGCGCGGGTGGCTTCATCGGTCGTGGGGTCACGCTGGCGCTCGCGAAAGCCCAGGTTCAGATTGCGGCCTGCGACAACGATGAGGAGGCGCTGCGCACGATCGTGCCGGACGTCGAGGCGCTCGGGGCGCGGATTCTCGCCGGCCGTGCCGATGTCACCGATGCGCTCGCCCTCGATGATTTTTATGATCGAGTCGAGGCCCAGTTCGATCGCGTCGACATCGTGGTCAATGTCGCGGGCGGGGTGAAGCGCTCGCTCTTTGTCGAGACCACGCGCGAGGACAACGCTCGCGACGTCAGGCTCAACTACGGCTATGTGATCGACAGCGTACGCCGCGCCATTCCTCTCATCCGCCGGGGTGGCCGCGGTGGAAGCATCATCAACTTCACCACGATCGAGGCGCATCGCGGGGCGGCGAGTTATGCCGTATATGCCGGGGCCAAGGCCGCGACCACCAACTTCAGTCGCGCAATGGCCGTGGAGCTCGGAGCCGATGACATCCGCGTCAATCTCATCGCGCCCGACACGTCGCCGGCGCGCGCCTCGAACAGCGCGCTTTACCCCGAGGACTTCGCTCGGCTGGCTGCGCTCGGCAAGAATGCCCTCAACGAAGCCTACAAGATGTATGTGCCGCTCAAGAGGGCGCCTTCCGTCGATGACGTCGTGAACGGGGTATTGTTTCTGGCAAGCGACCTCTCGCGCTCGATCACCGGCACTACCTTGCACGTCGACGGGGGCACGATCGCCGCCCTCGGCTTCATCGACTGGCCCTATGGCGACAGCTTCATGCCGGCCCCGCTAGGAGGCACGCTCAGCCGCCTGTTTCCGAGATGACCGCCTCCCATGCAACCGCGCCTAATACGGCTGCCTTCCATCCACATCGGCGCTTGACGCGATGAATGCCCGCGCCGGCGTACGTTTGTCGATCGCACACGGAGGCCCGCTGGCGCAGGAGCCCGGGCTCGGAGCGCTGACGCTGCCGGGATATCTGCGAGAAATCGCCGACCGCTTCACCGATCGCGAAGCCCTGGTCTTGCGGCGGCCGCAGCGCATCGAGCGCTGGAGCTACGCTGAGCTCTGGGCACGGTCGATGGAGGTCGCGCGCGCTCTGGTCGCTCTCGGGGTCGGGAAGGACACTCGGGTCGGCATCCTCATGGCGAACCGGCCCCAGTGGCTCAGCAGCTTTTTCGGCACCATGCTCGCAGGGGGCGTGGCGGTCGGGCTCAGTACCTTTTCGACGATGAATGAGCTTGATTACCTTCTCAAGGTCTCTTCCGTCGGGGTGCTCCTCTTCGAAAGCAATGTTGTCAAGAAAGATTTCGTGGCCATGCTCGGCGATCTCGAGCCGAAGATTGCGACGACAAGCGCTGGGCCCCTCGGGTCGACTCGATTTCCCTTCCTTCGACATCTCGTCGTCCTCGAGTCGGGCCGATCGGGTGGTGCGATCGAAAGCTGGGACCAGTTCACGGCGCGTGGCCGCGCGGTCTCGCCTGCGCTCATCGAGGCAACAGCGGATTCGGTGCGGCCGAGCGATGCCGGCGCCGTCTTTTTCTCTTCCGGCTCTACGGCCCGCCCGAAGGGCGTATTGAGCGCACAGCGCGCCATCTCGATCCAGCTTTGGCGATTCCGGCGAATGTACAACGTGAGCGGCGATGTTCGCACGTGGACACCGAACGGCTTTTTCTGGTCGGGCAACTTCGCGATGGTGCTCGCGAGCACCCTGTCCAACGGCGGTTCGATCGTGCTTCAACCGACGTTTGTCGCGCGCGAGGCGCTCGAGCTGATGGAGGCGGAGCGAGTCAATCTGCCCATCGCCTGGCCACACCAGGCAAAGCAGCTCGAGGAAGCGCCCAATTGGAAGGACGTGGACTTGAGTGCGCTGCGCTTCGTAGATCCTGCCTCGCCCCTCGCGCATCATCCGAGCTTTGTGAGCGCGAGCTGGGAGGAGCCGCGCCGAAGCTACGGAAGCACGGAAACCTTTACGATCAGCGCGAGCTTCCCGGCCGGCACACCGCAGGATATCGGAGGCGATAGCACGGGCGAGGTGCTCCCTGGCAACACGATCAAGATCGTCGATCCGATCAGCGGAGAGACGCTGCCCCTGGGGGAGCGCGGCGAGATCGCCGTCAAGGGTCCGACCCTCATGCTCGGCTATATCGGGGTGCCGCTCGACGAGACGCTCGACGAGGACGGGTTCTACCGCTCGGGGGACGGCGGATACCTCGACGAGCGCGGCCGCGTGTATTTCGAAGGGCGGCTGACGACCGTCATCAAGACGGGCGGTGCGAATGTCTCGCCGCTCGAGATTGATGCGACATTGGAATCCCTCCCTGGCGTGAAGGCGGCAGCGACCGTCGGTGTGCCGCACGAGACGCTCGGTGAGATGGTCGTGAGCTGTGTGGTGCTCGCGGAGGGGGCGACGCTCGACGGTGCCGCCATCCAGACATTCCTCAAGCAGAGACTCGCCAGCTACAAGGTGCCGCGCCGCGTGCTCTTTCTTCACGAGGACGAGATCGCGCTGACGGGAAGCGCCAAGATCAAGTCGGGAGAGCTCAGGAAACTCGCGGCGCAGCGACTGGCAGGGGAACTGCCGGCGGCTTGACCGGCTATCGCGGGGCGCTGTGCCCCATCATGCGCGTCCCTTCAGGAGACCGACGGTGAAAAGCTCCAGCCGCAGCCTCGCTCGGTGCATCTCGCTGGCTCTCGCCGCCGCCGTGCTCGCGGCGGCGGCCGATGAGAGTACCCGCGCCGTCGGCCCGCAGGCCGACGGCTCGATCGTGGTCTCCGACAATCAGCGCATCACCCCCGCGGGGACGCTGGTCGACTTGGGCTCGCCCGTCCGTGCCAAGGCGGTGGCGGTCAACCCGAGCTATCGCACCCAGACCGGCGCCGTCCTGATCATGGGCGGGGCAGAGCAGGTCATCGTCTTCAATATCGAAACCGGCGAGGTGATGCAGCGCTACACCGCACCGAACGTCTACAATGGATCCTTTGCCGGCATCGCCTACACCTCCGACGGCCGGCAATTACTGTTCAGCGATGACTACGACAATCTCGTGGCTATCGCGAACGCCGACCTCGCGACCGGAGAGCTGTCGCCGGCGACGACGGTCGCGATCCCGCCCCCGACGAACCCGAAGCTGTTCTCTCCAGGGGCGGCCAACGCCGGGGGGATCGCGATCTCCGACGGATCCATCGGCCTCGTCGCGATCAACGCCAGCAATACGCTCGGCGTGTTCGACGTCGGCACCGGCACGCTCAAGGCACAAGTTCCGGTCGGCAATGCGCCGAACCATGTCGTCACCAACGGGCGCTACGCCTATGTGAGCAACGAGGGCGGCCGTCCGGCCACGCCCTCCGATTTCACCAATCTCTCGGACGGCACGCCGATCGTGGCTGATCCCGTGAATGCCGCTGCGATCACCGGCACCGTGTCGGTGGTGGACCTCGAGTCGAACGGGCTTGTCCATACTATCGGCGTGGGCTTGCACCCGGCGGGTATGGCGCTCTCCGGCTCGACGCTCTACGTCGCGAATTCCTACTCCGACTCGATCTCCGTGATCGACACTCATCGAAATGAAGTGATCCGCACGATCCACGTCGGGGTGCCCGTCCCGGGGGGCGCGTTCGGCGCCGGTCCCAACGATATCGCGATCGTCGAGGATCAGGCCTACGTGACGCTCGGCCAGTCGAACGCGATCGCCGTAGTCGATCTCGAGGAGGGTACCGTGCGCGGCTACATCCCGACGGCGTATTTCCCGACGAGCATCGCGTACGATAAGCCGCTGCACACGCTCGTCGTCGCCGATGACAAGGGCAGCGGCACGCGGGGCTCACTGGGCACGTTCTACGGGGCCAAATCCTATGGCACGCACCAGGACACGGGCGTCGTCAACCTGATTCCGATCCCCTTGGAGGAGGAGCTGAAGAAGATGACGGCGCAAGTCGTCAGCAACAATCACTGGGATTCGAAGAGCGTGCGGCTCGATGAGCGGAGAGCGAGCCCGAGCGCGGCGCCCGTGGCGATTCCGGCACACATCGGCGAGCCCTCGCTCATCAAGCACGTGTTCCTGATCATCAAGGAGAACCGGACCTATGATCAGATGCTGGGCGATGTGCCCCAGGGGAACGGAGATGCGAGTCTCGCGGTCTTCGGCGGTAACATCCCGAACCAAAAGGCGCTGATCCGTCGCTTCCCCTTGATCGACAACGCCTATGCGCCGAGCCGCCAGTCGGCTGACGGGCATCCCTGGATCGTCGAGTCGGGATCGTTCTACTCGAATGACATCGAGTCCCCCGATTGGGTACGAAGCTATCCCGGCGGCAACAGCGACGATGCGCTCAGCTACACGCCGCGCGGGTTCATCTGGTCGCAGGCCGAGAAGAAGGGACTCAACGTCAAGATGTACGGCGAGTGGAGCGGGCAGCAGAGCATTTCGGGAAATTACAGCTGGGCGGATTTTTACAACACTGCGCTCTACAAGGAGAGCGGCGGCAAGCAAGGCGCCAACATCGTCCCCGACAACTCCGATACCGAGACGACGGCGGTGCCGTCAGCCTCCGCGATTCTCGATCCGCATTACCCCTCGTTCAACACGGGGATTCCGGATCAATACCGCGTCGACTATTACCTGCCGCTCTTCGAGAAGCAGGTGGCCACGAACACGGTGCCCGACTTCACCATCCTCTGGCTCCCCGACGACCACACGAGCGGCTTCACCTCGGGCTTTCCGGTGCCGCAAAGCGCACAGGCCGATAATGACCTCGCGCTCGGACGCATCGTCGAGGCCATCAGCCACAGCAGCGTCTGGCCGACCACGGCGATCTTCGTCGAGGAAGACGATGCGCAGAACGGCGTCGATCACGTCGACGGCCATCGCCAGCCGATCTACGTGATCAGCCCCTACGCCGTCGCGCCGCAGTCGCCGGCGGTCGGCCGGGTCATTCATACGACCTACACGGCGGAGAACATCAATCGCACCATCGAGCACATCCTCGGGCTCGACCCGTTGACTCAGTTCGATCGGACGGTCGCACCGATGTTCGACTGCTTTCAGAACACGCCGAATACCGCGCCGTTCGACCATGTGCCGGCCAACACGCCGCTCAACGTCGATCCCAATGGGCCGATCCCCGGGACGGGATCGGCGAGTGTCGGGAAGAGGCTGACGCCGATCCAGCGAGCGTGGCTTGCGGCGTCCAATCGAGTGATGAAGGGCAAGACTCACGAGGCGGACGCGGTGGACGAGAACTTCTTGAACCACCTCATCTGGTATTCAGCGACCGGGTGGCAGCGACCGTATCCCGGCGAGGGCAAGATCTTGAGCCCGCGTGCGTTCCCGAAAGCGATGCTCACCGGAAATCAGGACAGCGACGACTGAGGACGGGGCGCTTCATGGCGCCAGATCCCCGAGCAATGGGCAGGCGCGTCAACCGATCCATCGCGGAGCCGTTGACTCATGGCGGCGGTACGAGTCGTGGCTCGGGCCGCTCGCGGCGTGGGTGCCGCGCGGGGAGCCGCGTCCGAGGCGACGCGAGTGACCGGTCGATTGTGACCTCACGGTCATCCAGCGTCCACGGAGATGTCACGAAACATCCCCGGAGTTTGCAGCCTTGATCGCGCGCAGCACCACACTCCGATCGGCCGGGTGGATCATCGCGCGAATGGCTTTGCTCACGACGATGAGCGTCGGCCCAGCGCAGGCGGAGCCCGAGACCGATCTCGACTTGGAGCTCCTCCCGGAGCTGCTGGTCGTCGGGGTCACTCCCGTCATCGGCGCCGATCTCGAGCGCGATCGGGTGCCGCAGACCACCTGGGTTATCGGCCGGGACGATGTCGATCGGACGGGGGTCCCGAGCCTGACGGACGCGATTCTCGAGCGCATTCCATCGGTCACCATCAACGATACCGAAGGCAACAAGTTCCAGCCCGATCTCCTGTTTCGCGGGTTCACGGTATCGCCGGTGGCGGGAACGCCCGAGGGACTCGCGATCTACCTGAACGGCGCACGCTTCAACGATGCGTTCGGCGATACCGTCAACTGGGACTTGATTCCCCCGGTCGCCATCGACACCGTGAACATCGAGGCCTCGAACCCGCTCTTCGGCTTGAATGCGCTCGGCGGCTCGCTCAACGTCAAGCTCAAGACCGGCTTCTCGGACGCCGGGGACAGCGCGACGCTCTATGCGGGCTCGTACGGCCGCGAGGCCGCCATTCTGGAGCTCAGCGGGCAATCGGGACCCTTTGGGGTCTACGTCGCGGGCGATGCGACGCACGATGCCGGCTTTCGTCTGACGAGCACCTCGGACTTGTATCGGCTGTTCATGGACTTCGGATGGCGCGAGGCGGGTTCCGAGCTCCACTTCGCAGTGCTCGGTGCGCACGACACGCTGGGAAACCCGGGTGCCACGCCGGAGCAGGCGCTCAACGCGGGGATCGGCAATATATTCACCGCGCCGAACGTGGTCGACAACACCTACCTCGCCTTCAACCTTCACGGCACCCACGAGCTCGCAGAGCACGCATCGCTCCAGGGGCTTGCTTATTTCCAGACGCTGAACCAGGTGATTCCGAACGGCACCACCGTGGACGTGCAGCCGTGCGACAACGGTACCGGGCTCCTCTGCAATGACGATGGCAGGGTGGTCACGGGCCTGGGCGGTGTGCTCGTACCCGATTTTCT
>DATHCO010000305.1:0-7085 GCA_035319505.1 Steroidobacteraceae bacterium | reverse complement strand
CTTCCACGAATACGGCCTGCGCGATGACTATTCGAATCTGCGCGAGGCACACGAGGAGCCCGGCGCGGTGGTGAAGTTCTGCGCATCGCACGCGCGACCGATCTACGGATGGCTGCTGAAATCGACCTACGGGCAGACGAGCAGCGTGCACAACCTCGAGTGGCTGCGTCTGCTCGCATCGCTCTTGCTCGGCGCAATATCGCTGGTGATGTTTCGCGGCTTGCGCCTGCTCGGCTGGTCGCTCAGCGCGAGCTTGTGGGTCGCGACACTCCTTGCGCTCCTGCCGGCCTCGCAAGTGATCGCCGGATGGGCGGTCGGATGGCCGTATGCGGCGGCGGCGCTGCTCGCGATCGGCGGCTACTTCACGGCGGAAGGCGCCCTGGCGAACGGCCGTCGCAACGGCTTCGGCCGAATGGTGGGGCAGTGGACAGTGGCCTTGGGCCTCATGCTGGTGAGCGCCCTCATCTATCAGCCCAGCGCGCTCTTCTACGTCGTGCCGTTCGCGGCGGCGCTGATCACGCAGCGTCAGCGCGAATTCAACAAGCCGACCGCACACTGGGCGGCCGCACACCTGGCGCTCCTCGTCGCCGCGCTCGGGCTTGCGTTCTGCACCATGACGGCGCTCTATTCGCTGCACGTGTTCGTCAAATCCGGGCGGATCGCTTTCGAGCATCATTGGGGCGAAAAGATCTCCTGGTTTCTGTCCGAGCCGCTGCCCAATGCGCTCAGCATGCTCGTACTGAACGACAACAATCACCGCGGCCATGCGTTGTATATGGGCTGCGCCGCCTTGGTCGGCCTCATCTTGGTCGCCGGCGCCTACCTCGAGTGGCAGCGCCACGGGCGCGCGCGCGGACTCGCCTGGTCGATCGCACTCGTGACGCTCCCCGTATTCGCGTTCGCGGTTAACATGCTCGCCTCCGAGCGCTACGCGACCTACCGCACTGTCTTGGCGATGAGCGCGGTGCTGCTGTGCTTCCTGGTCGCCTCGCTGCGCGCACTGACGGAGCACTGGAGCCTCGCCAACCGCAGGCTCCTCGCATCCGTCGTGATGGGGACCGCCTTCTTCACGGCCCAGCATCACGTATACGCGCTCATCGCCGTGCCGCAAGGCAACGAGTGGCAGCTGATCCTCGACGGCGCCAAGCGGGTGAAGTTGAGCCCGATGACGCGGCCGCAGATTTTTGCCATCACGTCGACCCCAGTGGACATCTCGACCGCGAGTATTTACCACGACGAGTTCGGGTCATTGTCGTCGAATTCGGAGTGGGTGCCGAAGGAGATGTTCAAGCGCGCCATGCACGACTTGCACCCGGAGATTGCGAACATCAACGCGCATTACGAGTTCGCGGAAGGCCCCAAGCTGCCGGTGGATCAGCGCTACGACCTGGTCATCGACATGCGGCGCTTGAAGCAGTTTTACACCGATAACTAGCCGGCAAGGGCTAGCGAGCGGGAGCTTGCAGCTCAGCGCACGCCCGCATCAGCCGAGATAGTCTCTCACGCGACCGACCATGATCGCGGCCTTCACTGCCAGGGGCCACAGCGCGTGCAGGGGAATCGTCTCGATGCGAGTCACGGGCATATCGAGCGGCTCGTCGGGATGCACGATGCGACGCGCGAGCTGCGCTCCCATCGTCGTGGCCATGGCCACACCGCGGCCGTTGTACCCCACACAAATTAGAATGCCGCGCTGCGGCTCGTGCACGTGCGGATAATGATCACGCGTCATCGCAAGCCGTCCCCCCCAGCCGTACGTCCAGCGCGCGCCCTCGAGGGCAGGCCAGAGTTTGTGGGCGTAGGCGGTCAGGTGGGGAATCGCCGCTGCGGCGCTGATCTCGCGCATCGGTCCCCGGCCGCCGATCAGCAGGCGCTGGCCGGCCTCAACACGATAGTAGACCGTCACCGCGCCGCTCTCGTACAGCACCGTGCGGCCGGGCATGATGGTGCGAGAGACTGAATCGGGGAGTTTCTCGGTCGCCGCGATCGCTCCGAACAGCGGCACGATCGTCCGCTGCAAACGCGGCCAAAGCTCATCGGTATAGCCATTGGTCGCGAGCACGACGTGCGCGGCGCTGACCGAGCCGTGATCGGTCTGCGCCTCCCAGGCCCCGCCCGCCTGCCGAAGCCGCCGCACCTGGGTGCCGCCGTGCACGGCGGCCCCGGCACGCTGCGCGGCGCGCGCAAGCCCGCGCGCAAAGCTCAGGGGATTCAGGTCCCCACCCCGCCGATCGAGCATGGCCGCGACGTAGCGGTCGTGGCCGGTTGCACTCTTGATCCCTGCACGATCGAGGAGCTCGACGGGCGCGCCGCGGCGGGCCCATTGATCGACTGTCACACGAATCGCCGCCGCGTGCCGCTCACCCACCGCGGCGCGCAGTGTGCCGTTCTGTCGCGCGTCGCATTCGATGGCGTTACGCCGGATGAGGTCAAACACGAACTGCGGCGCGCCGCCCGAAAGAGCATTCATGCGCCTTCCTAGCTCGATTCCGAAGTCGCGCTCGACAGCGTCGGGATCGTGCTTCAGCCCAGGATTGACTTGGCCTCCGTTGCGTCCGGAGGCTCCCCAGCCCGGCTCCCGCGCCTCGAGCAGGATGACCTTCGCGCCGCCCTCCGCGGCGTGCAGCGCCGTGGAAAGCCCGGTGATTCCGCCGCCCACGACCACGATGTCGGCGCGCGCATCGCCCTCGAGCGGTGGGGTCGATGGAGCAGGCCCCGCGGTGTCTTGGTATAAGTTCGCCATGTAGCGACTACCCGCCGTCGAGCGTTCAGCCCCTCGTTGCCTCGGCTCGGGCCCGCAGCCTATGATGCGGCGGCACACGATAGGGAGTTCCCATGCAGTACCGGGGGCTGTTCGGTCTCATCGTCTTGGTCGCCGATGTGTGGGCGATCGTCAACATCTTTCAGAGCGGCAAGGGCACTGCCGACAAGGTGTTGTGGACGGTGTTGGTCATCCTGCTGTCGGTGCTGGGATTTATTCTTTGGTTTTTTCTCGGTCCGCGAACCGCGAGAGCCTAGCGGGCATCCTCACGCGCCCCTCACCGGCCTGCCTCACGCGCGCTGCCGACGCTCCAGCAGCATCGCCGCCTCGTAGGAGCTATCGCGCAAGGCAGAATCGATCGAGGCGAGCAGTCGCTGAGATTCGGCGGCTGGCACATTGGCTGCCGTTCCCAGATGAAAAACCGTCGTATCCAGCGCACGCTGCAAGTTGTATGCGCGATCCGTGTCCGTGGAGCCCGACTTCGACGACAGAACGCGACGATCCAGCAACCTCAAATCGTTGGTCAAGGCGGCCAGCTGCCGCTGGCAGCGCTCCACCGCCGCCAAACCCTTGGGACTTCCGAACCCTGCAAACGTGCGCAAATCCTCGCGCGCACCCTTGAGCACCCGATCCAACCGATCAAACCACTCGATCCACGACAGCGAACTTTGCATACGTTCGGTTCCTTTGGGGTATTCGGGGGAGCCGCATCAAAGGTGCGCCGATAAGCGCTATTATTTTGGACGCTCAGGGTACCCGGGTTCCCGGAGCCTCGCTACTCTCGCGTGCAGCCGCCAACCCTCGGGCAACGGCACTCGGGAGCAGAGGTCGCGATGGATCGGATACTGTGCATATGTCCAGGTGGCGAAGGAGAGGACTGCCGTACTCGAGCGCCCGGCGACTCTTCATTCGATTTGGAGCTCTAAAGGATCCTTGATCGATGAGCACGAACCCTGAAATCAATCGCCGCGTGGTGCTGGCCGCGCGTCCTCGGGCTCAAGCGGACCTCGGCTGCTTTCGCCTCGAGGCTCGACCCATCGCGGCGCTGCGCGAAGGGGAACTATTGCTGCGTACGCTTTGGCTCTCCCTCGATCCGTACATGCGCGGACGGATGAGCGATGCGCCCTCCTACGCACCGCCGGTCGCCGTGGGCGAAGTCATGATCGGGGGAACCGTCGCTCGCGTGGAGCGATCGCTGAACGCGAATTTCTCCGTAGGTGAGCTCGTACTGGCGGCAAGCGGCTGGCAGGAGTTCGAGGTCAGCGACGGGCGGGGGCTCACCAAGCTGCCCGCGGGTCTCACATCGCCCTCGCAGGCCCTCGGCATCCTCGGGATGCCGGGCTTCACCGCTTACATCGGTCTGCTCGATATCGGCAAGCCCCGGCCCGAGGAGACTGTCGTCGTCGCCGCAGCCACGGGCGCCGTCGGTTCGGTCGTCGGACAGATTGCGAAACTCAAGGGCTGCCGAGTCGTCGGCATCGCGGGCGGTGCCGAGAAATGCGCTTGGGCGGTTCGCGAGCTCGGGTTCGATGCGTGCGTCGATCATCACTCGGCGGCTCTCGGGGAGGAGCTCGCGGCCGCGTGCTCGCGCGGAATCGACGTGTACTATGAAAACGTCGGCGGCAAAGTATTTCGCGCCGTGCTGCCCCTGTTGAATGCCCATGCACGCGTCCCGGTTTGCGGGCTGATCTCCCTGTACGACGAGGCGCCGCGAGCCGTCGAAGCCGATTCCGCGCAAGCGCTCCTGCGGACAATCCTCGTCAAGCGCACCTCGGTTCGCGGCTTCATCATTTCCGACGGCTTCGATCATCGACGCGCGGACTTTCTCGACACGATGAGTCACTGGCTCCGCGAGGGCAAGATCAAGTATCGCGAGGACATCGTCGAGGGTCTCGAGAACGCACCGAGCGCCTTTCTCGGACTCTTGGCGGGTCGGAATTTCGGGAAGCTGATCGTTCGAGTCGGCGACCTCGAGCGCGCTCGGCCGGGCGAACGAGCGGCGCAAGGAGCCGCGGGTTGAGCTCGGGCTCGGCCGCCGATGCGAACGCCCTTCTGCGCGTCGCGCAGATGGAGGAGGCGGATCGGCTCACCGTGGCCGCCGGTACGCCCGGCATCGAGCTCATGCTGAGCGCTGGAAGAGCCGTCGCGGGCGAGATCGTCCGGCGTTGGCCGGTCCGTCCGGTCAGCGTCCTGTGTGGACCCGGCAACAACGGCGGCGATGGCTTCGTCGTCGCGAGCGTACTGGCGGCTCGAGGATGGCCGGTGCGCGTGGGGTCGATGGGGCCGATCGAGCGCTTGCGGGGCGATGCGCGCCACCATGCCGAGCGCTGGCGCGGCGCGGTCGAGCCCTTATCCGCGCAGCTCCTCGAAGGTGCCGAGCTCGTGGTTGATGCGCTGTTCGGTTCCGGACTCGGCCGACCGCTCTCATCCGATGTCCTGCCGACGCTCGAGGCCGCCGCTCGGCGAGCCCTGCCCGTGATCGCCGTCGACGTGCCGAGCGGTCTTGAGGGCGACACGGGCGCCTCGCTGGGTGCCATCGCGGCCGAATGCACCGTGACCTTTACTCGCAAGAAGCCGGGCCACGTGCTCTTGCCAGGTCGTGAGCTCTGCGGCGCGACCGTGGTCGCCGACATCGGCACACCGCTCGCCGTGCTCGAGCGCATCACGGTCGATACCTGGGAGAACCACCCTGCGCTGTGGCGCCATCGGCTGCCGCGGCTCAGCGTCACGGGGAACAAATACACGCGCGGCCACGCCCTGTTGGTCGGCGGTTACCCGACCACCGGCGCGGCGCGCATGGCGGCGCGCGCGGCGGCGCGCACCGGCGCCGGCCTCACCACGATCGCGGTCCCCCACGCGGCGCTTTCCGTGTACGCCGCGACGCTCGAGAGCGTCATGGTGCGGCCGCTCGCGAGGCGAGAGGATCTCGATCGGCTCTTGGCGGACGAGCGCTTCACGGCGTTCCTCATCGGACCCGGTGCCGGGGTGACCGATGCCACTCGTGAGCACGCGCTCGCGATGCTCGGGAGCGGTCGTCCCGTGCTCATCGATGCGGATGGGATCAGCGTATTCGCCAAGGACCCGTCCGCCTTGCAGGCCGCCATCCGTGGCCCCTGCGTGCTGACTCCGCACGAGGGCGAATTCGCCCGCCTGTTCGACTCGACCGGCGACAAGCTGCGGCGCGCACGCGCGGCGGCATCGACGAGCCGCGCAGTGGTCGTGCTGAAAGGCGCCGACACCGTGATAGCCGCGCCGGACGGCCGCGCGATCATCAACTCCAACGCTCCGGCGACCCTCGCGACCGCGGGGTCGGGCGATGTTCTCGGAGGAGTGATCTTGGGGCTGCTCGCGCAGGGCATGGACGCCTTCTGGGCGGCCGCGGCGGGCGTGTGGATGCATGGCGCGGCGGCGGCCGACTTTGGTCCGGGATTGCTCGCCGAGGACCTTCCGGATCTGTTGCCGGCCGTCTTGCGACGATTGCGAGATGGGGGCTGTTGAGGCCATGCGGATCGTGGGGCGTTGCGCGCTCGCGCGGCGTCGGCGGTTCTAGGAGTCGACTCTGAGCAGCCTGATCGGTTGGTTTCACGTCACGGCCCACTCGCTCGCCATCGTGCTCAGCCTTCTCACCTATGTGCTGACAACGCGGGTCGAGGGCGAGCGGCGACCGCCCTCGATCGCGATTGCCTGGGTGTTCGGGCTGATCACGTTGCCGTATCTCGCCCTGCCCGCTTACCTCCTATTCGGCCGCAGAAAGCTTCAGCGCAAGATCTCGCCCTGCCTGTCGCCGCGAACGGCTGCGAAGCACTGGGCCGAGGATCTCATCGAGAGCTTTGGTCTGCCGCCAGCCGCGCCCGCACTGGTACGCATGCATCGAGATGGCGCCGAGGCGCGCAACGCTCTGCACGAGGTGATGAGTCGCGCCACTCAGCGCCTCGATATCTGTACCTATATTTTGGGCAATGACGAGTTCGGCACGGAAACCACTGCGCGCATGATCGCCTGCGTGGAGCGCGGCGTCCGGGTCCGATTCCTCATCGACGGCGTCGGCGCGATTCAGCTGCCGAGATCCTGGTTCAAGCGCATGCACACCGCCGGGGCGGAGACGGCGATATTCTCCCCGCTCCTCGCGCGCCGGACCCCGGGGCCGCGCAACTTGCGCAACCACCGCAAATGGGTGCTGGCCGACGGAGAGCATTTGTGGTCGGGCGGACGCAATCTCGCCGCCGAGTATTTCTGCGGCGCCCCCGGCAAGGCGGCGTGGCTCGATCTGTCCTTCGATCTCACGGGGGCGGTGGCAGCCTCGGCGGCCAATCAGTTCGAGACC
>DATHCO010000304.1:0-12691 GCA_035319505.1 Steroidobacteraceae bacterium | reverse complement strand
CGGATCTTGGTGGTCGACGACGATCCGGGGCTGTTGCGGCTCCTGACCATCCGGCTGCGGGCCGAAAATTACGAGGTCGAGGCGGTCGAAAGCGCCGCGGCGGCGCTCGCCGCCTGCACACGATTCCGGCCGGATCTGGTGATCACGGACCTGCGGATGGATCAGATGGACGGGATCGGATTGCTCAAGGAGCTACAGAGTCGCTGGCCGGGCCTCAAGGTGATCATCCTCACCGCACACGGCACCATTCCCGATGCGGTCCATGCGACCCAGAGCGGCGCCTTCGGCTTCTTGACCAAGCCGGTCGACAAGCAGGACTTGCTCGACCACGTCCAGAAGGCGCTCAAGGTATCGGGCTTCGCACACGTCGACGAGGATTGGCGTGCCGCCATCATCACCCGCAGCCAGTTGATGGAGGACAAGTTGGCGCAGGCCAACATGGTGGCCGGAACCGATGCACGCGTGCTGATCACCGGCGAGAGCGGCACCGGCAAGGAATTGCTGGCGCGCGCGATTCACGAAGCGAGCCCTCGGCGCAATAAGCCCTTCGCATCGGTCAACTGCAGCGCGATGGCCGAGAATTTACTCGAGTCCGAGCTCTTCGGGCATGAAAAGGGGGCATTCCCCGGCGCCGTGCACTCGCAGAAAGGCCTGTTCGAGAGCACCGACGGCGGGACCCTGCTGCTCGATGAGGTCGGCGACATGCCGATGCGCCTGCAAGTGAAATTGCTGCGCGTGCTGCAGGAGAATCAGATTCGTCCCGTGGGCGGCGCCGAGCCCGTTGCCATCAACGTGCGCGTGATCGCCGCGACCCATCGGGATCTGCATCAATTGATGGTGGGCGGGCAATTCCGTGAGGATCTGTATTACCGCCTGAACGTGGTGCACATCGAAGTGCCGTCATTGAGCCGCCGCCGAGAAGACATCCCGTTGCTGGTCGCGCACTTCCTCGAGCAGATCGCCAAGGAAAGCGGGCAGAGGAAGATCTACGCTCCGGAGGCCGTCGAGCTCCTCGCGACCGCCGACTGGCCGGGCAACGTGCGCCAGCTCTACAACGTGGTGCGACAGAACGTCGCCCTGTCGCAGGGTGCGATCATCACGGCCGAGCTCGTGCAGCAGTCCCTCGGAGGCAACCCCACGCGGCTCCCATCCTTCGACGAGGCGCGCGATGAGTTCACGCGCAACTATCTCTCGCAGATATTGCAAATCACCGCCGGCAACGTGAGCCAGGCGGCGCGGCTCGCCAAGCGCAACCGTACCGACTTCTACAAGCTCCTGTCACGGCATCAGTTGCAGCCGGACGATTTCAAGAAGGCCTGAGGCCCCCTCAAAGAAAGAACTCCGCGACGCTGTCGATTACCGCATCGAGCTGCGCCCGAGTGAGCTCCGGGTAGATCGGCAACGCGAGCGTCTCCGCAGCCGCTCTCTCGGCGTGCGGGAAATCCCCACGCCCGTATCCGAGGTAGGCGAAGCACTCCTGCAAGTGCAGCGGCACCGGATAGTAAATCTCGGTGCCGATCTGCCGGTCGGCCAAGAACCGTCTGAGCTCGTCTCGACGCTCGACCCGAACCACATATTGATTGAAGATGTGGCGGCCGGCGGGTGGCAAGGAGGGGGTGACGAGGCGTGAGCCCAAGTCGGCGCGTGCAAAGGCGTGAGTGTAGTAAGCGGCATTTCGTTGCCGGGCCTCGGTCCAACTGTCGAGGTATTTCAACTTGACCCGAAGCACGGCAGCCTGCAGCTCGTCGAGGCGAAAATTGCCTCCGATGAGCGCGTGGAAATACTTGGGCTCACCGCCATGGACGCGCAGCACGCGCATCGTTTCGGCGAGCTCCGGATCGTTGGTGGTGCACAACCCGGCATCGCCGAATGCGCCGAGATTCTTGCTCGGAAAGAACGAGAAGCAGCCGATGTCGCCCATCGATCCTGCGCGCGCGCCGCTCTTGTATTCCGTGCCGATGGCCTGTGCGGCATCCTCGATCACCCGCAGTCGATGGCGCCGCGCCATGTCGAGCAACGGGTCCATCTCGGCGGCCCGCCCGTAGAGGTGCACGGGCATGATCGCGCGAATCCGCCCGCCGGTGCGGCGGTGAACGAGCCCCTCGGCGTCCGGCTCGCACTCCCGCTCGAGGAAGGCCTGCACGGCCGCAGGTGAGAGATTGAAGGTCGGGGCGTCGATGTCGCAAAACACGGGTCGAGCACCGGTTCGCGCGATGGTTCCGGCGGTGGCAAAAAACGTGAACGGCGAGGTAATCACCTCATCGCCCGCACCGATCTTGAGCGCCATCAGCGCGAGGAGCAGCGCGTCGGTGCCCGAGGAGACGCCGATGCCGGCGGACACCCCGCAGTAGCGTGAGATTTCTCCTTCAAGGGCGCGCACCTGCGCGCCCAAAATGAATTGTTGGCTGACGCAAATCTCCTCGATCACCGACATGACCTCGGAGCGAATTTGCGCAAACTGAGCCTTAAGGTCGAGTAATGGAACCTGCATCATGCGCCGCTAGAATAACATCCGCGCAACGCCGATTTAACATTTGCACCACGCGATTAGGGAGCAATCGATGGTATTGACTCGGGAAGGCGAGTATTTTGTAAAGCTTAGCCACGCCCGAACGGCGCTACGCGGGTAGGTCGTGGCTCTGGCAGACACAAGATGCCCCAACCGGTCCTGGTCAAACGAACCTTTCTCATCGCGATCATGACCGCCCTACAGGCGGTGCTGCCGGCTCTCGTCGCCGTGGCGTGCCTCTACGCGACGATCATCGCGTTCGGCAGCAGGTTCGACCCCCGCTCCTCGGGCATCGCCATCGTCGCCGTGGTGTGCCTCGTGCTGGTACAGCCGCCCCGCGAGGTCACCACGCAGTTGAGCTCGGGGCGACTCGCGGCGGTCATCGACGTGATATTCCGCTGGTTCTTGATACTGGCCGTGCTGCTCGCCCTCGCCTACATCACCAAATCGCCGTTGCAGACCTACCCTCGCCGGGTATTTCTGACCTGGTCCGCCATCACCCCGGCGGCCCTCATCGTCGCGGTGCTCGTCATGCAGGAGCTGATGCGGCGCTTTCTGATGAACGCATTCGATGCGCGCAGCGCCGTCATCGCGGGATACAACGAGACCAGCCTCGAGCTCGCGCGGCGGCTGCAGAAGAACCCGGAAATGCGCACGGAGATCGCGGGATTCTTCGACGATCGCAGCACCGCGCGGCTCGGCATCGAGTCCGATTCCGCCCTCATCGGACCGTTGAGCGATCTTGCCGCGTACGTGAAGGAGCACCGCATCGACGTCATCTTCGTCGCCCTGCCGATTCGGCACCTGAAGCGGGTGATGAACCTGTTGGACGATCTGCGCGATACCACCGCCTCGATCTACTACGTACCCGACGTATTCGTGTTCGACTTGATCCAGGCGCGCTCGGGAGAGATTCACGGCATCCCCGTGGTCGCCATGTGCGAGACGCCGTTCTACGGTTACCGCGGCGTGGCCAAACGCCTCACGGACGTCGGTCTCTCGATCGTGATCCTGCTCCTGCTGTTGCCGCTCCTCGCGACCATCTCGATCTTGGTCAAATACTCCTCCCCGGGGCCTGTGATCTTCAAGCAGCGTCGCTACGGACTCGACGGTCAGGAGATCGCGGTCTACAAATTCCGCACGATGAAGGTGACCGAAGACGGCGCGCAGATCCGTCAGGCAGCGAGAGATGACGATCGAATCACCCGAATCGGCGCGCTCTTGCGACGCTCCTCGCTCGATGAGCTGCCCCAGCTCATCAACGTGCTTCAGGGCCGAATGAGCTTGGTCGGTCCCCGCCCGCACGCGGTAGCGCACAACGAGGAGTATCGCAAGCTCATCAAGGGCTATATGGTGCGCCACAAGGTACTGCCGGGCATCACGGGTCTCGCGCAGGTCAACGGCTGTCGCGGCGAGACTTCGCAGCTCGAGCAGATGGAGGCGCGCGTGAGTTACGACCTCGATTACCTGAGGCACTGGTCGCCGATGCTCGACCTCAAGATCATTCTTCTCACCGTCGTGAAGCTGTTTCGCGACGACAAGGCCTACTAGCCCGCGCGCGGCTCGGCATCCGCGCACACCTCGGTGCTCATTGCGGTAGTTGGCGCCGAGCGGCCGGGATCATGCCAGCAGGCACAGGCCTGCGGAAACGAACTCCTCGTGAAATCGATAGGATCCGACGAGGGGCAGCGCGGCCTCGCGAGGCGGCTCGGCGAAGAGCCGCAGCGGGCGCGTCGGCGCCACGGCGAACGACCCGCATGCAACGCCCCATTCGCGAGGTATCACCTGAAGGTCCGAGAAACTCAACGACTCTCGGGCGATGGGGTACTGGAACTTGTAGAAGGCCTCCTTCGCCGAGAAGACGAGCGTTGCGGCGGCCGCCCGGGAGGTAGGCTCCAGCGAAGAGATCCATGCCAGCTCCTCGGGACCACAGATGCTGCCCCAGAGGTCCGCTTTGACGGCGCCGGCGATCTCCGTATCCAAGCCGAGGGATAGGAAGCGCAGGCGCGGGGCGATCACCGCCGCGCAAATGCCCTTCGTATGGGTGATGCACCCCACCACGGTCTCGGGCCATATCGGCCGGCGGTCGGATGCCATGCGAAGCGCAAAGTCGCGAATTCCGAGCTCGGCGAGGGCGCGCCGCGCACAGAGTCGCCCCGCGGCGAATTCTTGGACGCGTTTGGGCACCGCGCTCGCGACCGCGAGAGCCTCGGCGGGCAAAAGGAGCGATGCGGCACCGGGTCCGCGCAGCTCTGCCGCGACGACGCCTGGCGGGAACAGGCTTGCAAAGCTCGGCGAAAGCGTCGCTGGATTGGGATCGGGCGCCGGCGCCTCACTCGACGGCGCAGATCGTGCGGCCTGCGCGGCGGCGCCGGCGGATTCTTCGAACTGCGGCTTGATCGACACTTTACGTATGGCTTCCTTTTGGCAAGCCTTGAGGCAAATCGTTAAAGTACCACGATGACATCACTCTGGGACTGCGTGGCGCATTCGAGCGCGGGGGTGAACGGCTCGTTTCACGCCGCCGGCGCCTCGATTGCGCTGCGCGAGCTCGCGAGCGGGTCGTGCCTCGCGGGAGGCCCGGAGTCTTTGCGGGGACGCTCGGTACTGCTCGCCATGCACGAGCAGCTGAGCACGGCCATCGCGCTCCTCGAGCTCGACGGCATTGCACGCCGGCTCGTCCTTTGCACACCCGACTTGAGCGCCGAGACCCTCGCCGAAGTCGCCGCAACCGCCGAGGCCGACGTGCAATTGCCGGATCTCGATCCGCGGCCGGTGCCCGCGGCCATCGAGCGGCGATCGAGCGTTGTCACGGAGTGGATCCTGCTCACCTCCGGCACGACGGGAAAGCCCAAGCTGGTCGTGCATACGCTGTCGAGCCTCGCGGGGACCCTGCCCCGGCAATCGCCGGCACCTTCCGTCGTCTGGAGCACGTTCTATGATATCCGCCGCTACGGCGGTCTCCAGATCTACCTGCGCGCGCTGCTCTCGGGTGCGCCGCTGGTCCTGTCGAGCCCGGAGGAGTCGACTGCAAGCTTTTTGGCGCGCGCTGCGGCGCTCGGCGTGACGCACATCTCCGGCACGCCGTCTCACTGGCGACGCGCTCTCATGAGCGGCGCGGCGCATCTACTCACGCCCGCCTACGTGCGCCTGTCGGGGGAAGTCGCCGATCAGGTGTTGCTCGAGCAGCTCAAGGGCACCTATCCCCGCGCGCGTGTCGCTCACGCCTTCGCGTCGACCGAGGCCGGTGTCGCTTTCGACGTCAATGACGGCCTCGCGGGCTTTCCGGCCGAATTGATCGACGTGCCGCGCGACGGCATCGAGATGAAGGTGCAGGACGGGACCTTGCGCATTCGCTCGCGGCGCAACGCCACGCGCTATCTCGGCGCCGCGGCGCACGATCTCGCGAGCGGCGACGGCTTCGTCGACACCGGCGACCTGGTCGAGCTCGAGGACGGGCGCTACTACTTCAGGGGCCGCCGCGGCGGCATCATCAACGTCGGCGGCCTCAAGGTCTATCCCGAGGAGGTCGAGGGCGTGCTCAACGCCGACCCGCGCGTGCGCATGTCGCTGGTTCGCGCGAAGCGCAATCCGATCACGGGCGCCATCGTCGTGGCCGATGTCGTGCTCGAGGACTCCGTGGGCTCATCGCTCGACGCTCCCCAAGCCGAAGGCATCAAGAACGAGCTCCTGCAGGCGTGCCGGCGCGCCCTGCCCGCCCACAAGGTGCCCGCCCGGCTGAGCTTCGTGCCCAGCCTCGAGCTCACGGCCGCAGGAAAACTGGTGCGTCCCGGTGCTTAACGTCATCGTCACCGGCGCGAGCCGCGGCCTAGGACTCGCGGTGTCACGCACGCTCACCGCCGCCGGCTACCGGGTCATCGCCGTTGCCCGCAACGGCAGCGATGAGCTCGACGCCGCCGCCCGATCCGCCCGCGAGAGCGGGAGCGGTGCCATCGAGTTCCGGGCGTGCGATCTATCGGCGCTCGAGCGTATCGGGCCACTCGTGCGCTCCGCGCGCGCCGACTTCGGGCCGATCTACGGACTCGTCAACAACGCGGGTCTCGGCACGAGCGGTGTGCTCGGCACCATGCGCGATGCGGACATCGAGCGACTCGTGCGACTCAACACGCTTTCCCCGATCCTGCTCACCAAGTATGTGGTACGCTCGATGATGACGGAGCGCAGTGGCCGCATCGTCAATATCGCATCCGTGGTCGCCTCGACGGGCTACTCGGGACTCTCGGTCTACAGCGCGACCAAGGCATCGCTCGTCGGCTTCACTCGCTCGCTCGCCCGCGAGGTCGGCCAGCTCGGCATCACCGTCAACGCCGTCGCGCCCGGCTTCATCGACACGGCGATGACTCACGAGCTCAGCGACGAGCAGCGCGATCAGATCGTCCGCCGCAGCGCGTTGAAGCGCATGGCGGACGCCGAGGACATCGCGCGCAGCGTCGAGTTCCTGATGGGCCCGGGCGGACGCAACATCACGGGCATCGTGCTCACGGTGGATGCGGGAAATACGGCGTGAGAACGCCGTCGCTGCCGTGTGGAGGATAAACAATACTCGCTATGTCCGGTTGAGTTGAACACGAATTGCAAGAGTCGAGTGAGGTGACTCCTGAGTCGATGACTGTGAAAGAGCTGCTTGGGTTTGCAAGGTTCCGGGCAGATCTACGGCAGTGAACGTCGTTTTGACCTTGATCGTAGTCAGTGGAGCAGTTCTCTGTACGGCGGCTTGTTTGCGAGTATTTCCCGCTGTCTCAAGAGCTGTCTTCGCAGACGAGCCTAGCGATCGGTATGCGTCGCTCGACGGACTGCGCGGGATTCTCGCCTTTTCGGTATTCATTCACCACTGCCACCTCGCCCATTCACTATCCGCAACCGGTCGGTGGGCTACGCCGAGCAACTTCGATACCTTGATGGGCAGAGGCGCCGTTGCGCTCTTTTTCATGGTTTCAGCCTATCTGTTCTGGGGGCGCGTCTTGCGGCACGGCGGGCGACTCGACTGGATTGCCTTCTTTCGAGGCCGGATTTGCCGAATCATGCCGATGTATTGCTTCGCGGTTCTTGCGCTGTTCGGCATCATTGCCGTGGATAGCCGCTTCTCTTTGAATGTGCCCGCGCCCGCGCTGATGAGGCAGGCGGTCGCTTGGTTCGGGTTCTCAGTATTTGGGCTGCCCAATATCAATGGCATCGCCCATACCAATACCATTCTGGGTACGATTTGGACCTTGAAGTACGAATGGGTCTTTTACGTTAGCCTTCCGGTCGTCGCGTTCATCTACACCGTGATCAGGCGGGCGTCGCCGATCTATGTCGCCGTGTTTCTTCTGTCGCTTCCGGGTGCCGCCGCGAGTTGGTTCGGCTTCTTCGCCACGGGAGGCGTGTCGGTGCATTTGCTCCGCGACGAGCGCCGCATGACAGTCACCCTGTGGTCCCTGGCGGGAATAGTGGGACCAATCATATTGTGCCTCTGGTATCACGATGTTCAGGGTCCGATTCAGGCTTTGCTTCTTCTGCCGGTCTTCATGGCCGCTATGCAGGCGCGGGGACCATGGGCGGTGCTGTTGTGGCGGCCAACGCGGTTTCTCGGCCATATCAGTTACAGCGTCTATCTGTTGCAGCTCCCGCTGATTCACGTCTTCACGGGACGATTGATTGGTTCTGAGGTTTACGGGAGCCTGAAACCGGGCCCATTCTACGGTACTGTCTTCTTGATGGGTCTTGGGGTTATCGCCATATCCACGGTTACCTACATTGCAGTCGAGAAGCCTTTTTTGAAAATGAGTTCTCAGTCTGCCACTTCGAACTGAAATCGAATGTCATTGCTAATTCGCGTCGCGACCGGATACGAGTTCCCGCGATTGCACTCGAGCACGACCGAAGAAAGTCGACTACTTTTCCTCTGGATGCAAGGTCCAGCGCAGCCACTCCGAGGTGATGGCCATACCACGCGCGAAATCGAAAGCCGGGCGGTAGCCAAGGTCGCTTATGGCGCGATCGATTTTGACGCGGCATCGCGCGCGAAAGAGCGCCATCAACTGCGCGTTCGGCGTATAGATGGGCGGCGGCGCGTGGCGTCGGTAGAGGCCGTAAAGTTGCTTCAGTCGCGCTTTACCCGACGGGCTCAAACGGGGCTTCGCCCACTGCGCCAGATCGTGGATCGGTCCCCACCGCGTGACGCGCTTGGGATCGCGAAGCAGCAGCTTAATTGCGGTAAGTGGATTCGCGTCGCCGTGCTTCAGCTCATCCGTCGAGGCAAGGCGTGGCCCTGGTCGGCCGATCGCGTCTGCAATGCTCCGATAGAATGCAACCCAGCTCACGGGTTCTGGTCCGGATACGAGGTAGCGCCGACCGCGTGCTAGCGGCACGACTGCAGCCCGTAACATGCCTTGGCAGACGTCGTCCACATACACGGCATTACAAAGGCCTCCCCCGTATTCGGGAAGAACGACGGTGCCGCTAGCGAGCTGGCTTGCCGGATATAGTGTCCAAGGCTTGGCATAGGGACCGTAGACGATCGTGGGAAGGATGATGACTGCGTCGAGGGCGCCGGTCTGTACCGCCTCCAAGACTTTCGCGTCTATGTCCAACTTCATGTCCGAATAGCGGATGCCCGAATGCACAGGTGTGATCGACTCGTCGAGATCACCGTCACGTAGAGGCTCATACACACCGAAAGTCGACACGTGCACCAAGCGCGCTTTGTGGCGAATGCACGCAGCTATGAGAGCCTCAATACCACTGATATTCGATTGCCGGTCACCGCGATCTACCGCGCAGTGAAATACGATGCTGCAGCCCTCCACGGCGCTCGCTAATGATTGACGATCGCGCAGATCTCCTCTGATCAGCGTTATGCGCTCGAGCCCGAATCGCGCGAGCGCCGCCGCGCGACCATAACTTCGCAGCATCACCCGCGGCCTTGCGCCACACTCCGTGAGCAGCCGCTCTACGAGCCGTCCGCCCAGGAAACCAGTGCCGCCGGTGACTAGAACATTCGACCTTTCGAGCCGAGGAGCAATGTCCGCGATGTCTATCGCATTTTGAGCGTAGTCAGGCATGCTGTCTGCAGGTGTAGTGAATCCAAGGCTTTTCGAGGCGCTGCCGCTTCGCGTAACAACGCTCGATGAGCTCTACCGACTGCGCGGCAGCATCGCCCGTAACCACGTTTGCCGATTCTCCGGACGCATAGGCGCGAAACTGCACGAGTTGCACCAGCATCAAGTCAGCCCAGCTGATCACCTTGAACGGCGGCGCGCCAATATGCGTAGAACGGTATACGAGCATGCCCGGGGACCCCTGGAGGAAATTGCCCGACATCGAAAGCGATAATTCACCCTTCTCTGTGTAGAGCTTGAGCTGATTTGAAAGCAGTCTCCCACGAGTCAGTTCCACTTCGCCTTCGAGACCCGACAGCCAGCGCATGCGCACGAGGCAATTCACCTCGACGCCGTCTTCGGCGTCGACATCGTCGAAATATTCGACCGTGCTCGGCACTCCGAACCAACATATGATTTGGTCCATCGTGTGGGCGCCCGTATCGACCAACACGCCGCCTCCGGCGAGCTTCTTGCGCCACATGGTATCGGTCGTGAGCGGCCAGCTGTATTCGAATCCCTCGCGGATGGTAAATCTGCACAGCCGACCAAACGCAGCGGCAGCGATTGCCTCTTTGAGCCAGCGAGTGCCCAAAGCCTGTCGACGTTGTAATGCGACCGCGATCCGACCGTTCCCTTGGCTCGCGGCGCGATTCATCGCCGCGCAGGATGCGGCGTTGAGAGCCATCGGTTTCTCGACCAGCACGTGCTTACCTGCCCGCAGCAATTCTACGCACAGCGGTTCGTGCATCGCATGTGGCGCCGCCACTATCGCTGCATCGAAAGAGTCTAATGCCTCGCTTGGGCGTTCCGCCTCGAGCGGTCGGATTCCGAGGAGCTTGGCAACTGAGCGTCGCCGCTCCGCTGAGGTATCAAAGAGTGCCGTGGGCTTCCACTTCAAACGTTTTAAAGTCGGCGTATACCGCTGCTCCACCATAGCGCCACAGCCTACGATCGCGATCCGAATATGGAGCCCCTCAAAACATGATAGTGACGGAAAAGCGACCGTCAAAATACAGTCTTTGCAACCCGCTTACAAGCGCGCTGCATGTGTGTGCGATTCTGAGCCAGGAAGATAACGTTCCGCCTCGGCGAATTTCAGTCACATGGGAAGATTCGTTGCGAAGCGACGCCGCGGCACATGCGACCGGTATGAGACATAACCAGAAAACGCAGTGAATGATGTTGGCTTACAAATCGCGCGCGTGCCGTACGTCATCGTATCGGACTGGTATCGTGCTCACGGTGGATGCCGGCAACACGGCGTGAGAGCGCAGAGACGCCTTGCCGGCACTTCATAAACGAATGCGCCCCTCCGTGATCGCCGCGTAGATCGTGGGGTCGAGCGGAACATAGGCGTCCTTCCGAGGATCGTCGAAGTACAGGGGGCTGTGAGCCAGGGCGGGGTCGAACCCCAAGCGCAGCAGGTCCTGTTTGCGGGGCTTGAACGTACCGGTGGACTCGAGGGCCGGCAGGATCCGCACGAACACGGGGCGCGCGTAAGCAGGCAGGCGCTCGGCGACTCGTGCGTGAAACGCCGCAAGATCGAATTCGCTTGCGACCACGAGAGCGGCCATTCCCGCACGCCCGTCGGCGTGCGGTACCGTCACCCCGAATACGACGCCTTCCTGGACTCCCGGGATGGCAGTGAGTGCGGTCAGAACTTCCGCAGTCGAGACGTTCTCACCCTTCCAGCGGTAAGTCTCGCCGATGCGGTCGACGAAGTAGTAGAAGCCCGCGGCATCGTGCCGCATGAGATCTCCTGTGCGGTACCAGGCATCACCCGGCTTAAACACGTTCCTCAATATTTTACGCTCCGAGGCTTCCACGTCCGCATAGCCCTCGAAGCGTCCGGCACGGGCGTTTTCACCGTCAGGGATCAGGCCGACGGCCTCGCCGGCCTCGTCCACGCCGCAACGCTCGCAGAACCCCAGAGCGTTGCGCAGCGGCTCGCCGCTGTCGTGGTCGAACCGCAGAAGCGTCACCGGCAGGCGGTGCGCCAGAAACGGAGGGATGCGCCCAATGGCACCGGGCTGCCCCTCGCAGTTGTAGAGCGAAAAGTTGCCCTCGGTGGAGGCGTAATACTCCAGGATGCGCGGAATTCGAAAGCGCGTCCGGAACGTCTCCCACACTTCGGGCCGCAAGCCGTTGCCGCAGGCGAGGCGTAGCGAGTGCTCGGTTTCCCTCGGCTGCCGGGGCGAATTGACCAGGTAGCGGCAAAGCTCCCCGATGTATTGAAACAAGGTGCAGCGCTCGTCGCGCACATCGCGCCAGAAATCCGACGCCGAGAAACGCGGGCGAATTACCACTGCGCCCCCGCCGACGAGCATCGCGCCTATCGCCACCACACCGCCGACGCTGTGATAGAGCGGCAGGCAGTTGTACATGCGATCCGCGGGGCCCGCATCCAGGAGACCCGCGAACCACTCGCTCCAGCGCAGCAAGCGGTAGTGCGTGACGGTGGCTGCCTTGGGCAGGCCGGTGGTACCGGAGGTGTAGATGTAGAGCGCGGTCGCATCAAGCGTCGGCGCGGGATAGTCAGCTGAGGACAGCGCATCGGGCGACGTGCGCGTGAGCATCGGCTCGAGCGGCTGAAAATCCTGCGCGCTCGCCCCGTAGACCCAGATGCTGAGACTGCGCCTCGAACGGGAGCCTCGCTCGAGCCGCGTACGGAGGGCAGCGAGCGTCGGTGCAAGCTCGGCGCCCACCACGATCAGCGACGGGGCGACGATCTCGATCGAGTGCGCCAGCGCATCGCCCGAGAGGTGAGTGTTCAGAAGCGCCACGGTCACGCCGATACGCGAGAGCCCGAGCCAGACCGCCGCGTATTCCGCACAATTCGGCATGAGGAGCGCCGCGACATCCCCTGCAGCAAGTCCCCGCGTGAGCCCGAACCGCGCATACTGGCGAGAGCGCGACGCCAGCTCGCGGAAACTCAAGCGTCGGTCGCTCGATATCAGGGCGGGCGCTGAACCGAGCTCGAGCGCCTGCCGGTCGACCAGCACCGGCAGCGTGCGCTCGAGGTCCTGCTCGATGTCGGCCGTGCGCGCGAGCGCCCGGATCCAGGCGTCGCGGGCGAATT
>DATHCO010000303.1:0-15673 GCA_035319505.1 Steroidobacteraceae bacterium | reverse complement strand
TCTCTGTGAGCTTGCCCTGCGCCTCGATGAGTTTGTCCTGAGTCTCAGTCAATTTGCCCTCCGTCTCAGCGAGCTTCGCCTGAGCCTCACGCGATGCTGGGGCCGGCCGTTCTCCCGATGGCGGGAGAGCCTCATCCTGATCCTTGAGCCGCTGGCTCTCGAGCGCCGCCGCCTTGAGCGCCTCGGTCCCGGCCTGCTTTTCCGCCGAGATATCCTCGATGACGACGATGCTGTAATCGGATTGCCGAGATCCCGTGCGCCGCAAGCTGATCGACAGGTTGACCGAGGCGTAGTGTTGATCCTTGCATCGCAGGCGTTGCTCCACCCGATAGCTGTCGATCTCGCCCGCCAGGGCGCGCTTGAATTCTCGAATGTTCCTCGGTAGGTCATCGGGATGTGCCAGAGCCGGGAAGGAGAGCTCGCGAAGCTCCGCGGGGGTGTAGCCCAGCATGAGGCACGCGCGCTGGTTGACGCGCAGGATCGCCCCGTGGAGCGTCGTGTGCACGATTCCCACCGCAGCGAGCTCGAAGGTGTCGCGGAACAGCTTCTCACGCTCCATCGCATATTGCAGGACGCTGTCGGACTTCGCCGCGACCTCTTGAGAGCAGAGGAGCTCCTCGGCGATTTTCGCGAACTCCGTGAGCACGACCACCTCGAGATCGCCGAAATCGCGCGCCTCGGTATCCATGGCGCACAGCGTGCCCACCGGCTGACGATCGCGGGTGTAGAGCGGGATTCCCAGATAGGATCGTATTCGCTGGGGGCCGCCTACGAGCGCATGATTTGCAAAGCGCGGATCCGCGGCGGCGTCGCGGACGAAAAGCGTTTGCCGCTGATGCACCGCATAGGCGCAGAACGAGCCGTGGCGAGGCGACTCGCGCACGCCCAGGCCGATGCGCGACTTGAACCACAGTCGATTTTGATCGACCAGCGACACCAGCATGACAGGAACCCGAAGTGCGGCGGCGGCCAGTCGTGTGATGCCGTCGAAAGCCGGGGTGGGCGGGGTGTCCAAGAGACCCAGCCGGTGCAGCGACACGAGGCGCTCGGCTTCATCCACCGGGACACCTACTTCTTGCAGTGCAGCATCTTCCGCCGGCTCAGGCGCGCCATTCATGGCGATCGAGGTTAAGGTTCCGAGGCTGTTAGGTTAAGTACGAACATCACGGATTTCACAAAGCGGCCTTGACCGGCCGTCGCGTCCGCCCGCAGGAGCGCTTCCCGAGGCCCAGGGTGCCTCAAGGACCTGGGGCTTGACTCCCCACGCGGCGGGCAGGCTGGGGCTCCCAGGGCGCCTGCTCGAGCGCCAGGCAGAGCCGAAAGATGCCCTCAGGCTGCCGTCGAGAGCATCGCCTGCAAGAGCACGTTCGCCCCCCGCTCGAGATCGGCCGGGGTGGCGCTCTCGGCCTCGTTGTGACTCAAGCCGCCCGCGCAGGGAACGAAGATCATCGCCGTGGGAGCGATGGCCGCGACGTTCACCGAGTCGTGGCCGGCGCCGCTCACCATCTCCATGGCATCGCATTCGAGCGCAGCTGCGGCATTGCGCACGGCGGCAACGCAGCCCGGGTCGAACACCACGCCGGGTGCCTGCCACACGCAGCGAATCTCGCCCTTGAGCCCGTGCTTGGCGATGGCTGCGCTCACGAGCGACTCGACCTCCTCGCGCAGCGATCGATATTGCGCCGTGTCGGGATGACGCAGGTCCACGAAAAAGCGCAGGAACCCAGGCACGGTGTTCGGCGAGGCGGGCCGCGTCTCGATGACGGCGACGGTCAGACGTGCATCTCGCCCGTGGCGTGCCGCCGCCGCATACATGGCAGGGAGCGCCTCCGCCAGTACCCGAACGGGATCTCGGCGCAGGTCCATGGGAGTCGGGCCCGCGTGTGCTTCCTGCCCGAGCACCACCGCCTCGTGGCGACTCATGTGCTGAACCCCGGTCACGATCCCGATGTTCTTCCCGCGTTGCTCGAGCACCGGTCCCTGCTCGATATGAGCCTCGAACGCGGCTTTGACGCGCTGACGGGTCACGGCGGAGCTCTTCACGCCCCATCGCTCGAGCTCCTGTCCGACACTGCGTCCATCGCGGTCGGTGAGCGCGTAGGCGCTCTCGAGGGACATCCGGCCCGACCATACCGCGGAGCCCATCATAGCGGCGGGAAATCGGCATCCCTCCTCGTTGCACCATACGGCGACTTCAATCGGGTGCGTCGTCGTGAGGCTCCTATCATTCAGCGACTCGATGACCTCGAGCCCCGCGAGCACCCCATAGACGCCGTCGAATTTTCCGCCCGTCGGCTGCGTGTCGAGATGACTGCCGGTCATCACCACGGGCAGTGTGTCATTGCGCCCGGGACGATGCGCAAAGAGGTTGCCGATCGCGTCGACGCGCACCGAGCAAGCGGCCGCCTCGGCCCAGCGCCGAAACAGCTCGCGGCCCTCGAGATCCCCCTCCGTCAGCGCCTGTCGATTACAACCGCCCTGGGCCGTGGCACCGATCTTCGCCATGGCCATGAGCCGCGACCACAAGCGCGTGCCGTTCACACGCGCGCCACTCGAGGTGGTGTTCTGCATATCGCGTTCCTCCCGTCCGATATGATGCATGCATGAGCGACAGCGTGCCCGAGGAGCTTACGAGCGGCAAGCAGGTCTGCGCTGTGATGGTGACCTATCACCCGGACGCCGGATTGCCCGATCGAGTGGAGCGGCTGCTTCTCGAGGTGGGCGCCCTCGTGATCGTCGACAACGGCTCGGCGGATGCCGAGCTCGAGATGCTCGAGAAGCTGTGCTCGAAGGCGCCGATCACTCTCGTGGCGAACCATGCGAACCTCGGCGTTGCGCGCGCGCTCAACATCGGCATCGAGCGCGCCATCGCAGGCGGATTTGGCTGGGTCCTGCTCCTCGATCAGGACAGCACGATCGATACCGGCATGCTGCAAGCCCTCATCGCGGTGTGCGCCGCCTTTCCCGACCGAGATCGCCTGGCCGTGCTCGGGGCGGGGTTCAGGGACGTCCACAGAATGGAAACGCAATCGCCCGGCGCTGCGATGGGCCCCCCCTGGGAAGAGGTCGAGTCCGTCATCACCTCGGGCTCCTTGATCCCGGTAGCCGCCTTCGCATCGATCGGACCGTTTCGTGACGAGCTCTTCATCGACTACGTCGACATCGATTACTGCTATCGAGCGCGTGCGCGAGGCTTACGGGTCATCAAGACCCGAGCGCCTCTCATGTCGCACGCGATCGGCGCATCCACCCGGCACAGCGTGCTGTGGACGGACAAATGGACCAGCAATCATTCTCCCGATCGTCGCTACTACATCGCGCGCAATGACACCGTGATGCTGCGCGAGCACGGTCGCTATCCGCGAGGGTCGTGGGCGCTGAAGAGCCTCGCGCGCCGCTTGCGCTCGTGCAAGCGCATCGTGTTATATGAGGAGATGAAGATCGACAAGCTCAAAGCGGTCGCACAGGGGTGGTGGCACGGGGTACGCGGCCGGCTCGGGCCGCGACCGTGACGCTCGTCGGGAAGCAGCGCTCGGGAAGCGCTCGCTCGCGCTCGCGGGTCGCGGCACGATCGATGCGGGCGGCAGCACTGTCGGCCGCAGCACTGTCGGCCGCAGCACCGTCGGCCGCCACTCTGTCGATCGCGGGGCTCTCGATGGCCGCGCTCTCGGTCGCGGCGGCCTCGGCCGCGCGGGCTGCGGCCTTCGCCCCGGCGCCGCGCTACGGGGTGCACATCGAGAAGATCTGGATCCGCATGCACGATGGCGTACGCCTCGCTGCGACCCTGTACATGCCGGCGGGCGCGGCGCGCAGCGAGCGCTTCCCCGCCCTCCTCGAGTACCTGCCCTATCGCAAGGACGACGACGAGGCGATTCGCGACTACGGCGATCACGTGTACTTCGCCAAGCACGGCTACGTGGGCGCGCGCGTCGACATTCGCGGTTTCGGCGCGAGCGAGGGAGCGCCGCCCGAGCGGGAATACTCGGCGCAGGAACAGGAAGACGCGGAGGAAGTGATCGCCTGGCTCGCGCATCAAGCCTGGTCGAACGGTAACGTCGGGATGCTCGGCATCTCCTGGGGAGGCTTCAATTCGATTCAGATGGCGCTCAGGAAGCCGCCGGCGCTCAAGGCCATTCTCGCCGTGGACGCCACCGAGGAGTTGTTCAAGGAAGACGTGCACTACATGGACGGGGTGTTCCACGTGGATGAGTTCGAGGCCACGATGGACCTCGACCAGGGGCGAAGCGGCGCTCCGGACTTCAGCCTGGAGGAGTCCGTGATCGGGGCGCGCATGGACTCGCCGCCCTGGTCGCTCACCTACATGAAGCACCAGCGCGACGGCGCCTTCTGGCGCGCGCCGGTGCGGCCCATCGAGACGCTCGAGGTGCCCGCGTTTCTAATCGGAGGACTGCAGGACGGGTACCGCGACAGCATCCCGCGAATGCTCGAGAAAGTGAAAGCGCCCATCAAGGCCTGGATCGGCCCCTGGAATCACGCCTTTCCCAACGAAGGCGACTATGGACCGCACTGTGAGTGGCGCGACCAGGCCGTGCGCTGGTTCGACTACTGGCTGAAAGGCCGAGATACCGGCGTGCTCAAGGAACCGCGCGCGATCATCTATCAGCAGCACTGGCACCCGCCCGGCTCGCAGGATCAGGACGTGCCCGGCGAGTGGCGTGCGGAGGCCTGGCCGCCGGCCGGATCGACCGCCGCCACCTGGTACCTCGAGCCCGATCATCGGCTGAGCTCATCGGACATCCACGGCGCGGGCCGCGATCAGCTGCGCTACGTGCCTTCCGCCGGCATCGAAGCGGGTTTCTGGTGGGGTGAATTGCTCACCGACCAGCGGCCCGTGGATGCTTACAGCCTGGTCTACGATTCGCCGGTGCTCGATGAGGAGATGGCGATCCTGGGATTAGCGCGGGTCACCCTCAATGTCGGGGCCGATGCGCCGCTCGCCGACTGGTTCGTGCGACTCTGCGACGTGGCACCCGATGGTCAAGTGACGCTCGTCACCGGAGCGGGTTTGAACGGCGCCCAGCGCAACTCGATGGCCGAGCCCGTGGACCTCGAGCCCGGGAAGACCTATCGGATCTCGTTCGATCTGCACCTTGCCTCCTGGGTGTTCCCGAAGGGTCATCGGATTCGCATCGCCGTCTCCAATGCGCTCTGGCCCATGAACTGGCCGACGCCCTATGCGATGACCAGCTCGCTCCTGCTCGGCGGCGCCGATCCCTCGCGGGTGATCTTGCCCCGCGTGCCGGTGCATGGACCGGCAGTCTCCGCTTTTGCGCCGCCCGAGCCGCTCGAGGAGCCGCAAGGAATCCGGACGGTCGGCGGCGGTGACTGGGCCTGGCCGGGTGAATGGACGGTGCTGCGCGATGAGGTGCACCAGCGCTCGACGGGCATCTGGCAAGGCAAGGTCGCCGAGGTCTTCCCCTGGGGCCGCTTCGATCATACGGAACGGCTGACCTACGACGTCGACGACGCCCACCCCGCGACCTCGCGCGTTCAAGTGGACTCGGAAAGCATCCAGGCGGTCGAGGACCACACCCTCACCTGGCGCGGGCATCTCGACGTCTCGAGCGATGCGCACACGTTTTTCTACAAGTACACCCGCACGCTGCTCAAGGACGGCGTGCTCGTGCGCACCAAGAGCTGGGAGGAGCCGATCCCGCGGGACCATCAGTAGCGCCGCAGGAGCTCATCCGCTGGAATCACGCGCCGGCTGGGCGCTGATACCCCAGCAGAGCGGATCCTCGGGATCGAGGCGCAGCGTCGCCTCGGCCGTCACGTACGCGCTGCCGGTGATGGTTGGCGCGATCTCGCCCCGCGCTCGATCGAGCCAGCGATAGCGGCCGATGAAGGTGCTGCCGATGATGCTCTCTTGCACCCAGGCCTCGTCCTCGGCGAGCTCACCGTCCGCGGCGAGACAGGCGAGTTTCGCGCTCGTGCCCGTGCCGCAGGGCGAGCGATCATAGGCTTTGCCGGGACACAGCACGAAATTGCGGCTGTGGCTGCCGGGGCGACTCGGTGCCGCAAAGAGCTCGATGTGATCCACGAGCGGATGTCCGGCGGCGTTGATGGCCGAGCGTGCGCGCCAGGCGAAATCCGTCAATCGTTCCACGTGCTCGAGATCGAGAATCTCCCCGTGCTCGGAGATCAAATAGAACCAGTTTCCGCCCCAGGCCACATCGCCCGTGACCCGGCCGATGCCGGCTACCTCCACGCTGACCCCGGCGGCTGCCCGATAGCTCGGCACATTCACCACGCTCACCCGCCCGTCCGCTTGCAGCCGCGCCTCGACGACCCCTACGGGCGTATCGATGCGCATCGAGCCGGGCGCGAGCTTCCCCAGGAAACGGAGCGAGGCGATCAAGCCGATCGTCCCGTGACCGCACATCCCCAGAAAACCCACGTTGTTGAAAAAGATCACCCCGAGGTCGCAATCCGCGCGGTAGGGTTTCACGAGCAGTGCACCGACCAGCGGGCTCGAGCCGCGCGGCTCGTCGACGATCGCCGACCGATACGCATCGAAGTGCGTGCGGAAGCGCTCTAGACGCTCGCTCAGCGGCCCCGACCCGAGCTCAGGCCCCCCCTCGAGCACGAGGCGAGTGGGCTCGCCACCCGTATGCGAATCGATGACTCGCATCGCGGGTCACAGCGGGCGCGTCGCGAGTGCCCGCTCGACCATCGCGATCACCGAGGCCCGCCGCTCGCCTGCGAGCGGCAGTCGCGGCGGGCGCACCCGTTCGGATCCGCGGCCCACGATCTGCTCGACGAGCTTGATGGATTGCACGAGGTCGTGCTCGGCGTCCAGATGCAGGAGCGGCATGAACCAGCGGTACAGCCTTCGTGCGCGCTTCAAATCACCCTCGATGATCGCATCGTAGAGGGCGAGCGATTCGGCCGGGAAAGCATTCGCGAGCCCCGACACCCAGCCTTTTGCGCCCAAGACCAAGGCCTCGAACGCCACATCGTCGAGTCCCGCGAACAACGCGAATCGATCTCCGAAGGCATTGATGAGATCGGTGAAGCGGCGCGGATCGGGAGCCGACTCCTTGATCGCGACGATATTCGGCACGACGGCGAGACGGGCGAGCGTCGCGAGGTCGATATTCACCCGATACGCGGGGGGATTGTTGTAGAGCATGATCGGAAGCTCCGTGGCCGCCGCCACGGTGCGGAAATGGTACTCGAGCTCGGCAGGCGTCGGCACGTACGCCATCGCCGGCAGGAGCATGAGCCCGGCGGCGCCGATGCGCTCGGCATCGCGCGCGAAACGGACCGCTGCCGCGGTGGTGAGCTCCGACACGCCGGCAATGACGGGCACCCTCTCCTCGCTCAGCTCGACGGCTCCCCGCAGCACACTGCGCTTCTCGTCGGCGCTGAGCGAATTACCTTCCCCGACCGTGCCCATCAGCACGAGACCGTGAGCTCCGGCCTGCAGGAGGCTCTTTTGCACGTTCCGCGTCGCCTCCAGATCGACCTCGAGTCGCTGATCGAACTGCGTCGTGGCAGCGGGAAAAACACCGGACCAAGTGGATGCTTTGGACATGGGATTCTCCTTGCGTCGCAGTTGCCTCACGGATGGTAGCACCGCTACCATCGCGCATGCATTCACTCCCTGAGCGCGCCCTGGCCGCGGCCTTGGCGACGGCCTTGTGGATGTCCTTACTGCTTCTCGGCGCATGCACCTCGAAGAGCGGCGCTGCGGACTCGCGGCTTGCCGCGATCTACACGAGCGAATGGAAGTGGCGCGAACAGCAATTCCCCGACGACGAGGATGCGCAGAAGCCGATTCAGGATCATCTACCGAAGGTCGACCCCGCCACTCAGGCGATGCGGCTCGCCCGATGGGAGGACACGCTCGCGAAGCTCGACTCGATCCCGCTCGCCGAGCTCTCGCCCGCAGAGCGGCTGAACTACGATGTTTATCGGCCACAGATCGAGACGCTCATCGCCAATCAGCGATTCCGCGACTACCAGATGCCGGCGAATTCCGACACGACCTTCTGGACGGACCTCGGATACACGGCGCGCCGTCCGTTTCGTCGAGTCGAGGACTATCGCAACTGGATCGCCCAGATGCGGGACATTCCGCGCTATTTTCGCGAGCAAACCGAGGAGATGCGTGCCGGCTTGAGACGCGGCTTGACCCCGCCGCGCGTCACCATGGAGGGGCGCGACGCCTCCCTCACGGCCGTCACCGACGCGGCTCCCGAGGCAAGCCTGTTCTACACCCCATTCAGGGAGATGCCCGGGGTGACCGAGAGCGAGCGCGCGAGCCTGCGTACGCAGGCGCTGGAGGTCATTCGCGGGGCGGTGCAGCCCGCCTACCGCGAGCTCCTCACCTTCATGCGCACGGAGTATCTCCCCGGCACTCGCACGACGCTCGCCGCCTACGACCTGCCCGACGGCCGAGCCTACTACCGAGCGAAGATCCGCGAATTCACCACGCTCGATCGCGACCCCGACGCCATTCATGCGTTCGGAGAGTCGGAGGTCACGCGCCTGCACGAGCAGATGCTCGAGGCCATGAGAGAGAGCGGATTCAAGGACGATTTCGGCTCCTTCCTCACCTTCCTGCGCGCCGATCCGCAATTCCAGGCGAAGACCCCGCAGGAGCTGCTCATGCGCGCGGCCTGGATCGCGAAGCGATTCGACGGCAAAGCCTCACAGTTCTTCGGGCAGCTGCCGCGCGCGCGGTTCGCGATCAAGCCGGTGCCCGACGATCTCGCTCCCTTCTACACCGCCGGGCGCGGCGGTCCCGGAATCTACCTGCTCAACACCTACGACTTGCCGAGCCGTCCTCTCTACAACCTCACCGCCTTGACGCTGCACGAGTCCGCGCCCGGCCACGCGTTCCAGATGCCCCTCGCGCTCGAGCACAAGGGGCAGCCGGAATTTCGCCAGCACACCTACCTCTCGGCCTACGGGGAGGGTTGGGCCGTGTACTGCGAATGGCTCGGTCAGGAAATGGGAATGTACGAGACGCCCTACGATCGGTTCGGCATGCTGAATTACCAGACCTGGCGCGCGGCCCGGCTCGTGGTCGATACCGGCATCCATGCGCAGGGCTGGAGCCGTGATCGGGCGATCGCCTACCTGCGCCAATATACGGCGCTGCCCGAGCATGAGATCCAGACCGAGGTCGACCGCTACATCGCCTGGCCTGCACAGGCGCTCTCGTACTACCTCGGCGAGCACGCGATCCTCGAGGGGCGCAGCAAGGCCGAGCAATCGCTCGGCGCACGCTTCAACGTGCGCGCCTTTCACGACGCGGTGCTCGAGCTCGGGTCGGTGCCCCTGCCGGTGCTCACGGCGCGCATCGATCGGTTCATCGCCGAAGGCGGCAAGGGGCCCTACCCCGACGTCGAGTGAGGTGCCCGCGTGGACGCGGTATCAGGAGCCCGCGCCCTGTGGCGCTTCCGAGAGCCGCGAGAGCAGCACGACCATCGAGCGTGGCTCGACCACGATGCGCGCGGATCTCACCAGCGGTGCATCGACCCCCACGCAGATATCCTGCGGTGCGCTCTGGTAGGTATCTATGCAGCGCCGCCAGGGTCCGCGCCGGCCCTCGGGAGGCGCTATCTCGAAGCTCAGCGGCTCCCAGTAGGCATTGAGCATCCAGTGCATCAGGACCTCGTCGGTGTGGAAATGCACCGTGGCTGCGAGACTGTGCGATGAGTCGCTCCAATCGGGTTGCTGCCGGACGGTGCCGTGCCACTCCACGAGGCGAGGCGTCAAGGGCGGCGCCTCGCCGCCCGCGCTCGGCGCTGGCACGGGCCGCAGTCGCAACTTGATGAGCTCGCGGACGAAGCGGTGCAAATCGGTATCGCTGTCGAGTTTTCGCCAGTCGAGCCAGACACTCTCGTCGTCGATGCAATAGGCGTTGTTGTTGCCGTTCTGCGTACGGCCCAGCTCATCGCCCATCAGCAGCATCGGTGTCCCGGCGGAGAGCAGCGTCACCGTAAGGAAATTCTTCATCTGGCGGTTGCGCAGCCGATTGATTGCCACGTCCGCCGTCGGCCCCTCCACGCCGCAGTTCCAGCTGTAATTCTCGTCGGCTCCGTCTCGGTTGGCCTCGCCGTTTGCCTCGTTGTGCTTGTGGTTGTAGGAGACCAGATCACGGAGCGTGAAGCCGTCATGACAGGTGGCGAAGTTGATGCTGCACGTGGGGTCGCAGCTCGACGGGGCGTAGCGCTGCGCACCATAAAGATCCTGACTTCCGGAAAGGCGCGAGGCCAGTGCCTGCACCGTCCGCTCGTCGCCCTTGAGGAAACGGCGCAGGTCGTCGCGAAACCGCCCGTTCCACTCCCGAAAGCGATGCCCGGCGAAGTACCCGACCTCGTACAGTCCGCGAGCATCCCAGGCTTCGGCGATGAGCTTGACGTTCGCGAGCACCGGATCCGACTCGATGTCGCGAACCACGGGCGGTGAGGGAACGGGCAGGCCCCGCTCGTCGCGCGACAGGACGGCCGCAAGATCGAAGCGAAATCCGTCCACGTGCATCTCGCTCACCCAGTAGCGCAGGCTGTCGATGATGAGCCGCCGGACGATCGCCTCGTTGGCGTTCAGGGTGTTGCCCGTGCCGGTGTAGTCGGCGTAGGCGCCATCGCCGTCGAGAATGTAATAGGTATCGTTCGCGAGCCCGCGCAAGCTCAAGGTCGGGCCTTCCGGTCCGCCTTCGGCGGTGTGGTTGTAGACCACATCGAGGATGACTTCGATGTCGGCGCGGTGCATCGCCTTCACCAGGTCGCGAAACTCATCGAGCGCGCCCAAGGGGTCGGGCCGGGAGGAGTAGCCGCGATGGGGGGCAAAGAAAGAGATCGGCTGATAGCCCCAGACGTTGCGTCTGCCCGGGGGCGCCGAGGCCTCGTCGAACGCGAACACGGGCATCAGCTCGACCGCCGTCACGCCGAGATCGCGAAGGTAGGGGATCTTGTCGATCAGACCCGCAAAGGTCCCGCGCCGCGCCCCTGCGACGCCCGAGCTCGAGTGACGGGAAAAGTTGCCGACGTGCAGCTCATAGATGACGCTGTTCTCGAACGGCGTGCGCGGCAGGAGATCGCCTTCCCAGTCATAGGCTCCCGGGTCGGTGACGACCGAGCGAGCGGCGGTCGCGACATTATCACCGGGTGCGGAATCTCCCAGCCGGCTGCGACCGCTCGGGATGGCGACGCACCTGGCGTACGGGTCGAGGAGCAGCTTCGCGCCGTCGAAGCACAGGCCCTTGGCGGGCATGAAGGGGCCGTGCACCCGATACCCGTACAGCTGGCCCGCGCAGGCCCCCGGCACGAATGCGTGCCAGTAGTTCCAGATGCGTTGCGCGCGGGGATCGAGCTCGATGATGCGCGAGGGGCGCGCATCCTCCACCCGATCGAAGAGCAACAGCTCGACCGCCGAGGCCTCGGCCGAGAACAGGCTGAAGTTGACGCCGCCCTCGACGAGCGTCGCGCCCAGGGGAGCGCTTCTGCCCCGAGCGGGATAGCTCAAGCGTCCCGGCTCAGCGCCGCGCCCTGAGAGAGGCGATCCGGCGCAACAGCGTGTTCGTCGAGCTGTCGTGCGAGTGCGCCGCGGCGGGCGTGTCGCGCAGCTCCGGAAGGATGCGCTTCGCCAGGACCTTGCCGAGCTCGACTCCCCATTGATCGAAGGAATCGATGTTCCAGATCACCCCCTGCGTGAAAACACAGTGCTCATACAGGGCGACGAGGCGGCCGAGCGCGGCCGGCGTCAGTTGCTCGAGCAACAGCGTGTTCGACGGCCGATTGCCCTCGAAAGTACGGTGCGCAACGAGCCACTCCGGCGAGCCTTCGGCCTTCACCTCCTCGGCGGTCTTGCCGAAGGCGAGCGCCTCGCCCTGCGCCAGCACGCTCGCAAGCAGCATGTCGTGATGCTCGCCGCGCGGATTCAAGGTACGCGCGAAGCCGATGAAATCGCAGGGAATGAGCCGGGTGCCTTGATGAATGAGCTGATAGAAGGAGTGCTGGCCGTTGGTCCCCGGCTCGCCCCAGAATATCGCGCCGGTGTCATAGGGAACGCGATGCCCGTAGAGCGTGACATGCTTGCCGTTGCTCTCCATGGTGAGCTGCTGCAGGTAGGCCGGAAAGCGCTTGAGATACTGATCGTAGGGCAGCACCGCGACCGTCTGCGCGCCGAAGAAATTCGTGTACCAGATACCCAAAAGCCCCATGATGACCGGCAGGTTCTGCGCGAGCGGCGCCTTGCGGAAATGCTGGTCCATCTCGTGAAATCCGCCGAGCAAGCCGTGGAACGCATCCGGCCCGATCGCGAGCATGGTCGAGAGCCCGATGGCCGAATCCATCGAGTAGCGGCCACCGACCCAGTCCCAGAACTCGAACATGTTCTCGGGGTCGATGCCGAAGCGTGACACCTCCTCGGCATTGGTCGAGACGGCGACGAAGTGTCGCGCTACGGACCTGGAGTCACCGCCGAGACCGGCGAGCGACCACGCCCGCGCCGAGTCGGCGTTGGTCATCGTCTCGAGCGTGGTGAAGGTCTTCGACGAGACGATGAATAACGTCTCGGCGGGATCGAGCTCGTGCAGCGCTTCGACGATGTCCGTGCCGTCGACGTTCGACACGAAGCGAAACCTCATGGCCCGGTCGCTGTAGTGCTTGAGCGCCTCGTAGGCCATCACCGGACCGAGATCCGAGCCGCCGATGCCGATGTTGACGACGTTGAGGATGCGCTTGCCGGTGTGACCCTTCCACTCGCCGCTGCGCACGCGATCAGCGAAGCGGCTCATCTTGTCGAGCACCGCATGCACCTTCGGCACGACATTCTCGCCGTTCACCGGGAGCACCGCCTCGCGCGGCGCGCGCAGCGCCACGTGCATCACCGAGCGATTCTCGGAGATGTTGATCGGCTCCCCCGCGAACATGGCCTCGATGTGCTCCTGGAGGTGAGACTCCTCCGCGAGACGCACGAGGAGCGCGAGCGTTTCTGCGGTAATGCGATTCTTGGAGTAGTCGAGATAGACGCCCGCGGCCTCGAGCGCGAGCCGCTCGCCCCGAGCGGGATCGCTCGCGAACAGCTCACGCAGGTGAGCGCGGGCGATCGACTCGTGATGGGATTTCAGGGCGGTCCAGGCCGGGCGTTGCGTCAGGGGCACATTGTGTTGAGCCATCGCAAACCTCCACGGTTCATGGTATCGGACAGGGCCGAGCCCGCCAGATCTCGGCGGCATACTCCGCGATGGCGCGATCAGAAGAGAACTTCCCGGAGGCGGCTACATTGAGGATCGCCTTGCGCGCCCAGGCGCGGCGGTTACGGTAGAGCTCGACCATGCGCGCATCGGCCTCGAGGTAGCTGTTGAGATCCGCGAGGTGCATGTAGTGGTCGCCCCCGGTGAGCAGCGCATCGCGCACGGGCGCGAAGACTCCGCGCTCGCGCGGGCTGAAGGCGTCGGCGAAGATATCATCGAGCGCGGCACGGGTTTCCGGTTCGTGGTCGTAGTGCCACTGCGGCCGGTACCACGCGCGGCTGTTCTCGACCTGCTCCGCCGTGAGTCCGAACAGGAAGAAATTCTCCTCGCCGGCCTCCTCGGCCATTTCGATCGTCGCGCCATCGCGAGTACCCAAGGTGAGCGCTCCGTTCAACATGAATTTCATGTTGCTGGTTCCGCTCGCCTCGTAGCCTGCGGTGGATATCTGGTTGGAAACGTCCGCCGCCGGAATCACGCGCTCGGCGAGCGACACGTTGTAGTCCGGCAGGAAGATCACCCTGAGGCGCCCCTCGACCCGAGGGTCGCTGTCGATGGTGTAGGCAAGATTGTTGAGCAGCTTGATGATCACCTTCGCGAGGTGGTACGCGGGCGCCGCCTTGCCGGCAAAAAAGAACGTGCGCGGCGGGAAATCGGCCTGCGGATCGTTGCGCAGGCGCCGATAGAGCACGATCACGCGCAGCGCATTGAGGAGCTGACGCTTGTACTCGTGGATGCGCTTCACCTGGCAATCGAAGATGCTGTCGGGATCGACCGCCACGCCCATGGAGGATTTGAGCCAGTCACTGAAGCGCACTTTCGAGGCGCGCTTCGCCGTCAAGAACCTCTCGCAAAATGTCTGATCGTCGGCGAGCGGTCGAAGCTTCGCAAGCCTCTTCAAGTCGGCGACCCAGTCCGAGCCGATCGCCTGCGAGATGAGCGATGAGAGCTCGGGATTTGCCAGCTTGAGCCAGCGCCGCGGCGTGATGCCGTTCGTCTTGCTGTTGAAGCGTTCCGGGTACATCTCCGCCAGCTCCCGCACGGTCTTCGTGCGCAGCAGCCGGCTGTGGATGGCCGCGACTCCGTTGGTGCTGTGCGAGCCGACGATGGCGAGATTCGCCATGCGCACCTGCTTCACGGCACCTTCCTCGATGAGACTCACCCGCGCTACGCGCACCTCATCGCCCGGAAAGCGCGAGCGCACCTCATCCAGCAAGCGCCGATTGATCTCGAAAATGATCTCGAGGTGCCGTGGGATCAGCATAGCGAACCAGTCGAGGGGCCATTTCTCGAGCGCCTCCGGCAGCAAAGTATGGTTGGTGTAGCCGAGCGTGCGACGTGTGAGATCCCAGGCCGTGTCCCAGTCGAGGTGCGCCTCATCGAGGAGGATGCGCATGAGCTCGGGCACGCAGAGCGAGGGATGCGTATCGTTGAGCTGCACGGCCGCCTTGTCCGGCAAGGCGTGCCAGTCGGAGTTCGCGCGCCGGAAGCGGCGAATCAGGTCACCGAGCGCGCAGGCGACCAGGAAGTACTCCTGACAGAAGCGCAGCGACTGACCGCGCACCGTGGAATCGTCGGGGTAGAGCACGCGGGTGAGCGACTCCGCCGCCAGGGTCTCGGCGAGGGCGCCGACGAAGTCGCCCGCGCTGAAGCGGCGGAAGTCGAAAAAATCGGGCGCGCGAGCGCGCCACAGCCGCAGCGTGTTCACCGTCCTCGCGCCGTACCCGACGACGGGGCGGTCGAAAGGAATGCCGATCAGCGTGGTGGGCTGGTTCGGTATGAACACGAGCACACCGTCGCGCAGCGCGACATTGCAGGCGAACTTGACCTCCACGCACTCCTCGGGACGCGCGATCTCCCAGGGGTCCGGGCGACGCAGCCAGTTGTCGGGCTGCTCCTTCTGCCAGCCCTGCTGGATCGACTGCTTGAAGATGCCGTACTCGTAGCGCAGGCCGTGACCGATCGCCGGCAGCGACAGGGTGGCCATCGAGTCGAGGAAGCACGCCGCCAGCCGCCCCAACCCGCCGTTGCCGAGGCCGGCGTCGGGCTCCTGCTCGAGGAGCCCGAGCCAATCGAGCTGTTGCCGGGCGGCGATCTCGCGTGCGACCGGTTCGAGCACGAGATTGGTCACGTTGTTCGCAAGCGTGCGCCCGATCAAGAACTCCATCGAGAGGTAGTGCACGGTCTTCGGATCGGCCGCCGCGTAGGTCTCGCTGGTGAGCGACCAGCGCCGCGACAGCAAGTCGCGCACGGAGCGCGCGAATGCCTCGAATTGCTCGCGCGCCGTCGCGCTCGCCGGAGCGCTCGCCCGGTCGTAGAGCAAATGGTGCTCATAGATGGCGTTGCCCGCAGCGCCGAGGTCGACGACCTGCGCCGCGCGCGGGCGATCGTCTGCCTCGAGGTCCGCCCCAGTCGTGGGCCTGATCGTTACTCGCTCGCTCATGG
>DATHCO010000302.1:0-10755 GCA_035319505.1 Steroidobacteraceae bacterium | reverse complement strand
GATGCCGAATGCCGGCGGGGGCGACAGCGGCGGCTACCGAATCTGCATCAGCCCCGAGATGGCGAAGCGCGACACGCCCGTCGTCGACAAGGAAGGGCACTGCCAACCGGCAACCATCAATCGGGCGGGGAATGTGACGACTTACGAGTTTCATTGCACCAGCACGGACGGCAGCACGCGCGACGGTAAAGGCGAATCGACCGCCGGCGGCGATGTGATCAGCAATCGATTCGACATGACCTCGCATACGGCGAACGGGCAGTCTCACATCATGCACTCGGAGACCGAGATGCACTATCTGGGCGCCGATTGCGGCAGTGTGAAGCCGATCGAGCCTCCCAAGTAAGGGGCGCACCGCCGCCGGCGCGAGCGCCGGTGGGGTCAAGCGAGCTCTCCCGCGGGCGGCTGCCGCTCGCCCTTTCTACGGCGTGCCGCCGAGCAAGGAAGGCCCAGGCTCGCCTCTCGTGTAATCGGCCGCGGGGGCGGCCGTGCAGAAAGCGATGGCCGAGCGCACGGCGCGGGCAATCGCAGCGCGCCTCCGCCCAATTCTCAGGTCAAAGGTGATTTCGAGCTGCGCCCCCATCGCGCGAGAGCCGCGATTGCAGATATTGAGCGGATGCCGCCCGGGATAGCGGCGACTCTCGGACTCGACGGAAAAGCCGGCGCGGGATAGCTGAGTCGCGAGATGCCCTGCAAACGCCGCATCGAGACCGCCGACGTGGATGGTCGAATCCCCGAGACAGCCATGCACGCTCAGCACGAGCTCGCAGCGCGCTGCCATGGCCACGCACTCCGGATGGTCGAATCGGTGGCTGGTGATGTGCAAATCGCGATTTGCGCCGGCGCTCTTCAAACCCTCGAAACAAAAAAGGTTGTGCTCATCGCCCGCAATCAGCAAGGCAATCTCGGAGGTGCCGACTTCGATCAGCCCGCCGTGAGGAGCCAGGACGAGCACGGGGGAGTGCGGCCGCGCGCTCGCCCGAACGAGGTAGTCCTTCCCGAGCACTTCGCTACGAGCAAGTTCCGCGTACGAGCCGTACTTGCTCATCGCCCGAGGGCGTCCAGCGTTCTATACGCCCACACCGACGGCGCTAGGAACCACGGAGTTCCGAAGTAGTACGGTCGGGACGGGAATGCCAATCCGTCGAGCGCGGTGCGCCCTTCCGGCAATCCCGCCATTTGCTGTCCGATTCGCATGCCGAAATAAGGAGCGAGCGGTACGCCCTGTCCGCAATAGCCCATGCAGTAGTACAGTCCGTTGCGTGATCCGAGGTGGGGCATGGTATCGAAAGTGTACGCGACCCATCCCACCCACGCATGATCGATTCTTGCCGCACGCAATTGCGGGAATATTTGCGCGAGCATCGCCCGTAACCGCGGCACGCAGGCGAGCGGATCCTTTTCGGCCAATGCCGCGCGGCCCCCGAATACGATGCGCTCCCCGTCCGGCGAGGGCCTGAAGTACACCACGACGCGGCGCGAATCGACGACATTGCGTGCGTGCGGAATCAGCTCATGAACAACGTCCTTCCCCAGCGGCTCGGTGGCGATCTGATAGCTGCCGATCGGAATCACGCGTCGGCGGTGCCAGGGCGCGAGCGCACTTGAGTACCCATTCGTCGCAATCAAAACCTTGCGGGCCTTGAGCGCACCGCGCGAGGTGCGAACCTCGAAAGCTCCCTTCGAGAGCTCGATGTGCTGCACCCGGCAGCGATCTTGCACGGCGGTCCCGCGCTCTTGCGCCCGTTTGAGCAGGGCGAGCAGCAGCTTCATGGGATCGACCGCCGCATCGTCGTGGTATAGGCAGCCTCCGTGATAAAAATCGCTGGCGATCTCGCGCCGCTGGTCCTTGCGCGGCACTACCGAGATTCGCTGCTCGAGCCCCACGAGCTGCCCCTCGGCCTCGCGTCTCATGATCGCGAAGTGCCGCGCGGTATGCGCCCCGTAAAAGCATCCGCATTCGCGCCAATCAATCGACTCCTGCGAGGCGATCTCCCGCAGGTGCGAGAGCGCCTCCCGCCCCTCCCTCAGGATCGCGTAGGCTCTTTGCTCGCCGTGCGGCGAAGCGAGCGTCGCGAACGACGGCTTGAGGCTGTAGGCTACCTGTCCTCCATTGCGGCCGGAGCACCCCGCGCCGATTCGACCCTCATCCAGCACCCAGGTGTGGAGCCCTGCTGCGGCCGTCTCGCGCGCCGCCGAGAGCCCGGTATACCCGGCGCCGACGACCAGTATGTCGACCTCCCGCGGCAGAGGTCGGTCGGGCAGCTCGGGCGCCGCAGCACCGACCTGCCACAAGGGCATCGCCAGGATCGGGGGCTTTGGGTTTACGTGCCGCAAAACGTCTGCAGCACCCGCTCCGCGGGCGCAGGCGGAGCCGCGTAGGCCTCGAAGCGCTCTCGGCGCTCGTACGGCCGGGCCAGTGCTTCCAGCATCTCCTCGAAGGGCCCAAAGTCCCCGAGCTCGACGGCCGCCGTGATGACCCGCTCGATGCGATGATTTCGCGGAATGAGGGCTGGATTCGCCCGACGCATGGACAGGGCACGTTCGCGCGAGGACCGCGGTTCGCGTGCGGTGCGCGAGCGCCATGCTCGAGCCCACGCCGCGTAGTCGTCGCGGGTGAAGAACGAGGCCCGGAGCCGCGCATCCTCGGCGTCGGCCGCGTGCGCGGCCTGCGCACCGGCCTCCTCGCGCTCGGCGGCATCACACAGGCGGCGAAACGTCAGCGTGTAGTCGCACTGATTTCGATGCATGAGATCGAGCCACGCGCGCGCCAGATCGATATCGCCGGGCTCGCTGGTGAACAAACCGAGCTTCCTGCGCATGCCCGCGAGCCACCGCTCTTCGAGGTCCGGGGAGAATGCGCTCACGACCTCGCCCGCGGTCTCGACCGCACGATCGAGATCCGCATCGATCAGCGGCAGCAGTGTCTCGGCGAACCGCGCGAGATTCCATTGCGCGGCCGGTTGCTGGTTGGCGAAGCTATAGCGGCCCATCGCGTCGATCGAGCTGAATACTGTAGACGGGTCATAGGCGTCCATGAAGGCGCAGGGCCCGAAATCGATGGTCTCGCCGGAAATCGCCGTATTGTCGGTATTCATCACGCCGTGAATGAATCCGACGTGCATCCAGCTCGCAACCAGGGCAGCCTGCCTGCGGGCGACGGCGCGCAGCAATTCGAGATAAGGCCGGTCCGCGGCCTTGAGCTCCGGGTAATGTCGGTCGATGGAGTAATCCGCGAGCACCCTGACCGCTTCATGATCGGCGCGCGCAGCGAAATATTCGAAGGTGCCGACCCTCACGTGACTTGCGGCGACTCGCGTCACGATTGCACCGGGGAGCCTGGCGTCGCGCAACACCTCCTCGCCGGTGGTGACGGCCGCCAGTGCACGAGTCGTCGCGACACCCAAGGCATGCATCGCCTCGCTCACGAGGTACTCGCGCAGCACCGGGCCGAGCGCCGCCCTTCCGTCGCCGCTTCGCGAGTACGGTGTACGCCCCGTTCCCTTGAGCTGGATGTCGCAGCGCCTCCCGCGGCGGTCGATCACTTCGCCGAGGAGTATTGCGCGGCCGTCGCCGAGTCGCGCAACGAACTGACCGAACTGATGTCCTGCATAGACCATCGCGATCGGCTCGGCGCCCGGGGGAATGGCGTTGCCGGAGAAAATCGAGGCGAGCTCGGATGAATCGAGCGCGCCGCACTCGAGACTCAGCTCCTGCGCAAGCGCCTCGTTGAGCTTGATCAGTCGAGGCTCGGCAACCCGAACAGGATCGAGCCGCGTGAAGAATCTCTCGGGCAGCGCCGCATAGCTATTGGAGAACGCCCATCCCGTTAGCGGCTGCCGATGGGGCCGGGATGAGGTCTCGCCGGAATGCTGAAGCATGCTTGCATGTTACCAGCGATCGCGGCGGGCGGTGGCGTACTCTCAACCCGATGAAATCGCCTTGAGGGCGCTCACGGCCGAGCGCGGGGGGCATCACTGCCTGCGGCAAACCATGAGCAACTCGTCGACCTCGGCCGTTTCGATCAATCCGGCGCCGAAGTGCAGCGTCTTTTGAAACCTGAGTCCGATCGGCATGAACACGCGGTTGTACCACCAGAGCGCGCGCTCGCGCTGATGCGTGAGCCACCATTCGGCCAGATGCAGAAGCGTCGATGAGCGCGGCTGCATCCCGTAGACAGCGCTGCGCTCGATCTCGAGCCGATGCTTCTCGAGCATCGAGGCGAGCCGCTCAGGCTCGTAGCGCCGTCGATGCCCTACGAGATCGTCAAACGCCGTCCAGCGCGCGGGGTGCAGCGGCACCGAGCACAGAACGACGGCTCCCGGTTTCGCTACCCGCGACAGCTCAGCGAGCGCAGCCGCATCCTCGTCGACGTGCTCGACGACGTCCAGTGCACACACAAGATCGAACGCGGCATCCGCGAACGGCAACGATGTGATCAAGCCCACCACGGCGGAAGCGCCGCGGGCGCGGAGCTTGCGCACGGCCGGTCCGCTCAAGTCGACGAAGTGCGTGTGCTCGAGAGGCAGACGAGGTCGAAGACCCGGAGCCACCTCGAGTCTCGAGCCGCTTCGTGGAAGGAGCGATTTCACCAGCGGCCAGGTGTTGAAGCGATGCGCTTCGATCAGTCGCACACCCGACCAAAGCGAGTCGTAGTAATGCCGGTTGGCGTCGCGCAGCTGCTCGGCGCTCAACGCGTGGGTGACACCGGGGGCGGCATGCATGGCGGGCCCACTCTATCACGAGAGGCACGCCGCACCGGCCTCAGAGCCTGCGGCAAACCATCAGCGCCTCAGACGCGCCCGGAAGCGAAGACGGCGAGCATGTCCTCCTCCTCGCCCGATGCGGCATTGCTGCCCAACAGGCCCAGGCATTGGTCGGGCGCCATCGGGCGCGCAAACAGGAATCCCTGGCCGACGGTACAACCCATTTTTCGCAGTATCTCGGCTTGCTGGTAACCCTCGATCCCCTCGGCGATCACCTGAATGTGCAGATGGCGCGCGATGGCGATGATGGCGCTCACGATCGCCAGATCGCTCGAATCGGTCGCGAGGTCGCGCACGAAGCTGCGGTCGATTTTCAAGGCGTCGACCCGCCAGTTCTTCAGGTAGCTCAGGCTCGAATATCCCGTTCCGAAGTCGTCGATCGCGATCTTGATCCCGAGATCGCGCAATCGCATCATCGTATCCTGCCGGTTCTCTCCGATCTTCGCTTGACTCGAGTCGAACACGGCGCGCTCGGTCATCTCGAGCTGCAACAGATCGGGCGTGAGCGCATGGCTCTTGAGCAGTGTCGAGATCGTCGACTCCAGCTCGCCGCGCTGCAACTGAGCGGGCGCGACGTTCAGCGACACCGGCACGAGCTTCACACCGGCCCGCTGCCAGGCGCTCATGACCTGCAGCGTCCGATGCAGAACGAAGTTGCCCATGGGGACGATCAGCCCGGTCTCCTCGGCGACCGGGATGAATTGGTCGGCGGGAATCATGCCGTGCACCGGATGTCGCCAGCGGATCAGCGCCTCGAGCCCGACCACCTGGCGCGTGAGCAGGTTCACGAAGGGTTGATAGTGCACGTCGAGCTGCTTCAAGCGCAGCGCCTCGCGCAGCGAGGCTTCCATCGCGACTCGGTGCTTCAGCTTCCGATTCATGATCTGGCTGAACATTTGCACGTTGTTGCGTCCGCGGTCCTTCGCCTGGTACATGGCGGTGTCGGAATGCTTGAGAAGCTCGCCCATGTCGGCGCCGTCTCGCGGGAAGAGGCTCACGCCCACGCTTGCCGTCGTCTGCAACGGGTGCTGGTCGATGACGATCGGCTTGTTCAGGGTCTCGATGATGCGATTCGCGCCGCAGGTCACTTCCTCGCAAGCCTTCACTTCGCGCAGGACCACCACGAATTCGTCGCCGCCCATGCGGATGACCACGTCGCTGTCGCGCACGCAAGCACGGACCCGCCGTGCCACCTCCTGCAAGAGCTTGTCGCCCATCTCGTGGCCGCGGGTGTCGTTGATGTGCTTGAAACGATCCAGATCGAGAAAGACCACGCCCAGCATCGTACCGCTCGCTCGTGCCTGAGCGATGGCTTCGGGCAGGAACGTCGTGAGGTAATGCCGGTTGGGCAGACCCGTCAGTTGATCGTGGTGCGCCATATGATCGAGGCGCTGCTGGTTGTCGATGAGCTGCTGTTCTGCCTTGCGCCGCACCGACACATCGTGCGTCACGAAAGCGAGCCCGTCACGGCCGTCCGAGCCCAGTCGATTGCATCTCACCTCCACGTCGATGCGCGCGCCGCTCTTGCAGGCAAGCTGCATACTGAGGGCCATCATCGAGTCGGCATCGGTGAGCTTCGCGATCACGGCCTGCGGGCTCGCATCCCCGTCGGCGAAGATGTCGGGGAGCGTCAGCGCTTCGATCTCGTCCTGCGCGTAGCCGACGCGCTCGAGGAAGGTGGGATTGCAATACTCGATTCGATACCGTGCGGGGTCGACGATGACGATGCCGTCGTGGGTTTGATCGATGATCGCCTTGTAGCGCGAATCGACCGAGATCCGCTGGTGAAAGTATCTCTTGAGGGTGGCGATGAGGCCCACGAGGAGGCCGGCGGCAACCGCCGCCAGGACGAGCGCCATCGATGTCTGAAGCGCTACCTTGCCGTATGGGCCGCTGCGTGCCGCGCTCGCCTGCGCTTGAGCGGGCGCGACCTTCAAGATCCGGGCAGGGCGGCCCGACTCATCGCGCAGCACCGCATAGCCCGATCCATCGCCCGACAGCCGAGTACGGACCTCCAACGCCTCCTCCTGATGCGGGCCGAGCCAGGACCTCAAGTCTGCCGGCAACGCGGCGAGTTCCCCCCCGCGGATCTCCTCGAGCGATCCGCCGATGGCTTGCGTGAGCGACGCAGGCAGCGCGGGAGACGCGTCGCGAATGGCTGCGAGCCATCCGACCGGCACCGTCGATCCTCGGGTGAAGATGGCCCGAGCGGCGACGTACCGGCCGCTCAACAGGGCGAGCTCTCCGGCCGACAGCGCCGAAGTCGAGGCACTGCGTGCGGCGGCGAGTGAGTCGAGGTAGCGGACGACGGCGGGGTCAGGCGGCTGCTCGACGAGCCTGCCCTCCACGATGGCGCCGCTCCACTTGAGCGCGGGCGGCACCGAGATGACCAGAGCATCGAATGAGGCGAGGCCGCTATCGACGCGAAGGGGCGCCGCGGCCCCGGCTTGCTGCCCGGCTTGCTGCACGAATTCGACCACACTCTCGGACTGTGCGAGCGCGCGCGCGGCCTCTGCCGCCTCGATGCGCCGCTCCTCGATGCTCGCGGCGAGCTGGCCGAGCGCGAGAGACATGTTTTCACGTCGCAGGGTGTCGGCTTCGTCGCGCCAGCTGCGCTGGCTCCCGATGTGGACGACGAGCAGCGCGACGAACGGCAGGGAGCACACACACACGAGCACCGAGCGTCGATGCACCAGCACGGCGATGCGGTCCCACATGGTCATCTACAATGGGCTCCGCTTGCCGTCACTCCCATGACCATCCCGGAGTAATGCGACATAATTGTGCCGTTCACCGAAATTCCAATGCTCAGTATGTTTGATGATGCGTTATGCCACCGATATGCGCAGCACAGTCCGATGTAAGACAGCACCCCGCCAGGACGGGAAAACAGTGACCTCCTTCATATCTCGAGTGCGTTTGGACACGAGCCTCGAGCTTCTTCTCGAGCGGGCTCCGCCCGGGCCGCTCCCGCGGGTGCTCGCCACGGTGGTGGCGACCGCCGGATCCACCTACCGCAAACCGGGCGCGCGCATGCTGATCATGGCCGACGGCAGCTACCTCGGACTTCTGAGCGGCGGCTGCCTGGAGGCGGACTTGAAACTCCATGCGCAGGAAGTCATCGAGGGCGGACCCACGCGCGCGGTGGAGTACGACATGCGCGGGCCGGACGACATCCTGTTCGGCATCGGCGCCGGGTGCGAGGGCGCGATGCGGGTGTTGCTCGAGCCCGGGCGCGGCGCGGCGCAGACCGCCCTGCGGGCCGCCGGTGATACGACTGCCGCCGGTGAGCCCACCTGTCTCGTGTGCATCCACGAGTCGAGCGCGCTGCCTCTCGGCACTTATGGTATCGCCTCGCTTCCGTCCGATCTGGCCGCGGCGGCCGAGGCGTCGCTCGCCGAAGGGTGCTCTCGCGAGATCGTCAGCGACTCGGCCTCCGAGCGGTTGCGCGCTTTCGTGCAGTTTCTCGCGCCGCCGCCGCACCTCCTCGTTTGCGGGGGGGGGCCGGACGCACAGCCGGTCGTCGCCGCGGCACGCGCGCTCGCCTGGCGCGTATCCGTCATCGACCATCGCCCGGCGTATGCGCAGGCCGGGCGTTTTCCGGGGGCGAGGGTGATCCTCGCCGCCCCCGGGGCGCTGCGTGAGGCGGTCGATCTCGACCGATGTCATGCGGCCATCGTGATGAGTCACCACTTCTCGTCGGATGTGGCGTATCTGTCGGCGCTGAGCGCTGCGGGCGTGCCGGCCTTCGTGGGACTCCTCGGTCCTGAGGCGCGGCGAGAGCGCATCGCGCGCGAGCTGGGCGCGCTCGCCGCAGGGCTCGAGTCGCGCCTGCGCGGTCCAGTCGGTATCGATATCGGTGCGGCGACCCCCGAGGCGATTGCACTTGCCATCGTCGCCCAAGTCCACGCCTGGCTCGCCGGCCGCCCGAGCGGCGCGATCGCAAGGTGGTGATCGCAGGGCGGTGAGTGCGGCCGTGGATCTTTACCGCCGGTGGCGTAGAATTGCGCCCCTCGGGCTGAGAGCGGGCCGACACCATCAACAAGGCTCAAGTCGCAGGCGCCGACTGGACATGTGCGCTGTCGCGGCGGAAGGGAGAGAGAGATGTTCGATATTCTCAAGCGAGGCGCCGTCGCGCTGGGAGCGGCTACCTTGGCCGCCTGCGGCAGCCATAGCTCGACGACCGGCACGGCAAACACCACGAATACGACCCGCGGCGCGCTCGGCGAGAGCCCGCCGTTTCGGATCGCCTCGCTCGATGCGTCGACTTTCACGAGCCAGCTGGCCGCCGCGACGGGCGGGGCGCAACTGTTGCAGCTCACCGGCATTCCGCTCTGCGGCGTCGACTTCTACTACGTTACCTTCTGGACCGTCGGCGGCGCCGGCGAGACGACCGAATCGTCGGGCGCGCTCATGGTGCCGACGGGTGCGGCGCCCGCCTGCTCCGGCCCGCGGCCGATCGTCGAGTACGCGCACGGTGAGAGCACGGACAAAGCGCTCAACATCGCGGACATCACCAACACCTCGAACACCGAGGGCGCGACGATCGCGGCGATGTTCGCCGCGCAGGGCTACATCGTCGTGGCGCCGAACTACGCCGGCTACGACATCTCTACCTTGGGGTACTACCCGTGGCTCAACGCGGTGCAGAACGCCGATGAGATGATCGACGTGCTCGCGGCCGCGCGCACCGCGCTTCCCAATACCCTGTCGAACGCGACGAGCGACAACGGGCAGCTGTTCCTCGCCGGATATTCGACGGGTGGCTACGTCGCCATGGCGACCCTGCGCGCGATGCAAGCCGCCGGCGCCAAGGTGACCGCGGCCGCGCCGATGTCCGGACCCTATGCGCTCGAGGCCTTCGGGGACGCGATCATCTTCGGCAGCGTCGACCTCGGATCGACGGTATTCGCGTCGCTCCTCACGGCGAGTTACCAGCATGCCTACGGCAACATCAACAGCGCGGAGAATCCGCCGTTTTCCTCGACCTATGCCGACGCCGAGTCGCTGCTGCCGAGCGATACGCCGATCGACACGATCTTCGCCGAGGGGCTGCTGCCGGAAACGGCGCTCTTCGACTCAACCACGCCCGTCGTCTCCATTCCGAACGAGCCTGCGCTGTCGGCCGAGCTCACGGCGCTCCTCGGAGTGCCGCCGACTCCCGCACTTCCCCTGAGCCCGGAGACGCCGATTTTCGATCTGGGGTTCGGTAAAGCCTATCTCCTCACCAACGACTACCGCGTGAGCTACGCGCTCGATGCGGCATCGAATCCCGACGGCGCGGTGCCGACCCCGACCCCGGGCGTGCCGCTCGCCAAGGTGAAGCCCTCGCAGGGGTTGCGTCAGGATCTCTACCTCAACGACATGCGCAGCGGCTGGTTCCCCAAGGTGCCGACCCTGTTGTGCGGAGGAGATCTGGATCCGACCGTGTACTTCAGCGTGAACACGCAGACGATGGCCGCCTACTGGAGCGCGCTGCCGCCGGGCGCAGTGACCGTGCTCGATGTGAGCGCCACCCCCGCCGGTCCGTCCGCGCAGCTACAGGCCGCCTTCCAGCAAGCCGGGGCGCAGCTGCTCGCCTACCTCCAGACGCCGGCCGGCGGCGGTCTGACGCTCGCTCAAGCCGAGGCGCAGCTCGTGCAGGGCTATCACACGGACGTCAGGCCGTTCTGCTCGGCGGCCGCGCGCGAGTTCTTCAGCCAATTTTGAGGGATCGGCCAATGAAAAAAATGAAATTCGCCGCGCTCGTCGCCCTTGCCGGGATCGGCGCCGCATTTTCCTGGACCTCGGCGCGCGCCGACGATGGACCCTACAACGACATCCGGGCGGGCTCCTACACGGTCTTCTATCACTTGCACGCGGACGATCTATCGGGCCCTTATGTGCCTCCGGGCGTCAACTTCGAGGCCGTCGACCTCGAGACGCTCTATCTCGGCTACATTCGTAGGCTTCCATACAATCTGCAGGTGGAGCTGGCCATGGGTTACCC
>DATHCO010000301.1:0-2966 GCA_035319505.1 Steroidobacteraceae bacterium | reverse complement strand
GGATAAAGCAGCTGCCCTTCATGAATAAGCCGGGCTAGAACACCCGAAACCCCGAGTGGGTCGCGGTGGCCTCGAGCGCGATCTCGACGACGCTTTCGACTCGCGCTCTCGGGGGTCCCTTGTGCAGCCACACTCGCAGCTCCTCCACCGCCGCGGCAGCCCCATGCGCCAGCACCTCGACGGACCCATCCGGCAGGTTTCGCGCATAGCCGGCGAGCTCGAGCCGCTCGGCCGTCTCGCGAGTGCTCTGACGGAAGAACACGCCCTGCACCCTGCCGGTAACGCGAAAGCGGCGACTTACCCGATCCACGTGCTCGATCCGCCCTCCGACGGCTTACTGTGGAACAGCGGTGCCCGGTGCTTCCGCGTGTTGCGCACCATTGAGCGCCGCGGCGGCGTGGCGCTTCGCCTCGAGCGCCGCCAGCCGAGCGCGGACGTACTCCTTCGCCTCGAGGTGCGTCTCGGCTCGCGCGATGGCGGCCTGCGCTGCATACAGGTCCGGCGATGTCGCCGCCTCCGCACCCGCGTTGGTGGCGGCGGCGATTGCCTGCCGCGCATCGCTCATTTCTTGTACGGGCGGGCCGCTCGGACAGCCGGCAAGGAAGAGCATGCCGACAAGGACTGCGATCAGGCGCATCATAGGCAGCGAGGACACTAGCGAAAGCCTTAAGGGCCGTCAAACCACAACCACTGGACAATCCCCAAACTCGCTGCAAATAATCCGTTGCGCCGACGCAGCAGTCAGCGGGCATCGGCGCGATTTCCCGCGGGACGTAACGATGCTCGAAATTTTGGTCTTGTATTATTCACGCCAAGGCAGCACCGCCTCACTGGCTCGGCAAGTGTGTCGCGGCGTCGAGACCGTTGCGGGCGTGCGAGCCCGACTGCGAACGGTAGCCCCGATCGCAGCGACCACCACCGAGCGGGCGGATCCGCCGGTTCCCGACGAGGGCCCGCCCTATGCGAGTTATGAGGATCTCGTCGCCTGCAGCGGCCTCATCCTCGGCAGTCCCACCCGCTTCGGCAACATGGCAGCCCCGCTGAAATTCTTCTGGGACGGCACCAGCGCGTTGTGGCTGTCGGGTGCATTGGCGGATAAGCCCGCGGCTGTCTTCACCTCGACGCAAACATTACACGGCGGACAGGAATCGACACTGATCTCGATGATGCTGCCGCTGCTCCATCACGGCATGTACATCGTCGGCCTGCCCTACACGGAACGGGGCTTGAGCGAGACGCGCAGCGGCGGCACGCCCTACGGTGCGAGCCACGTCGCGGCACTGAGCGGGGAAGGCAGCCTGTCCGAGACCGAGCAGGAGCTGGCACGCGCGCTCGGCGCGCGCGTGGCCGCACTCGCCTTGCGGCTGCAGCGCGGCGCGTGAGCCTCGAGCGCAAGGCACGGCTGCTTACGATCTGGCTCTGGGCCGGCGTGGCGTTGAGCCTGCTCTGCTGGTATATCGCGGGCTACCCGTGGCCGCTGTGCGTCGTCGCCGTGGTGCCTCTGTTGGCGCCGTTCCCCGGCCTGTTGCGTGGAAAGCGCTACACCTACGCGTGGGCGACGCTCTTCGCCGTGCCGTATCTCGTATTTACGATCACCGAGCTGCTGGCAAATCCCGCCGCGCGCTGGGTCGCCTCCCTGAGCTTGCTTCTGGTCTTCGCCTGGTTCTGTACTATGATTTTGTTCTTGCGTGCTTCTCGAGCGCATCGCGGATGAAAGGGACGGTGAGGCGGCGCTGCGCCACCAAGGACGCCTCGTCGAGCTCGTCGAGGAGATCGAGGAGCGAGGGCAGATCGCGTGGCACGCGTTTCATCAGGTACTCGAGCGTCTCGGCGGGCAGTTCCAGCCCGCGCTGCGCGGCGCGCAGCCGCAGCGCCTCGGCACGGCCCGGCTCGTCGAGCTCGCGGACCTGGTAAACGAGACAGGCCGCGGCCCGCGACCGCCAATCATCGAGGCGCCATTCGATATGGCGCGGAGCCGCGCCCGCGGCGAAAATCAATCGCGTCCGCAATTCGCAGGCCTCGTTGAACAGGCGAAACAGCGCTTGCTCCCAGTCGAGATCGCCTGCCACGGCGTCGAGATCGTCGACGCACAGCACGCCGCGACCAGCAAACCCCTTGAGCGCCTCCGTCGGGAGCGCCAGGCGCCGGTCCAACGGGAAATACGCCGCCCCTTCGCCCGCGTCCGCGCACACGGCCTGCAGCAAGTGCGTCTTCCCGCAGCCCCGGTTCCCCCACAGCCACACCGGATCGCGGCTCGCCGCTTTGAGCGCCGCGAGCACCTCCGCGTTCGCACCCGGCGCAAAGCTCGCGAATACCGCATCGGAGCGCAGCTTCACTCCGAGCGCGAGCTGCCTCATGCGACCCCGCCGACATTGGGCAGCGCACGGCGCGATTTCGCTTGCTGCCACGCGCTCGAGCCGTAGCGCAGGACATAATCGATGCCACTCACCACGATGGTCACAAAGGCGAGTGCGCCGAGGACGGTCACGACCCCGGCGGCCGGCATCGCAAACTCCTCCCTGCCGATGACGCTCGCCACATACGCCGCTTGGCACAGCGTGTTGAGCTTGCTCACGACCGAGGGTCGAGCCTCGATAGGCCCGATGCAAATGCGGTAGGCGATCGCGCCCAGTACGATGATGAGGTCACGTGCCACTGCAGCGGCCATCAGCCACAGTGGTAGCAGCCGAAGAACCGCGAGCACGACGAACACCGTCGCCAGCAACAGCTTATCGGCAGCCGGATCGAGAATGCCTCCTACCGCGCTCTGCCAGCCGAAACGCTTGGCGACGAAGCCATCGGCGAGGTCGGAAGCCGCGGCGATCGCGAACAGCCCGACCGTCGGGAGGAATGCGTGGTGCAACAGCGCGAGCGCGATCGGTATCGCCAGGACGATCCTGACCGAGCTGATGAGGTTGGGAATGTGGCGAAGCCATCGGTGCATGGCGGCGCTAGGGACGCAGCTG
>DATHCO010000300.1:0-6055 GCA_035319505.1 Steroidobacteraceae bacterium | reverse complement strand
TGGGTCGCTTACTGCGCGGACAACTTGGCGCGCGTGCGGCTCCCCGAGCGCTTGCGCGAGGTGCAGATCGCGGTTGACATGGACGAAAGCGGCAAGGGGCGACAGGTGGCCGATGCCTTGAAGGCGCGCGTGCGTCGATGGTCGCCGCGCACTCGGATCGTCTACATCAGTCCTGAGCTTGACGGTCCGGGGGATCTCAATGACGAGCTGCGGAGGCGCGCGGGATGATGCCGCGGCGAGATTATCCCGGTCCCGACTCTCCAGACTCCGCGCCGTTACCGCTGCTCGCGCTTGTCTGGTTCGCAACGCTTCGAGAGGTTGCTCGGCAAGAGCAACTCGTCAAAGGACTTTTGCTCGCAGGTACGCTTTTTGTGATTTTCGGCGAATCGAACACCGGTAAGACATTTTTGATGCTCGATCTCGCGCTTGCGGTGGCCCGCGGGATACCTTGGCGCGGCCGGCAAACACAGCGCGGGCTCGTGATCTACATCGCGGGGGAGAGCGCGGCGTCGGTCCGCAATCGCGTCGCTGCCTACCGTGCCGCGAACCCCGACGTTAGCGGTGGCCTGCCGTTTGCCATCGTGCCGGTGGCGGTTGATTTCCTCGACCCCGAGGCAATTACCGTCCTCATCAATACGATCCGCGCGGCAGAGAGCGAGGTCGGCGAGAAAGTCGCGCTCGTCGTCATCGATACCTTTGCTCGAGCGGTTGCCAGAGGCGATGAGAATAGCAGCCAAGATGTCGGGGCCGCGATTGCCGCCGCAGACCGTATCCGCATGGAGACCGGTGCCGCCGTCGGCTTCGTCCACCATGCCGGCAAAGATCCGAGCAAGGGCGCACGCGGTAGCTCCGCGCTTCGCGCCGCCCTCGATACCGAGATTTTCGTCGAGGGCTTGACCGGCGAGCGCACCGCCACGGTGAGCAAGCAGCGAGATCTCGAGAGCGGCGAGCGGTTCACCTTCGAGCTTGTGCCGGTGCAGATCGACGTGGACCCCGAGGACGATAGCCCTGTCCGAAGTTGCGTCGTCAAGCATCTGGAGAGCGAATCCGTTGCAACGTCGGCGCAATTCGAGTTGCGCGGCAAGGCTCAACGCGGATTCCTCAATGCCCTGCGCGAGCGCGCCAAACCAGACCCTGGACGCATCTGGACACTCGGCGAACTGCGCCAAGTCGGACGCGAAATGGGGCTATCCAAGGGCACCGCGCGAAGCGTCGTCGATACACTCGCGGCGAGTCCGTACATGCGCGCAACAGTGGGCGGATATCGATTTACCGATGGGAGGGTTGAGGGTTGAAAATGGTTGAATCGTCCCAGTTCGTCCCGGTGCGAAGGGTTGAAAAGGTTGAAAAGCCTATAGGGCTTCAACCTTCAACCCGCACCTCAACCCCGAGCCTCGGAGAGGAAAAGATCTCGGCACATGCACGTGAACCATTGAGGCGGGTAGGGGGCGGTGTCAGGCGACGTGCAGCGCGCGCGCTGTGGGCCTGGCAGAGCAAGGTGCTCGGAGGCTCGCATGTCTGACCGCGTGCTCGTCGCGTTACCTGACGGCCGCTGGCTCGCGCTGAGCCGTGAAGCATTCGAGGCCGCGCTCGCGGCCGGCTCCGAGGCGATGGCCGTTTCTGTGCCCTGCTCTGTCGCTCAAGCGCATGAGCCGCTCCTCGATGCCGAGCAAGCAGCCTCTCAGCTCGGCGTCACTGCTCGATGGCTCGAGGACTCTGCCCGCGCCGGCATCGTGCCTCATCACAAGCTCGGCCGGTTCATTCGCTTTCGGGCGAGCGATGTGGCTACGCACTTTGCCGTGGCCGGAGCGGCGCCGCCAACGGATACTCAATCCGTAACCCCATTTCGGAGGCTTTCGCGTCAATGACTTGCGCTCGCTGTTTCCTCAATGTTTCCCGGCTCAAGGCTCGAAGAGGGATGCGGGAATGATCGATGTTATCCCGCCGATGGAGGGTGCATATGGCCGGTAAGCCTGGCGCATTGAGCACGAAACCCACCGAGCTGCCAGGGAAGTACTCGCGCCGGTTCCCCTGGGAGCTTGATCGGCGCTGCGCAGCCGTGCGAGAGATCGCCGCCGACCTGGTCGAGCTATGGACTTCGCTCGGCACCGTGGAGTCGCTCTCGCCACAGAGGCTCTGGTTGATTGAGCGCGTGGTGTTCATCCGGCGACGCATGATCGCCTTTGAGACTGCGGTGCTCGCCGGCACGGAGTTGCCCTTCGACTATGGCTCGTACTCGAACCTGGCGAACGTATGTCAGGGGCACCTTCGCACGCTCGGCCTTGACCGCGTCGCGAAGCCGACGATGGGCTTGCGCGAGTACCTCGCATCGAAGTCGGAGGCGGCTGCATGACGCACGTCATCGGCATCGATCCGGGGCTTTCGGGCGCCATCGCCGTGTTGAGTCCTGCAGGGGAGCTCGAGCGGCTCGAGGACTTGCCGGTGATCCGCGATCGCTCGCTTGCATGGATCGACGGAGCCGTCCTGCAATCACTGTTGCTGGACGCATTAGGAGGCCGCCCAGGGCGCGCAATTGTCGAGCGAGTGTCTGCCATGCCCAAGCAAGGCATCGCCTCCGCGTTCACGTTTGGCGTCGTCCTGGGCTCGATTCTGAGTGTACTTCAGGCGCGCCATCTGCCCGTGGAGCTCGCGACGCCTGCCGCGTGGAAGCGCTCGCTCGGGCTCGGTTCGGACAAGCGCGCGAGTCTCGATAAGGCACGATTGCTCTATCCCGGCGCCGATCTCAGCCTTGCCAAGCATGATGGGCGCGCCGAGGCGCTGCTTCTCGCGCACTGGGCGCTCACGCGCTCAAGACAGGCAGCAGCATGAGCCGGCCGTTCGGGCAGATGGCGCTTGAAGCGTTCACCGACCCGCAGGCATTCGGGCCGCATTTTCAGCCGCCCGATTCATGGGCCGCCTGGCGCACGGTGCTCAAGGTCATTTTCGGCCTTGCGCTTGATGCGGCCGAAATGGATCTGTTCCGAGCCTGCACCGGTCGCATGCAGTCATTCGCTAGTGCGCCGACGGAGCTCTGGGCACTCATCGGCCGGCGTGGCGGCAAGAGCCGAGCCGTCGCCGTCATTGTGGTGCTGCTCGCGACGCTGCGTGATTACCGGCCTTACCTCGCACCCGGAGAGAAGCCGGTCGCAATGATCTTGGCGGCCGATAAATCACAGGCTGACGTTGTCTTCGCTTACTGCCGGGCATTGCTCACCGAGACGCCGATGCTCGCCGGGATGCTGGTGCGTGAGACGAGTGAGGTGCTTGAGCTCTCGAATGGCGTCGCCATCGAGGTGCACACCTCGAGCTACAAGAGCACGAGAGGTCGCACGCTCATCTGCGCCGCCTGCGATGAGGTTTGTTTTTGGCGCGATGACTACTCGAGCAATCCAGCCGATGCCGTCATCCGGGCTTTGCGTCCGGCGCTGACTACGATCCCGGGCGCGCTGTTGCTGTGTGCGAGCTCGACCTACATGCAGGCGGGCATTGCCTACGAGCAGTATGCAAAGCATCACGGGCGCGACACCAGCAACGTGCTCATCTGGAAAGCCGACACGCTCACGATGAATCCAAGCTTCAGCAGCCAAGTTGTCGCTGCCGCTTATGAGGCGGATGCGCTCGATGCAGCGGCCGAATACGGTGCTGGTTGGCTTGCGCACAGGCGCCAGCACTTGCCGGATGAGCTCGTGGACGCAGCGCTGGTGCCCGATAGGCTCTCGCTCGCGCGTATTACGGGCGTTCAGTACGTGTGCTTTGTCGATGTGAGCGCAGGCGTATCAGACCGTTCGGCGCTTGGCATCGCACATCGTGACCGTGCCAGCGTTGTGCTTGACCGCATCGAGCTGGTCTATCCACCGTTCAAGCCCGAGGAGGTCGTGCAGCGATTTGCCGACATCTGCAGCGCTTATGGCGTGAGCGAGGTGACTGGCGATCGATTCGGCGGCACTTGGGTAAGTTCGATGTTCGAAAAATTCGCGCTCGCCTATCGACCGAGTGCACTCACCAAGAGCGAGCTCTACATGGCGACGCAACCGCTCTTTTCGCAGCGTTCTGTTGAAATCCTGTCGCATGCGACGCTTGCCGGGGAGCTGCGTCGTTTGGAGCGCACGCCACGCGCGGGCGGGCGCGACTCGGTCGACCATCCTCGCGGGCCCGGGCAGCATGATGATGCGGCGAATGTCTGCTGTGGAGCGCTGCACCTTGCCTCACAGCAAATGCAGTGGGTCGAGGCGGTGGACGACTCGCAGTCCTTGCGTAGAGCGCGTCCCGCGCTGACGACCTATGATCCTTGGACCCGCGGCCTTGGGCCGCCGGCATCCGAGAGGGGGCCGTATGGATGATGCTGCGATTGCGGCACGTATCGCCGCGATCGAGTGCGAGATCTTCGCGCCCGCTCGCTACACCGTGAAGGTGCTGGCAGCAAGCGCGACCGGCGGCGGCGTTGACAACGCGCCCGCTCTCGCCGAGGAACTGAACCGCTTGCGCGCCGAGCAGATCCGACGCGCGAATCAGCGCTTTGGCAAGCTCGCCCCGATCGGCGGATCGCGTCTCTCGACAGGCCACCTCGAGCGCCCAGAGCCTCCGGAGCCCGGGTCGTGGATGACGGCGAGCGATAGTGCTGGCGGCCATGACCCGATTCGTCGCTTTATCGAGCAGGACTTGGGTCGCAAGTGGGAGGACGAATGAGGCCTACAGCCGAGCGCAACGCGTACAAGCGCTTTTACGGCGCCTGCGACGACCCGCGTTACTTGACGCGCGTTCAACTCGTGAATCGCTCGGCGTGGTATCGCGCGCACGGTGAGCCTGAGCGCGCCCAGGCGCTCGCCGAGGCGTGGCTTCGGGTTCCGGCCGGGGAGCGCATCCCATGACAGTGATTGATTTGCGCCAGCGGCGATTACTGCGAGCACGCCGCCGGCTGCCTAAAATCTTCGTCCGAGAGATTGGCCGCTATTTGCGCATCATCGCGCTATTCAGCAATCGGAACGATCGAGGTGCAGCGTGAACCGCAGGCTGCGACGGGCCCTTGATCGCGTGCTGCGCGAAGAGCGCTGTGGGTCCTGCGGCGAGAGGCTTGACTCGCGTGCGCATGAGGCCGAGCTCGTGGCCCCCGATGGCCGGATCTTCAAGCATCTCGCTTGCCGTCGCTGCGTGGCCGAGGGGCTCTCGGGCCTCGAGGGCCAGCGAGCGGTTGCGCACCGGGCGCGGCTGCACCTTGCGCCGGCCGAGGGCCAGGCATGAGGCAGAGCACATGACCGAGCTTGATCAATACCGCGCGGCGCTCTACGGAGCGTATGCCTCGGTGCGCATGGCGGCTCAGGCTTGCGAGCATCTGGCCGTGATGCGAGAAGCGGTGCTGCCGAAGCTCATTGCGCATCATCGCAGGGAGAACGGCGAGCACAAGGCCTCAGCGTTCGCCGATTCGCTCCATGTGCGTGAACCTGCACTCGCGAAGCTCTTGCTCGAGCCGCTCTCGGGAACGGTGCTCGGCAAGCTCATAGTCGACCATGCGCGCGAGATTTCCTCTCGCGCTTACACGTCCTGAAAGGAGCATTTTGAAATGGTGAGGATCAACGGTGAGGTGGTGAGAGAGGCAGTGCATCGCCCGCGACCTGCGCCGGGCACGACGCTCGCGGAACGATTCGCGGCGAAGTACTGCGGTATACGGCCCGCTGCGAGCGGTGCGCCGGCGACGCTCTCAGGCGCACTCGACAACTATTTCAATCGCCGGGCGATGGGGCTCCGTGAGGATCCCGAGGGACTTCGCAACATGCGCGCAGAGCGCAAGTCTCTCGAGACGCTCGCGCGCAATGCCGAGGTCGATCCTGCAGCGCTCGATACGCTCCTCAAGGTTCAGCACGAGTATGACTCGTTCCCACGCGGCGACAAAGCGAAGGAGACGCTACGCTCGGCGACGCGCGAACGTCTGCGGCTCCTCGCGGGCGACACGGCGGGGCGCGATCAGATGCTCAATGACTACGTACTCGCAACGGCCGTGATCCAGAAGGAGGCGCGCACCTTCGCGGATCGCATGACCGCGACCGGCGCGGACCTTGAC
>DATHCO010000299.1:0-13415 GCA_035319505.1 Steroidobacteraceae bacterium | reverse complement strand
GAGCTTGGGCCTCGCGTCGAGGGAGGGTTATCTCGACGCGGGGCAGGAAGGGAGCTTTGAGGTGCGTCTGAGCTACGACGGCCAGCCCACTCGGCTCTACGATACCGGAGTCACGCCCTTTCGGGGCGTCGGCCCAGATGTGCTCGGACTTCCCGCAGACTGGGTAGCCGCCGGGAGCACGGCCGGAATGTCGCAGCTGCGCTCGAGCCTCGTGCCCGTCGATCTCGGTTTCGATCGGCGCACGGTGGCACTCCTGGGGAAGCTCAATGCCGCTTCCAGCTGGACGGTGTTCGGTGAACTGCGCCACCAAGAGAAAATCGGCACCGACTTCACCAGCGCGAGCTTCCTCACACAGGGCATGCAGTTGCCCGAGCCCATCGACTACATCACGAACTCCTTCGATGCCGGCGTTGCATGGGCCGGCCGCGGCGCGAGTCTCAAGCTCACTTACACCGGCTCCTGGTTCGAGGATCAAAGCGATGAGCTGGCGTTCGCGAACCCCTACTTGCCCTTCGTTCCCGGTTCCATGCAGGGCAGCCTGGCTCTTCCACCGAGTAACACCCTGCAGCAGCTGGCCCTCGCCGGCCACCTGGAGCTACCGTGGTCCACGACGCTCACCTTCGACGCATCGTCCGGGCACCAGCGGCAAGATGCAGCTTTCCTACCGGCCAGCACGTTGCCGGGCGCGACCGCCCCCGTCCAGGGCTCGCTCGACGGTGATGTACACCTCTCGCACTATGCGCTCGGACTCGCGTCGCGGCCGTTAGCGAAGCTCAGCTTGCGTGGCCATGCGAGCTACGATGGGCGCGATGATGCGACGACGCCGCTCACGATCAATTACGTGGTGACCGATACTTTCCCGGGCGGCGCGGTCGTCACACCGCGCTACGGTGAGGACCGGGTTCGTCTCGATGGCGGGGCCGACTATTCGCTCTGGCGCTGGCTTCGGGTCGGCGTCGGCGGCGAGCTCAAGGAGATCCACTACAATCCCGGACAGCTCCTCGCCTGGTCGCAGGATGCCCAAAGCTGGGGGCGCGCCTCGATCACACCTATCGGCTCGCTCACTCTCATGCTCAAAGGCGGCAACGCGCTGCGCAAGACCTCGCCATTCAATTCCGCAGCGCTGCCCCTCGGTGAGAACCCGCTCATTGCTCCTTTCAACTACGCCTCGCGCGACCGAGTCTTCTACGATCTCACGGCCACGTGGTCCATCTTACCGTCGCTCACCTGGACGCTCGACGGCTTCTTGGCCGACGACGACTATCGTCTTTCATCGCTCGGTCTACAAAGTGCGCATGAGCGGCGCGGCTCGACGTCTCTCGACTGGAGCCCGCGCGAGAGTCTGAGCTTGCACGCGGATGCCGGCTATCAGCGTCTCAGTGATCTGCAGAACGGCTACACGGGTGCGGTCACGCCGCCCTGGCTCGTCTCCGACGCGGAACGCTTTTGGAACGCGGGCGTCGGCGCAGAGTGGCGCGCAAGTCACCGCTGGAATTTCAAGCTCGACTACCTGCATGCGCCCTCCTACGCCGATACGGACATCGCGGTCAGCGGCTCGGCGCAGGCCTTTCCACAAATTTGGACGCGGCTCGACAGCGCTACCCTGCGCGCCACCTATCAGCTGAGCTCAGCGCTCGAGATTCGCCTGCGCTATACCTTCGACACGTTCAATTCGACCGACTGGGCGCTCGGCGGGGTCGGGCCGGCAACAGTCCCGAACCTGCTTGCGCTCGGTTTGCAGCCGTACCAACATCATGTGAACCTCGTTGCGCTGACCGCGAGCTATCAGTTTGGAAAATCGGCCGCGACGGCATCGAATTGAGCATGATCAACAACGCGCGATCTGCCGCGCCACCTCCTCTGCCGCAGCGCAGACCTCGGGGCTCATCGCACTCCCCGGCTCGAAGCACGTCCCCTCGACGGCATAGAGGACGACCCGCCGAGGGAGCCGGTCGAGGCTGCGAGCGAGCTCGAGCGTCTCGAGAATACCGAAGGAATGGGTGGAGGATAGCGATAGGTCGCGCGGCAGCACTTCCGCGGTGAGGTCCACGCGATGGATGGTTCCCGGGTGCGAGACGGGCGCCGCGGCATCGATGAGCACGACCACCTCGGCATCGGCCCAATCCTCGATCAAGCCCACCACGTCGGCGCTCCGCGCCATGACCTCGGTGTCCCTCAGGCCCTCATCCGCCAGCTTCGCCGCCACCCGCGCGCCGACCCCATCATCGCCGCGATCCGGATTACCGATTCCGATGATGAGCCGCCGATGCATGCCCTTGCCCTTCGCCCGAGCGCGGCCCAGCGCTCTCAAGCGCCAGACCCTCAATGCGGGCAGCTGCAAAATCCTTCCAGGATTCCCTCATGCTCGAGCATGGCGTCGACCTCACGTTCCGCCGCCAGCCAATCGTCCAGCTCTTCGCCCGCGCGATGACCGCGGTTTTGCCAGCGAAAATAGGCCGCCTCGCGAATCATCTTCTCGCGCTGCGTGAGCATCCCATCGACGTCACGCTCGGCGGCGAGCCAGTCGGTGAGCTCCTCGCGCGGTGTGCACCCGCGATAGGCCCAGCGGAAATAGGCGTCGCGACGAATGGCAACCTCGCGTCTCGCCTGCTCGCCGGGAGCAGCAACCCCCGGCTGTAGGGCAGGGGTCGGCGGTGCCGGCATTGTGTCTCGGGGAGCACCCAAACTCACACGATTCGGAGCCGTCATGACATATCCTCTCAGCGTGATGGTGGCCTCGATGCGGATCATCCCTCCGCGGCAGGCGCCTCGCGATACGGACTTCTACGGACCCGATACGCACCTGCGGACGAGGCATGAGAGTAGGTAGATACCACAATCGCACCGCCCGCAGCCGATCCATATAATGCCGCGGATCTTTTGAGGCGCAGACCTTACATCGAGTGAGACCATGCCGACTTTCCGACTACGGACACTCCTGGTGGCCATCGCCGATCCCTTCCAGCGCTCGAATAAGGCCGTCAGGCGCGCGGGCGAATTGGCGCACAAGACGGGGGCGAGGCTGGAATTTCTGCACGCGATTCCCCCTCTGGGAGTGGGCTACGGGCCGATGCAGGCCCAGGCGTCGGCCGCTCTGCTCGAGGCCGCCTCCGCGCAGAACTTCGCCGAGCTCGAGCGGCTGGCAAGACCCTTGCGGCGCGAGGAGCTGCTCGTCAACACCACCGTGCTCACGGGCTATGCTCCTCATGAAGCCATTCTGCGGCACGCGCGCGCGACCGGCGCCGACCTCATCATCATCGAGGCCCGCAAGCACAACCAGTTTGCGCGCATGCTCCTGCGCCAAACCGACTACGAGCTCATGCGACATGCGGACATACCGCTTCTGATCGTCAAGGGATCCACGCATTGGCGCAGCCCACGGATACTCGCCGCCGTCGATCCGTTTCACTCCCACGACAAGCCGGCGAGCCTCGATGGCAAAATAGTGCTTGCCGGTCGCTCGCTTGCCCGCGCCCTCGACGGGACACTGCACCTTGCGCACGTCTGGTGGCCGCTGGCCGAAATGCTTCCCGGAGTGATATCGGAGAGCGCCGGCCTCGCCGTCACACCCGCGCAGAATCGTGCCTACCAGAAGGCCATCCGTCGCTATTTCCACCAAGCGGTGCGCAAGTACCATATTCGGGAGAGCCGTCAGCACCTGCGACGCGGCGACCCGGGACTCGAGCTTCCTTCATTGGCTCGATCCGTGAAGGCAAGCGTCGTGGTCATGGGGGCCGTTTCGCGCTCGGGCTTGAAGCGCCTCTTCATCGGTCATACGGCCGAGCGGGTGCTCGATAGCCTGCGTTGCGACGCGTTGATCGTCACACCACAGGGCTTTCGAGCCTGACCCCACAGGCTTCCCGCAGAGCGGGCAAGCGCACGAGGGCGGCGGGCAGCCCGCCGCCCCTATGAGAGCGACACCCCGAGAGCCGCGCCGATCCCGTAGGTGACGGCCGCGGCCGCGCAGCCGAAGAGCACTTGCCGAGAGGCCGAGAACCAGGCACCTCGCCCGTTGAAGAGCGAGGTCAACAGGCCGATGGTGCCGAGCGCAGCGGCGCTCGCGGCAATGCTCGTCGCGATCGCCCGTGTGCCGTGCATCCACACGAAGGGAGCGACGGGGAAAATGGCGCCCGCGGAGAAGAGCGCGAACGAGGTGGCAGCCGCGCTCCACGGGTTTCCGCCGAGCTCGGTGGGATCGATGCCGAGCTCTTCGCGCGCGAGCGTGTCAAGCGCGGCTTTCTTGTCTCTCATGAGCTCGATCGCGACACGCTCGGCCTCTGCCTTCGCTAACCCTTTCGCCTGGAAGATCAGCGCGAGCTCGTGCTGCTCGCTCTGCGGGGTGTGTGCGATCTCCTCGGCTTCCCTAGAGATCTGGGTGCTCGCGAGCTCGCGCGCATTGGTGACCGACAGCCACTCGCCGAGCGCCATGGAGCAGGCCCCGGCGGCGAGTCCGGCAAGGCCGGTGAGCAGAATGATCTTGTTGCCTGTGCCGGCCCCTGCCACCCCCATGATCAGACAGAAGTTCGAGACCAGCCCGTCATTCGCTCCGAGCACCGCGGCGCGTAGATTGTTGCCCGAACCGCCGCGGTGCCAGGGCTCGGCGCGGGCGATATCCGCCCCCGTGACCGTGCCGCGCGCGCCGGCTCGGGCCATCTCCTGCACGATGGCGGCATGGCCGCGCTCTTCGGCGGAGATTGCATGCGCATCGGCCTGGTTCGCATACTTGTTCCGATCGGCGAATTCGGCGGCGGCGATGGTCGGCATGACGAAGCCTGGCCCGAAGCGCTGCGCCAGACGTCCCAGGAGCCGCGTGCGAAAGCTGGGCACGTACGGCTTTTCCGCGACACCGGCCGCGGTGAGTTTTGCTCGCCAAAGCTCGGCGTGCTTCGCCTCCGCCTGCGCGAGCTGCAGAAACAGATCCTTGCGAATCGGATCGGCCTCGGCCGCTGCGATCCTCGTATAAAGCGTCGCGCCGTCCAGCTCATCGCGCAAATTGTCCCGATAGCGCTCGATATTCTCTGGCGTATCCATTGGACTTCACCGTCATTGCGGCCTACCGCGGCTTCTGCGCAGCCTTGGGGACCGCATGTTACTCCAGCGCACGACCTAGCCTCGATTATTCATGAAGGACAACTTCTTTATTCCCGGTCGCCGGCTTTGGAAGGGAATTTTCCGGGCCGCCGTGAATCCGTCCTTGGAGGCTGCGGGAAAAACATCCTGTTTTTCACGCCCCGGAAAATTCCCTTCCAAAGCCAGCGCCTCGTGATATGTATCGTTCTTCATGAATAATTCGCGCTAGGACCCCGATCGCGCGGTTACGACGCGTGATCCGCCCCACGCGATCCACGGTCCGCCCCGCTGGGGCGCTCCGCCACCGCCTCGGTGCCCGTGATCAGATCGAGCAATTCCGACGTGATCTCGGTCTGACGCTCCTGGCGTGACAGCCGGCGCAGCTCGTCGAGTTTTTTCGATACATTCTCGTGCGCCGATTCCATCGCCGCGAAGCGCGCGGCATTCTCGCTTGCGATCGATTCGACCGCCGCTTCGGTGAGAAGGGCGAAGACGTATTCTGCGACGAGCTTCTCGAGCAGCGCTTGCGGCTCGAGATTGTGCAGCGGCGGCTGGCGGAGTCGTGAGGCGCTGCGAGGATGAGCCGGCGAAGCGCCAGACGGCGGCTGCTCGAGCGGCAGAATCAGCCGCTGCTCCACGCTCGTGCCGCTCCCCTGCCGATACCGCGCAAACATGATCTCGATACGCGATATTTCGCCGCGGCCAATGTACCCATAGAGCGCGGCGACGAGGGGATCGACGATCTCGAACGTTCCTGTCGGGCGGGTCGCCATGGCGCTCGTCCACTCGATCCGTCTGCCACGCTCGAGCGCGAGAGCAGCCCCGCGGCTACCGACGACGAACGAGAGGTCCCCAGCCTCGCGGGCCGTCTCCGAGGCGGCGAGCAGCCGCTCGTTGAAAGCGCCGACGAAGCCGTGCTCGGCGGTGAACAAAACGAGCGCGCGGCGTCTGCCACCGGCGCCTGCGTCGAGAACCGGCGTCGGCGTCAACAGCAGCGCCGTAGCGATGGCGCTCGCCACGATTGCCGCGTAGCGACGAATGCCTGGAAGCGCATGCTGCGCTTCCTGTACCCGCATCCCGGCGAGCGAGCGCATCGCGCCGACGATATCCAGCAATTCGTCCATGCTGGCGATGCGCCCCTGGATCTCCGCGAGGCGCGTCATGTCGCCGCGACCTGCGGCGTCGACGTCGAAATGGCGTGCGCGAGCCGCTCGAGCGAGCGCTTGAGCTCCTCACGCACATCAGTCGGGAGAGGCGCCGCGGCATCGTCGAGCGCGGCGACCTGCGGGTGGTGATCGGCTAGCCAGGATCCGAGCGCCTCGCCAAACGCCTCGATGCGATCGAGCGGCACGGCATCGAGCACGCGATCGCTGAGTGCGCACAGAAACGCCACCTGCTGGCCCACCGAGAGCGGCGCGAACTGCCGCTGCGCGAGCACCGCACGAATTCGCCGCCCGTGCTCGATCACCTTGCGCGTACGCTCATCGACCAAGGTACCGAATCGCGTGAATACCTCGAGCTCGAGAAACTGCGCGTATTCGAGACGCAGGCTCTCGGACAGGGGCTTGAGTACCGGCGCCTGAGTCTTACCGCCCACCCGCGAGACGCTCTTGCCGACATCGACCGCGGGCTTCTGGTCCTCGTAGAAGAGGCGTGGGTCAAGGTAGATCTGCCCATCGGTGATCGAGATGAGATTGGTGGGTATGTAGGCGCTGATATTGCCGGCCTGCGTTTCCGCGATCGGCAGCGCCGTGAGCGAGCCGCCGCCGCGCTCCGGGGAGAGCTTTGCCGCGCGCTCGAGGAGTCGCGAGTGAATGTAGAAGATATCGCCCGGATACGCCTCTCGGCCGGGCGGCCTGCGCAGGAGGAGCGACAGCTGCCGGTAAGCGGCCGCATGCTTGGTCAGGTCATCGATCACCAGGAGCACGTCTCGCCCGCGACCCACGAAGTACTCGGCCATGGTGCAGGCGGCATACGGGGTGAGCCACTGCAGCCCTGGGGCCGCATCCGCCTCCCCGATCACGAACAGGCACCTCTCCGGTGCCCCGTACTTGCGCACCGCCTCGATCACGCGCGCGACCGACGATGCCTTCTGGCCGACGGCGGCATACACGCAAATCACGTCGCTCGAGCGCTGATTGATGATCGTGTCGACGGCGATCGCCGTCTTGCCCGTTCCGCGGTCGCCGATGATGAGCTCGCGCTGACCGCGACCCAGGGGAATCATCGCGTCGATGACCAAAAGCCCCGTAGCGAGCGGCCGTACGACGAGCGAGCGATCAACGATCACCGGAGCCGGCTTCTCGACCGGCGCGAGCTCGGTGGCTTCGATGGGCCTGCCGCCATCGAGCGGCACGCCGAGCGCATCGACGACACGGCTGAGGAGCGCATCGCCGATCGGAACCCGCGCCACGTCCCCCGACCCTCGGACGATGCTGCCCGCCGCGATCCCGGTACTGTCACCGAGGAGCACGCAGCCGATGGTCTCCTCGCCGAGATCAACCGCAAGTCCACGCACGCCGCCTTCGAAGATCAGCAACTCATCGAGCCGGGTCTGCGGCAATCCCTGAACGGTGGCGATCCCGTCTCCCACCTGCGCGACGCGGCCGACGTGCTCGAGCCGGGGCTCGAGCGCCAGCCCGTCGAGGCGCTTGCGCGCCTCTTGCGCCCACTGCTGCAGACCCTCAGCGACCGTCGGCATGCGCGCTCACCTCGGAGCGCATGTCGGCGAGCGCACCCTGCCAGGAGATTCTCAGCATCGTCGTCGGGAAATGCAGCTCCGCACCGGCGATCAGCCCCGCGTTCTCCTCGAAGCTGATGGCCGCAGGCCGTCCGAGCAGGCGTTGCAATCGGGTACGCCATGTCTCGAGCATCGCTTGCGGGAGCGGACCGGCCGTCACCACCGTCAGACCGCGATCCGACTCGCGCGACAGCGCTTCGCGCTCAGACTGCGGCAGCGAGCGGAAGTGTGACTCGATCTGCTCGATCCAGCCCTCCGCGCGCAGCGGCATCGGCACCTGTGCGAGGAGCCGTCGCGCAAATTCCCCGCCGAGATCCACAGCGATCCCGCGGGCCTCCTCGAGTGCTTGCGCGCGCTCGAGCAAGAGCGTCTTGCGCGATGACTCGAGCAGGGCCTGCGCATCGCGCTCGGCCGCTGCACGGCGCGCATCGGCTGCTTGCTGTGCCTGGACCGCAGCGGCCTTGAGCAGCGCCTCACGCTCACCCTCGATTCCCTCGCGCTGCGACGCGAGCGCGGCAAGCTCGATCTTCGCCTTGTCCTCGAGCGCCTTCGCCTGGTCGACATGCGCCTGCAGCTCGGCGTTTCGCGCATCGATCATGCGCAGCACCGGCTTGAAGAGAAAGCGCTGCAGGAGCCATACCAGGATGGCGAAGTTCACGGTCTGCAGCGCGATCGTCCAAGTGTCGAGTCGCATATCAGGCAGCGTAGGGGTTCGCGTACAAGAGCAAGAGCGCTACGACCAGACAGTAGATCGCCATCGTCTCGATCATCGCAAGGCCCACGAACAGCGTACGCGAGATCGTGCCCGCCGCCTCCGGCTGCCGCGCGATCGCATCCATCGCGGCAGCGACGGAGCGCCCCTCGGCGAGCGCCGGACCCACCGAGCCGATCGAGACCGCGATCGCCGCGCAGACGATGGAAATGAGCTTGGGATTCATGCGAGACCTCCTCTATCCGCGGGCGACTTAGCGACCGCAGCACCGATGAACACGGTGGCCAACACGGTGAAAATGTACGCTTGCACCAAACCGACCAGGATCTCGAGCGCCATCAGCGGAATGGGCAGGAACAGACCCGCGAGCGCGACGACGAGCGCGATAACGAACTCCCCGCTCATGACGTTACCGAACAGGCGCACCATGAGCGAGAAGGTGCGTGTGATCTCCGATAGCACGTTGAGGGGCAGCATGACGAGCTTGGGCTCCGCGAAGCTCGCGAGGTACCCCTTGAGCCCGCGGGCGCGAACACCGAAGTAGTGCACCGCGAGGAACACGATGAGCGCGAGCGCGGCCGGCGTTTCGATGCGGCTGGTGGGCGCCTCGACCCCGGGCAATACGCCGCTCAAGTTGGCCGCCACCGCGAAGATGAACAGCGTGCCCAGGAGCGGCAAAAACGGACGCGGATCCTGACGAATCACGTCGCGAATCTGCCCCGCGATCCCCTCGACGAGGATCTCGAGCGCCGCTTGGCGCGCATCCGGTCGCATCTTGAGGTTGCGCGTGATCCACCACGAGCCGACCGTCAGGGCGATCATGATGAACCAGGTCGTCACCACGGGACGCGTGATCCCAACCGGACCCACGCGAAACAGAAGAGCGCTGGTGAGCGGCGAGGCTTGCATCAGCGACCTCTACCCGCGGCGCGCAGCGCCACTGCGCGCGCTGCGAGGAACCCCACGAAGGTCGCGAGCAGCGGCAGGGCGCCGAGCTTGGCGACGATCGCGAGCAGGATGACGGCAGCGCCGACGCGACCGAGGGTGAGCGCCAGGGGCACTCGCCACCCGCGACCGCTCACGAACAGCGTGATACTCAAGCGCAGCGCCGCGAAGTAGGCCGCACCGGCCGCGAAGGCCAGCAGTGCAAGGCTCGCGCAAACCGCGGCGAGCGAGATCGGGCTCGGATCGTTCACTCGTTATGGATCCTCTTCCAGGCGAATAGGCAACCTAGACTCAAGCCTGCGACGAGAAGCCCGAGCGTCCAGAAAATTCCGGACCCAAATCGTCGATCGAGCCAGCGTCCGGCGGAGATGCCGAGCAGAGTCGGCAGTACGACGGTCAAGCCGAGGGCACCGATCATCGCCAGATTCTGGCCCACCGACCGCTCTCCCTCGCGCAGCAAGCGCTCACGCTGCTCGCGGGCACGCACCGCCTTGCGCAGCTCGTCGTGATTGCGGGGCGGCTGGCTCATTCCTCGAACCCATCCTGCGGCGGGCCGCCCGGCCCCCCGGGGACTGCCGGCCGGCGCTCGGCTTTCAGCAGGCGGCAGATCTCACGGATCGCGGCGAGGTAGAGTTTTTGCACATCGGTACGTGCCACGTGCTCCTCCTCTGTTCGGCGGCGAAAGGCCACGAGCACCTCGCTCTCCAATCGATGCAGATCGTCATCGGCGACGGCCTCGCGAGTCGCGATGGTGATCGTCTGGCCGTCGCGCACCTCGAGCGTGCCGCCGCGCACCGCGACATGGTGCTCGCCACCCGCGAGGTCGCGCCAGCTCACCACCGACAACGAGAGCGCGGTGAGGAAATCCGCGTGACCCGGCAAGATGCCGAATGCGCCTGTCTCGTCCTCGGCGCGAACGTGCGCCACATCGCTCACCTCAGCGACGAGGTCGAAGGGGGTCGTGACGGTCAGATTCATGCCGGGGCCTCGGAGTTTCCGCGCTCGCGCCGGCGCGCCTCGCCGAGATCGCCGACCATGAAGAGCGAGCCTTCGGCCCAATCATCGGTCTCGCCCGCGAGGATCGCATTGCATCCGGCGAGCGTATCGTCGAGCTCGACCGAGCGGCCCTCCTTGCCGGTGAAGGCAACGGTCACGAGGAACGGCTGAGTGAGGAAGCGCATCAGCCGGCGGGCCCTTTGCACGACCAGCCGGTCGGCCGCGCTCAGCTCCTCGATCCCGAGGAGCGCAATGATTTCTTGGAGGTCTCGGTAGTGGGCGATGGTCTTGCGGACCTCCTGCGCGGTGCGGTAGTGCGCCTGCCCGACCATGCGGGGGTCGAGCAGGCTCGACGTCGAAGCGAGCGGGTCCACGGCCGGGTACAGGCCCTCGCTCGCCATATCGCGAGAGAGCACGATCGAGGAGTCGAGGTGGCTGAATATCTCCGCGACGGCCGGGTCGGTGAAGTCGTCCGCGGGGACGTACACGGCCTGAATCGAGGTGATCGCCGCCCCGGCCACCGATGCGATGCGCTCCTCGAGCTCGGCGATTTCGCCCGCGAGCGTGGGCTGATAGCCCACCCGAGAGGGGAGCCGCCCGAGCAGTCCCGACACTTCCCCACCGGCCTGAACCAGCCGATAGACATTGTCGATGAGGAAGAGCACGTTCTCATGCGCAGCGTCGCGAAAATGCTCGGCGATGGCGAGCGCGGTGAGCCCGGCTCGCCAGCGCGCGCCCGGCGGCTCGTTCATCTGGCCGAACACGAGTGCCGTGCGCTCGAGGACCCCGGACTGCGTGAGCTCGAGCAACAGCTCGTGTCCCTCGCGAGAGCGCTCGCCCACTCCGGCAAACACCGAGATGCCCGAGTGTCGCTCGACCGTGGTCCGAATGAGCTCCATGATGAGCACCGTCTTGCCGACCCCGGCGCCGCCGAACATGGCGGCCTTACCCCCCTTGACCAGCGGGGCGAGAAGGTCAATGACCTTGATGCCCGTGCGAAACATCTCGAGTGATGCGCCGAGCCGATCGATGGGCGGTGCGGGCGCATGGATAGGGCGGTATTGAGTCTCCGCGGGCAACGGCGGGCCTCGGTCGGCGGGCTCCCCGATCGCGTTCAGGAGCCGCCCGAGCACGATGTCCCCGACGGGGGTGCGCAGGGGACCGCCGCTCGATCGGACCTTGAGGCCGCGCTTGAGTCCCGCGGCGTTCTCGAGCGCGACGGCGCGTACCGTGACCCCATCGAGGTGCTGGCGAATTTCCGCGATCAGCGGGCGTTGCCCGTCGCGCTCGATTTCAATGCCTGTGTCAATCGACGGCAGATTGCGGTCCGGAAACTGCACGTCGATCACGGAGCCGTGTATCGCCGTGACGAGTCCTGAGGACTCCCCTGCGCCGCCGGATTGCGGCTCCATCAGGGCTCCAAGACGTAGCGACCCGGCGCCGGTGAGAGCGGCGGATATCCCCGGTCCGGTGAGCCGACAGCCGGGGGCGGCACGCGCTCGCCGGCCTCGAGCCAGGCGAGCCACGCAGGCCACCAGGAGCCCTCGACGACGCGCGCCCGCGCATACCAGCTATCCGGGTCGAGATAGGCAGCTCGTTGGGCGCGGCGCGAGATTCGGTGGTGGCGCCCGCGGTGACCCGGCTCGCTCACGATGCCGGCGTTATGTCCGCTGTTCGTCAACACGAAGGTCACCTCCGTCTCGCTCATGAGATTGATCTTGTAAACCGAGCGCCAGGGCGCAACATGGTCCTGTTCCGTCGACACGGCGAAAATCGGCACGCGGATATCGCTCAACGCGACCGGCTTGCCATCCACCTGGTAACGCCCTTCGAAGAGATCATTGTCGAGGAAGAGCCGCCGCAGGTACTCGCTGTGCATCCGATAAGGCATGCGCGTCGAATCGGCGTTCCACGCGTGAAGATCGGTCATCGGAGCGCGACGGCCCATCAAGTACTCGTGCACCAGACGCGACCAGATGAGATCGTTCGATCGCAGCATCTGGAAGGCCCAAGCCATCTGACGGCTGTCGAGGTACCCCTGATCCCACATCAGATCCTCGAGATAGGTGAGCTCGCTATCGTCGATGAACAGCGTGAGCTCACCGGCCTCGGTGAAGTCCGTCTGAGCCGCCAGCAAGGTGAGCGAGCGCAGCGCGGCATCGTTGTCGCGCGCGAGATACGCGGCTGCGATGGCAAGGAGCGTTCCTCCGAGACAGTATCCCACCGCGTTGATCTTGCGCTCCGGGACGATCGCCCGGATCGCCTTGAGCGCTTCGAGCACTCCGAGCCGCAGATAGTCATTGAGCCCCACGTCGCGATCCTCCGCGGTGGGATTTCGCCACGAAATCATGAAGACTGTGTGTCCGTTGTCGACTAAGTACTTGACCAGGGAATTCTGCGGGGAGAGGTCGAGAATGTAATACTTCATGATCCAGGCGGGGATGATGAGCACGGGCTCGGCGAACACCTCAGCCGTGGTGGGCGCATACTGGATAAGCTCGATCAGTCGATTGCGGTAAACCACCGTGCCGCGCGTGACCGCCACTCGCTCACCCGGCCGGAAATCCTCGGCGCCGACGGGCGCCTTACCGCCGACGGCGCGCTCCCAATCGGCCCAGAAATTCATCGCCCCGCGCACCAGGTTGGCGCCGCCCTCCTCGATCGTCTGCGAGAGCACTTCGGGATTGGTCGCAATGAAATTGACGGGGGACAGGGTATCCAGGAGTTGACGCGTCATGAAGTCGACGACTTGCTCGTGATGGGGTGCGACGCCACGAACGCCCGTCGTCGCGCCATGCCACCACTGCTGGCTCAACAGAAACGCCTGATAGATCAGGTTGAAGGGAAAGCTCTGCCAGGCGGGAGCCTCGAATCGGTGATCCTGCGTCAGGGGCTCGATGCAGGGCGCGGAGCGCGCACCGCTCGCGGACTGCATGGCGCAGAGCGCCAGGC
>DATHCO010000298.1:0-8241 GCA_035319505.1 Steroidobacteraceae bacterium | reverse complement strand
CGGTGCGGAGGAGGGCGCATGCGTACGGGCCGACTGGGAAGAGTGCGCAGGCGTACGAGGCGGTGAGGAGGAGGGCGCAGGCGCGCGGACCGGTGCGGAGGAGGGCGCAGGCGAGCGCGCCGGTGCGGAGGAGGGCGCATGCGTACGGGCCGAGGCGGGGCGGCTCGCGGCCGCGGCGCGATTCGGTGCGCTCTCCTTGACAAATGAGCGGCTCGACTCGCTCGAGGGGCTGTCCCTCAATGTCTTCGACTGGCTTGGCTGGCTCGAGGCGGCGTGTGTGGAGAAGGGACGGCCAGGCGCGGAGCCGTTGAGCGCGCTGCCGTGGGCGGTGCCATGGGAAGGGGGGCGGTGAGGAGGGGATTTAGGTGCCGCGGGCGTCGAGGTCGGTGCCTTGCGCGAGGAGTCGCTCCTCGCTGAGTCGCTCCTGCCGTGACCTTTGCCACTCGTCGAGGGTGCGGTGGGAGCGCTCGGCTGGGACCGCGATTCGACCTCCGGGCGCATCGAGGCAAAATCGGTGAGGGCACGCTGCAGTTTCGGAGTCATGATCTTGATGCCGCCGCGATCGTCCTGCTTGATCACGCGCGTGTCCACCACCACCATGATCGCGCCGACGAGGGCACGGCGGCCGTTCACGGCACGCAGGAGCACCGCCGAGCGCGCATCGCCGAGATCGTACGCGAGAACAGGCGCCCCATTCGGGTCCGCGAACGACTCCATCGCCTCGCGAACTGCGTTGTGCTCATCGGGGCCCATTGAGCTCTCGCTCAACCAGAGCAAATCCCCGTTCTCATCGTGCAAGGAAATCGCGTGCGCGCGCGCGGGCTCGATCGCCGTGCGCACTTGTTGACACACGGCATCGAAATCGACGAGCGGACTATCCGTTGCGCTGAAGGGTTTGCCCTGCTCCATAGGTCCGGCACACACCAGGTGAGCTTACATATCTACAGTACCGGCACCCTTCTTGATGTGATGGCCTCGCCAAAACGCGGCAGAGCGTCGGCGCCGAGCGACCCCCCCAACAAAAGGATCGGCATGCGCTCGGTATGACATATCATCGGCAATCGTGCTTGCCGCTTGACACTTCGAGAGACCATGTCGCCAACCAAGGAACCACGTCAATTTCGCTACTACGATTTTGTGATGGCGGCCTATGTCTGCGTGCTGTTGTGTTCGAATTTGATCGGCCCGGCCAAGGAAACCTCCATCCACATTCCCCATGTGGGGACGATCACGTTCTTGGCCGGGGTGCTGTTTTTCCCCATCTCTTACATCTTCGGCGATATTCTCACTGAGGTTTACGGCTATGCCCGTGACCGGCGCGTGGTCTGGGCTGGGTTTGGAGCATTGGCGTTCGCCTCGCTCATGGCGGCCGTGATCGTGCACCTACCCCCGTCGGAGAGCTCGCGCGGCTCCCAGCCTGCGATCGACTTGATATTCGGCAACACGCCGCGCATCGTCGTCTCCTCGGTCAGCGCGTTTCTCTGCGGGACGTTCGTCAACAGCTATGTGCTTGCGAAAATGAAAATCTGGACGCGCGGCCGCTGGTTGTGGACCCGCATCGTCGGATCGACCCTTTGCGGCGAGCTGGTCGACTCGGCCATTTTCTACGTCCTCGCGTTTTTCGGCCGCGTGCCCTGGGGGCATCTCGTGGTGCTGCTGTTCACGCAGTACGGCCTGAAGAGTGGTTGGGAGATCGTCGCGACACCGCTCACTTATCGGGTCGTCGCGTTCCTGAAGAGGGCCGAGCGGGAGGATTATTACGACATCGGCACGAACTTCACGCCGTTCTCGCTCGAAACCTGAGCGTGCTCGCGCACGAGCGCGCAAAGCCGATCGGCATCTCCTCGCCGCGATGGAATTGATCGTCGCTTCGCCACAATTTGCCACTTCGCCTCAACCGCTGCGCCCCGATCGGCGCGCCCAATAGCTCCTCGCGGGCGGCGAGGGTCGCCGTCTCGAAGTGGTGAACTCGAATCGAGGAGCGGTTTATGACAACGACACGTTCGAAATATTCCAGGATGGTGTGGACGGTGGGATTCATGGCATTGAGCACGGCGGCGCTGGCGGATGCGCCGAAGAAGCCCTCGCCGCAGGAGCCTGCCGGCTTCATCGCGGGCGCCGTGATCGGCGGCTTTGCGGCCGGTCCCGTCGGCGCGGTGGTCGGCGCAGGCATCGGCACGTGGCTGGGCCAACGAGTCCACCGCGCGAGCGAGGCGGCGAAGGCGGAAGCCGAAGTGGCGGCCTTGAAAAGCGATAAAGCGCAGCTGCAGAGCGAGACGGCGGCACTCGAGAGCGCCAAGAGCGATCTGGCGGAGACCAACCGCGCCCTCACCGCGCGTCTCGACGAGCTTTCCCACAGCGTCGAGGCGGCGCAGATGGCGAGGGACGAGGCCTCGCGCGAGGATGCGGCGGAGGTACTCGACGGCTTGGAGGGTGACGTGCTCTTCCGCACCGGAAGCGCCGAGATCCCGACCGATACCGCGCGCGCGATTTCCGCGCTCGCCGGAGCGGTCGCCAAGACGCCTGCGCTCACCGTCAGGGTGGACGGCTATGCCGACCCGCGCGGAACCGTCGATGCCAACCTGAAGCTCTCCCAGGAGCGGGCGAATGCGGTACGTGACCTCCTGATCGCGGCCGGCGTCAAGGAGGATGCGCTGGAGGTGAATGCCTACGGCAAGAGCCAAAGCCTCGCTGATGACAACGACGGCTACGCGCTCGAGCGGCGCGTGCGGCTCACGCTGCAAGCCGCTCCGGTCGCGCCGACCGCAAAGGCGATGACCCCCCCGGCCTCGGTTGTCGCCTCGGCGACCGAGGACCCCAAGGGAGACAACAAGTGAAGAGTGGGCGGCTCGACTTCAGAGTCGGGCCGCTCTTGTTTCCGCCCGTGCCGCGCGCCTAGGATAGCGCATGGCCGACTGCCCCAAGATCGTGCGGCTCGACCGGCTGCAAACCGGAGAGTCCGCCAATCCATCGCCGGAGAAGATTTTGGCCGGCATACCGCGCACGCGGGTCTCGAATCAGTACACCGACGCCACTCAGCAGTTCTTCTGCGGCTTGTGGACGAGCACCAACGGCAAATGGCGGGTGCATTACACGGAAACCGAGTTCTGCGTGCTGATCGAGGGGCGCGTGCGCCTCGAATCGGCCAGCGGCGAGCGGATCGATCTGCGCGCGGGTGATGCCTTCGTCGTTCCGGCCGGCTTCGAGGGTACCTGGGAGGTCGCCGAGCCCTGCAAGAAGTGGTACGCCATTTTCGAGGCGAAGTCCTAGCCGCCGCCTCGCTGAGGCATCCCCGTGAGCTTGAGGCCGCGTGCGAATCGCCCTCGTCGCGAGTCGTCCTAGGCCGTGTCGCGAATCGCCCCGCTCAAGGTCTCGACGATCTGCGCGATGTGCTTCGATTCCACGATCAATGGCGGCGATAGAGCGATCACATCGCCCGTCTGGCGCACGAGCACGCCCCGCTCGAAGCACTTCAAGAACACCTCGAACCCGCGCGCTCCCGGCTTGCCGGCGCGCGGCTCGACCTCGACCGCTCCGATGAGGCCGTAGTTGCGCACGTCGATCACGTTCGCCGTACCGCGCACCGAATGCACCGCCTCCTCCCACGTGGCGCTGAGCTTCGCGGCGCGGGTGAGCAGCTCCTCGCGCTCATAGATGTCGAGCGCCGCGAGGGCCGCTGCGCAGGCCACCGGATGCGCCGAGTAGGTGTAACCGTGGAACAGCTCGATCGCGCCCTCGGGAGCCTGCATGAAGGCGTCGTAAATCTTGCGCTGCGCAAACACGGCGCCCATCGGTACCGCCCCGTTGGTGAGGCCCTTGGCGGTGGTCATGAGGTCGGGCGTTACCTCGAAGGCGAGCGAGGCGAAGGGTCTGCCGATGCGCCCAAAGCCGGTGATCACCTCGTCGAATATCAACAGGATGTCATGCTTGTCGCAGATCTCGCGCAGCCGTTTCAGATAGCCCACGGGCGGCAGAATCACGCCCGCCGAGCCCGCGATCGGCTCCACGATCACCGCGGCAATGGTCGAGGCATCATGCAAGGCAATGAGCCGCTCGAGATCATTGGCGAGATGCACACCCCAGTGAGGAAGCCCTCTCGAGAAGGCGTTATGTCCCAGATCCAAGGTGTGCGGCAGATGATCGACCGCGGGGAGCATCGCTCCGGAGAAGAACTTTCGGTTGTTGGCGATGCCGCCCACCGAAGTGCCGCCGAAGCCCACGCCGTGGTATCCCCTTTCGCGCCCGATCAAGCGCGTGCGCTGCCCCTGCCCACGCACGCGGTGGTAGGCGATGGCGATCTTCAACGCGGTATCGACCGACTCGGAGCCCGAATTCGTGAAGAACACTCGGTCCATCCCCGGCGGCGAGATCGCCGACAGGCGATTGGCCAGCTCGAATGCGATAGGGTGGCCCATCTGGAACGTGGGCGCGAATTCCATGGTGCTGAGCTGTCGGGTCACCGCCTCGGTGATCTCCCGGCGGCCGTGCCCGGCATTCACGCACCAGAGGCCGGCCGACGCATCGAGTACCTGCCGGCCATCGGCCGTGAAGTAATGCATGCCCTCAGCGCGCGCCAAGAGCCGCGGATTGCCTTTGAACTGCCGGTTGGCGGTGTAGGGCATCCAAAAAGCCTCGAGCTCACCCCGTGCAGGGGTGGGAGTGATACGAGCATTCATGGCAGTCCTTGAAGGGTAGGGGCCTCAGAGCAAAATGATAAATAAATTCAACACATTCCTCAATTAAAGCTGTTTCTGTCGCGCCCTTGTTTAATATAATAAACAAATGACCATCGACGTCGGTGCTCACTTGAAGGCGGTGCGGCAGATGTATGGGCTGTCGCAACGGGAATTGGCCAAGCGCGCTGGGGTCACCAACGGGCTCATTTCGCTGATCGAGCAGAACCGCGTGAGCCCTTCGGTCTCCTCGCTGAAGAAAGTGCTCGACGGCATACCGATGGCGCTCGCCGAGTTCTTCACCTTGGACTTGGCGGGAAAGCCCGAGGTGTTCTTCCCCCGCTCGGAGCTTGCCGATATCGGCACGGGCGCCGTCGAGCTGCGGCTCGTCGGTGGCCGGCTCACCAAGCGCAACATGGCGATCCTGCACGAGCGCTATGCGCCCAGCGCCGATACCGGCGAGGAGATGCTGGCGCACGCCGGCGAGGAGGGCGGGGTGATCGTGAAGGGCAGGATCGAGCTGTCGGTCGGGGGTGAGTCGCGCATACTCGGCCCCGGCGATGCATACTATTTTAAGAGCTCTATTCCGCACCGCTTTCGAAATCCCGGACGCGAGGAGTGCGAGCTCGTGAGCGCGAGTTCGCCGCCGACGTTCTAGTGGCGGCGACGTTCATCATTCAGCAGGCTCCCAACGTCGAGCCTTCAGGTAGCATACCCCCATGGGCACGATAACGGTGGCCGCCACGCAGATGGCGTGCAGTTGGGATCGAGACGCCAACGTGGCGCGCGCCGAGAAGTTGATTCGCGAGGCGGTGCGCCGCGGCGCGAATGTGGTGCTGATCCAGGAGCTGTTCGAGACTCCGTATTTTTGCAAGGACCACGCGGCGAAGCACTTCGACCTCGCAAAGCCGCTCGAGGCTCATCCGGCGGTCGAGCATTTTCGCTCGCTCGCGCGCGAGCTCGATGTGGTACTGCCGGTGAGCGTGTTCGAGCGCGCCAACAACGTCTTTTATAACTCCCTCGTGATGGTGGACGCCGGCGGCGAGGTGCTCGGAAGCTATCGCAAGTCGCACATCCCGGAGGGGCCCGGTTATCACGAGAAGTTTTATTTCTCGCCCGGGGATACCGGCTTCAAGGTGTTCGACACGCGCTTTGCGAAGCTCGGCGCGGCCATTTGCTGGGATCAGTGGTTCCCCGAAGCTGCCCGCGCCATGGCGCTCATGGGCGCGGAGATTCTCCTCTATCCCACCGCCATCGGCTCCGAGCCCCAGGATCCGAGCCTGGATACGAGCGCCCATTGGCAGCGCACCATGCAGGGGCATGCGGCGGCCAACGTCATGCCGCTGGTCGCGTCGAATCGCATCGGAACCGAAGAGGGCGAGAGATTCTCGATGACATTCTACGGCTCTTCGTTCATCGCTTCGCACACGGGCGAAAAGGTGGCGGAGGCGGATCGCACGAGCGAGAGCGTCCTGCTTGCCACCTTCGATCTGCAGGCCGTGCACCGCTACCGCCGAGCTTGGGGCGTGTTCCGCGATCGGCGCCCCGACCTCTACTATCCGCTGCTGTCACTCGATGGACGCGCTTGAGGCGTACGAGCTTCCGCAGCATCTGGTATTTGTCGATCTGGAGACGACCGGCGGCAGCGCGGCCCACCATCGCATCATCGAGGTCGGCATCGTGCGAGTCGAGCGCGACGCAGCGGTCGAGGAGTGGAGCTCGCTGGTCAACCCCGGTTGCCCCATTCCCTCCGACATCGAGCGCTTCACCGGCATCACGAACGAGATGGTCGAGTCCGCGCCATGCTTCGCCGATATCGCCAAGCTCGTGCTCGAGAAGCTCGGCCCCTCGGGCGGCTCACCGGCCGTGTTCGTCGCGCACAATGCACGCTTCGATTACGCGTTCTTGCGCGCCGAATTCCGGCGCCTGGAATTGCCCTTCAGCGCCAAGGTGCTATGCACCGTCAAGTTGTCGCGGCGGCTCTACCCCCAGGGTTCGCGCCATAACCTCGATGCGGTGATGGAGCGGCATGACCTCGCCTGCAGCGCGCGTCACCGCGCGCTCGGCGATGCCCGCGTGATCAAGGATTTTTGGCTCAAGCTGCAGCGTGAGCTGCCTGCCGCGAGGCTTGCGGCCGCGGTGCAGAGCGCGCTCGGCTCGCACCGGCTGCCGGCGCATGTGCCCGAGGGCCTCGAGGATGAGCTGCCCGAGGGCCCGGGAGTTTACCGCTTCTACGGAGCCGACGGCGTGCCGCTCTATGTGGGCAGGAGCGCGTGCCTCAAGAGCGCCGTTCTCGGCCATTTTGCGGATGGCCGTCACGGCGGGCACGGGCAGGAGCTCAAGGATGCCGTGCGCCACATCGAGTGGGTGGAGACCGCCGGAGAGCTCGGCGCCTCGCTCCGCGAGCTCGCATACCTCAAGACCCTGCAGCCGCTCTACAACCGCCGCGTGAAGCCGGCCAGCGACAGTTTCACGATCCGCATCGCCGCGGGCACGGGCGCGGCCGAGATCGCAGCGATCGACGAGGTGGACCCGGCGCAGCTTCCAAGCTGCTTCGGCCTGTTTCATTCGTCCAAGGATGCGAGCAAGGCGTTGAGCGATATCGCCCGCGCGCGAGCACTTTGCCTCACGGTGTTGGGGCTCGAACCGAGTGATGGCTCGTGCTTGGCCTACCAGATCGGCGGTTGCAAGGGCGCCTGTGTGGGCAAAGAGCCTCTCGGGCTGCATGCCGTGCGGGTCCAGATGGCCCTCGCGTCGTTGAAGTTGAAGCCCTGGCCCTTTCCCGGACGAGTGGCGCTCGCCGAGCGCCAGCCGTTCGGGGGAGCCGACTATCACGTGCTCGACGGCTGGACCTATCTCGGCACGGCACGCTGCGAGGAGGAGCTCGCCGAGCTCGCGGCGCGCAAAGCGCCCGCCGCATTCGACGCGCACGTGTATCGGATCCTCAACCGCTACCTCGCGCATCATCGACCGCTCGACTGGCACCCTCTGCGGCTCGCCGAAGGCCTCTCTGGCTAGCGGCATGCATCCGACAGCGCCCCGCGCGAGCGAGGACGTACGCGCTTGGATCGCCACGGCACCGCTCGGTGCCACCTCGCTTCTCGCGCAGGAGCTCATCGAGCTCGGCGCCTCGGCGGTGCGCGAGCGCAGTCACGACGTGAAGTTCGAGGGGACTCTCGAGGTCGGCTATCGCGCCTGCCTGTGGTCTCGGACCGCGACCCGAGTTCTGCTCAGTCTCGGCTCGGTCGAGGCCACGAGCGCGCGCGGCCTGCATGAGGGCTTGATGCGCATCGATTGGCGCGAGCATCTTGCGCCGGGCGCGACGCTCGCGTGCGATGCGAGCGGCGGCAACGAGGCGATCAGGCACACCCTGTACGGCTCGCAGCTGCTCAAGGATGCGGTGTGCGACGGCCTGCGAGAATCGACCGGCGATCGACCCACCGTCAAGCCCGAGCGTCCCGACGTGCTCTTGCACCTGCACGTCGAGGGCAGTGCCGCGCTCGTGTCGGTGGATTTCTCCGGCGAGAGCCTGCACCGGCGCGGCTATCGCATGGAGGGCGGCCGCGCG
>DATHCO010000297.1:0-26522 GCA_035319505.1 Steroidobacteraceae bacterium | reverse complement strand
CTCGCCGGTCCGCCGAGCGCCGGCGCAGCCGCACGATAGCGTAGCACGCTGACCGGCGCGCCCGAGTTCGCTACGGGAGAATACCTCGGCGCGGCGCGAATGCCCACGTGCGCCGTCGGGACCGGTCGCGTGCGGGGCGAGGAGGGGCGCGCAGTGAAGGCATTCGACAGCGCTCGATCACGAGCCGCCGCAATCGCCGCGTCCGCGGAGAGCGCCTGGGGAGCGTGAGCCGCGGGTGGGGACGGGTGAGCCGCGGGTGGGGACGGGTGAGCCGCGGCGGCGGGCGGCGCGCCGGCCCAAGCCGGCAGTAAGAAGCACGCGGCGAGGAGCGAGCAGAGCGCACGAACGGCAAAGAGGCACATCCGTCTCACCCCTCGAGAGTGGCCTCTCCGTTCGTTTGCTCGGATTTTCTCAGGAACACGAGCTGCAGCGCCGGCACGACCATCAGCAGCATGAGCGGTCCCAGCAGCATGCCGCCGACGACCACCGTGGCCAGCGGCCGCTGCACCTGACTGCCGATTCCGGTCGAGATTGCGGCGGGCAGGAGGCCGATGCAGGCGGAGAGCGCGGTCATCAGCATCGGCCGCATGCGCTTCTCGGCGGCCCTCTCCATGGCCTCGAGCGGTGCCATGCCCTGCACGCGCAACTCATTGTAATAGGTAAGCACCAGGATTCCGTTCATCACCGAGACCCCGAACAGGGAGACGAATCCGATGGCTGCCGATACGCTGAACGGCAGCCCGGTGATGAGCAGCGCCAGCACGCCGCCCGCCACCGAGAAGGGGATGCCCGCGAGCGCGAGCAGGCTGTCGAGCGTGGAATTGAACAGACTGTAGAGCAGCACCAGAATCAGCCCGAGACTCACTGGCACTAAGATCGCGAGTCGCTCCTTGGCCTTCTGCAAATCCTCGAACTCGCCGGCCCAGACGATCTGGTATCCGTTCGGCAGCGGCACGTTCTTGGCGATGCGCTCTTGCGCCTCGGCGACCGTGCTACCGAGGTCGCGGCCACGCACGCTGAACTTGATCGGAACATAGCGCCGGGTGGCCTCGTGGTAGATAAACGACGCGCCGGACTCCAGCCGGATGTCGGCGAGCTCGTACAGGGGGATATAGGCGGTGGTGCCGGCGGCGGTCTGGTAGGCCACGGGAATGTTGCGGACCGCGTCGATGCTGTCGCGGTACCTCGGTGCGAGCCGAACCGTCAGATTGAACTGCCGGTCGCTCTCGAGGACCGTCGTCGCCACGGCGCCCGCCATCGCCGCCTGGACTACCGCGTTCACGTCTCCGGTGTTGAGGCCGTAGCGGGCGCATTTGAGCCGATCGATATTGATGTTGAGGTTGGGTTGACCCACGATATGAAAGATTCCGAGGTCCTCCATGCCTCTCACCTGCTGCATCTCCTTCAATACGCGGCCGGCATATTGCTCGAGCAGCTGCAGATTCGGCCCGATGATCTTGACCGAGTTGGCTCCCTTGACGCCGGAGAGCGCCTCCTCGACGTTGTCCTGGATGTACTGCGAGAAATTGAACACCACCCCTGGGAGGGCCGCTTCGAACTCCGCCTGCAGCCGACGGGTCAGTTTGTCCTTGGTCAAGCCGAAGGGCCACTCATCGTAGGGCTTGAGCGGCGCGAATAGCTCCACATTCGAGAACGGCGATGCATCGCTGCCATTATCGGGGCGCCCGTGTTGCGACACCACGGTGATGACCTCGGGGTGCGAGAGCAGGATCTCACGCATCTTGCGCGTGGCTTCCGTGCCGGCATCGAGCGACATCGATTGCGGCATCGATGCGCGGATCCAGTAGTTTCCCTCCTCGAGCGCCGGCAGGAACTCGCTGCCGAGAAATGGGGTGAGCGCCGCCACCAGGAGGAGAAAACCGAGGCCGATTCCGACCACCAACGTGCGCCGGCGCAGCGCGAAATCCAGCGCCGGCTTGTAGAGCCGGTGCAGCCAGCGCACGACGGCCGTCTCGGTCTCTTTGAGCTTCGCCGGCAGCAGGAACGAGGACACGACGGGGGTCACCGTGAATGTCGCGATCAGTGCTCCCATCAGCGCGTAGCCGTAGGTACGGGCCATCGGTCCGAAGATCTGTCCTTCGACCCCTTGCATCGCGAACAGCGGCCCGAAAGCGGCGATGGTGATCGCCGTGGAGAAGAGGATGGCCTTGTCCACCTGCAGAGCGGAGACGTAGATCATCTGCAGTCGCAAGGCCCAGGGATGCTCGGCCCGTGACGTGGGATCGGCCCCGTAGGCCCCTTGGCGCAGCGCCTCGACCATCTGCTCCTGGACACTGGGCATGGATTGGAGATTGCGGAATATGTTCTCGACCAGGATGACGGCCGAATCGATGATGATGCCGAAATCGACCGCGCCGATGGACAGAAGATTCGCATCCTGATCTTGCACCACCATCAGAATGATGGCGAAGAACAAGGCGAAGGGGATGTTCACACCGACGATGACGGCACTGCGCAGATCGCCGAGAAAAACCCATTGGATGAGAAATACCAGAAGGCAGCCGAAAATCAGGTTGTGCAGCACCGTATGCGTGGTGACCTGAACGAGGGTGGTGCGATCGTAATAAGGGACGAGCTTGACACCGGGCGGCAGGCTCCCGTCGCTGTTCATGGCATCGACCGCCGCCTTGATCCGCGGCACGACGTCGTTCGTATGTTGCGTGCGCCCCATCACGACGATCGACGCGACGACGTCGTCCTCGTGGTCGCGGCCGGCGATGCCGAGCCGCGGCACGTAACCCACCTCGACGCGCGCCACGTCCTTCACGAGCACCGGCACTCCATTGAACTGGCCGAGAACGACGTTCTCGATGTCATCGACGTGGTAGCCCTTCGTGAGGTCGTCGGCGCCGCCGCTATCGATCAAGCCGACGCCGCGAATGTTCACGGATTGCTGGCCGACGGTGATCTCGCGTCCGCCGACATTCACGTTGGCGTTGCCGAGCGTCGTGAGGAGCTGCGGTACCGTGACGTTGTAGGCCTGCAGCTTCCCGAGATCGGCCTCGACGTTGAATTCCTTCGTCGTGCCGCCCCAGCTGTTGACCGCGACGACGCCGTGCACGGTCGACAAGCGGCGCAGGGCGATCCAGTCCTGCACGGTGCGCAGGTTCGTAAGCCCGAAATTCTTCGGCCCCACGACCTGATAGCGATACACCTCGCCGACCAGACTCGACTGCTGGATCTGCGGCACTTGGCCGCCAGGCAGCGATACGTTCTGCTGCAGGCTCAACGCCGCCTGCGTGTAGGCAAAGTAGAAATCGACCCCGTACTTGAAGGTCACCCGCACGAACGACAGGCCGTAGAACGAGGTGGAGCGGATATTGTCGATGCCGGGCGTGGGGTAGAGCCCGATCTCCATCGGCGTCGTGTAGTACCTTTCCATTTCTTCCGCCGAGAGACCGGCGGCTTGCGCGGTGATCTCGAGAATGACCGGCGCGGGATTCGGATAGGCCTCGATATTGAGCTTGGCATAAGCCGCGAGCCCGGCGGCGATGAACACCAGCAGGCCGAGCAGAATGATCGCTCGACGGCTAAGCGCAAATCCAATGACGGCTCTGAGCACCGATTGTCCTCGTCAGGTCAGGATTCGATCATTCGCGATCGACTCGGGTGCGCGATCAGGTCGCACCGCCGTAGAGAATGTTGCTCAAGAAGATGGCCCCGTTCACGGCGACGGATTCTCCGGGGTGGAGCCCTTCCAGAATCTCGTCGTAGCCATTCTGCTGCAGCCCGATCCTCACGATATGACGGGTAAAGACGTGCGGGTCGCTGCCGACGACCCACACCGAGAATGTGCCGTCTCCTTCTCGTACCACGCCGTTCAACGGAACACCGAGCGCGTGTCGGGGGGCACCCGTGCGGATCGAGAAGGTGGCGAACATGTCGGAGCGAAGCTCGTGGTTGGGATCTTTGATCTCCGCGCGCACGGTGACGCGGCGTGAATTCGGGTCGACCACGGCGGCGATGGCGGTGACCTTTCCGGCAAACACTCGTCCGGGAAGCGCCATGACATCTGCCGTCACCGATTGGCCCAAGCGGATGTCCGCGGCATCCGCCTCGGGCACATTGGCCAGCATCCACATGGTGGATACGTCCGCGACCGAATAGGGGGCCGGTGCGGTGCCCGGCTGTACGAGGAGCCCTGGAGCGGCGTTGCGAGCGGTGATGCGGCCGGAGATCGGGCTCTTGATGAGGAGCGCCGGGTCAACCTGGCGCTTCTCGACGATGCGGTCGATCTCATCCTCGCTCCTGCCGAAGACGGCGACCGCACGGCGCGCCGCTTTGAGGGCCCCCTCGGCGCTCTGCTGATTGGCCACGGCGGTCTCGTAGTCGTTTTGATCGATGCCTTTCGCCGCATAGAGCACCTTGGCGCGCGCGAGCGCGCTCGCCGTCTGATCGAGCGTCGCCGCGGCGGAAATGAGACTCGATTGCGCAGCGATGAAGTCGGGGCTCTCGACGGTGAATAAGATCTGATTCTTCTTGACCTCATCGCCGAGATCGACGAGTGCCTGAATGATGCGCCCCTGATAGGGCGAGAAGACCTGCAGGCTCATGTTCTCGTCGAAGTCGATGATGCCCACGGCGGTCTTTTCGAGCAGGAACTCGTGATCCGCGACCCGTTCGACGCTGATCGAGTGAAGCTGCGAGTCGGAGAGCTTGACGATATCGGTGTCCAGCCTCGGCTGACTCGAGGAGGACGAGGCCCGTCCGGCGGCGCTCGCCGGCTCTGCGCTCAATCCGAGAACGACGCTCGCGATCGCGTACGCCGTCCCGATCGCGGCGGCAAGGCAGGCGGTCCGTCCCGCTGCGGACACCTCCCATTTCCCCTTCGCTCTCGGGTAACGCACTGAACGACCTCGTGACCGACGCGACAAATCATGTCAATCTCTCGAGCGCAGGCGCTACTGTGATCGTTCGCTGGGAACATTCACAGTTGGCGCAACCGCCGCCCTCTGGCGCACAATATCGGTCACGTGATCAAAATGCTGTCAAAATCCTTCGTTTCCGCGCGAGCCGGGGCTCAGCTCCGGGGCCTGTCGCTGCGCCCCTGCATCGCCCTGACGGTCGCTGCGCTGGCAGGCTGTGCGGTCGGTCCTAATTTCCACCGGCCGCAAGCACCCAAAGATGCCGGCTACAGCGTCGCAGCGCTGCCCGAGAAGACCGCGGCCACGGAGGGAGTGGCAGGCGATGCGCAGCGATTCGCGATGGGAGAGGACGTGCCCTTCGAATGGTGGAAGGCGTTCGGCTCTCCTCCCATCGATTCGCTGGTGGAGCGGGCGTTTCGCGCGAACCCGACCATCAAGGCCGCGCAGGCGGCTCTTCGTCAGGCACAAGAGATCGTCCGCGCGCAGCGCGGCTACTTCTTTCCGACCGTCGCTGCGAGCTACAACTTCGAGCGCCAGAAGCTGCCCGGCAACACCGCGACTTCCTCGGCACCCGGCCCGCAGGGCAACGGGCAAGACATCACTCCGAGCGGACCCGCTCAGCCGGTGACGTTCAACTTCCAGACGGCACAGCTCACGGTTGGTTTCGCCCCGGACGTCTTCGGGGCGAATCGACGCAAGGTGGAGTCGCTGGACGCACAGGCCCAAGTTCAGCGATTCGAGCTCGAGGCGACCTACATCAGCCTCGCCTCGAACGTGGTGGCGGCGGCGATTCAGGAAGCGTCCACCCGAGCACAGCTCAAAGCCACCCGCGAGTTCATCGACGCCAACGAGAAGTCGGTGCAGATCATGCGGGGTAAGTACGACTCCGGCTATGCCACTGGGCTCGATCTGGCAGGTCAGGAGCTCGAGCTCGCGCAAGCCAAGGCGTTGCTGCCGCCCCTCGAGAAGCAATTCGAGCAGAATCGCGACTTGATCCGAGCGCTCGTCGGGAATCTGCCGAACGAGGATCCGGCTGAAACGGTCGAGCTCGCATCGCTCACGCTCCCCGCCGAGCTCCCCTTGACTCTGCCCTCCAAGATCATCGAGCAGCGGCCCGATATCCGAGCGGCCGAAGAGGCGCTGCGCTCGGCCAACGCGAATGTGGGGGTCGCGGTCGCAGCGATGCTCCCGCAGTTCTCGATCACCGGGGCGGTGGGGGGAACGGCGACGCAGTTCTCGTGGATGTTTCGCTCCGGGGGACCGTTCTGGAGCCTGATCGGCAACGTCACGCAACCCGTGTTTGCCGGCGGCACGCTGCTGCACGAAAAGCGTGCGGCCGATGAGGCGCTCAAGCAGGCGGCAGCCGAGTACCAGAGCACGGTGCTCCAGGCCTATCAGAACGTTGCGGACACGCTGCATGCGATCATCACGGATGCGGACGCCCTGACTGCCGCGGTCGAGGCCGAGCGGGCAGCCAAAAGGACGTACGATCTCGCGCAAGAGCGCATGCAGAGCGGTTACGGCGATTACCTTGCAGAGCTGCAAGCGGCGATGGTGTACAGCCAGGCGGTGCTCGCCGAGGCACAGGCGCGTGCGACCCGACTGGGCGACAGCGCGGCGCTGTACCAGGCCCTGGGCGGCGGGTGGTGGAATCGCGGCGCCACGACCGCCCGCACGCTCTCCGGCATGGTGAATTGAGGACGCGCTATGATCTCGACCAGTAAGCGGATTCTATGCATCGAGGACGATGCAGAAACCGCCGAGTTGATCGCAGAGGACCTGGAGGAGCGCGGTTACGTGGTCAATGTCGCGACCGACGGGCACAGCGGCCTCGCCGCCATCCTGAGAGAGAATCCCGACCTCGTGCTGTGCGACATCAATATGCCGGGCATGAACGGATTCGAGATCATGGAACGCTTGATCGCGCTCGCACCGCAGTTCGAATCCGTGCCCTTCATCTATCTGACGGCGCGGACCGATCGCGACAGCGAGCTCAAGGGCAGGCGCCTCGGCGCCGACGACTACGTCACAAAGCCCGTCGATTTCGAGATTCTCGCCTCGATCATCGATGCGCGCCTCGGTCGAAGCGCCCGCAACGAGGAGTGGTCGCGTCGCATCGCGCTCAACGAGCGCGAGCTCGAGTGTCTCACCTGGTCGGCCAGAGGCAAGACCTCGCCCGAGATCGCGAAGATCGTGAGCATCAGCAAGCGCACGGTCAATTTCCACATCGAGAATGCCTGCCGCAAACTCAACGTGGCGACACGGACCGAAGCGGTCGTCAAGGCCACCGCAGGCCATCTGATCGACCCCTGAGAGGCCCCATGGACCGGGTCTCGAAGGAGGCGCTCCACACCCCGGCATCGTCCGGCGCATCCGCCGGTGCGGCCGCGGGTGCGTACCTCGTGAGCTCGCGGTGGCGCCGCGCGCTACAGTGGCTGCAGGCGCACTCGATTCGCGTGCGGCTGTACTCCCACATCGCCTTGGTTTTTCTGGTGATCATAGGGCTCGGAGCGTTCGGGTTCGCGCGCTTGAGCGATGTCGATCGCGCCTCCGAGATCGTTCGCGATCACTGGCTGCGTGATACGGGCGTCTTGGGCGACCTCGCGAACTACATGTCCGATTACCGCGCCGCCGAAGCGAATCGCCTCCTGTCCTCGACGCCGGCGGAGTTTGTGGCGAGCGAAAAGGAGATCGCCTCGCTGCGCGGTACGGTCGCGGCCAGTCAGCGAGCCTACGAGGCGATCTCACAGGGTCCTTCGGAGGCCGCACTCTATGACCGGTTTGCCGGGGAGTGGGCGGCTTATCAGGCGGTGGCCGCGCAGGTGATCGCGCTCGCGCGGGACGGGCAGATGGGGCAGGCGGTCGCACTCTACAACACGAGATCTCGTCGGGCGTTCGATGCGTCCAGCGATACGCTGGCACGGCTCACCGAGCAGACCGTGATGAAGGCGCAGCGTGACAGCGATCGGGCCGCCTCCACCTACGCTCATGCCCGCACGATGATCGCATCTGCCATGGGTTTGGCGACGCTTTTGTTGGTCGTCGGAATCGCCTACACCACGCGCGGAATTCTCGGTCCCCTGGTGAAGCTCGCGGCCTGCATGCGTCGACTGGCCGGTCACGATACCGAGTTTCCCATACCGAGCGTGCAGCGCAGCGACGAGATCGGCGAGATGGCACGCGCAGTAGCCGTGTTTCGCGATAACGCCGTGGCGCTCGCCATGAGTCAACGCCGCCTCGTCGAGCAGGCGGCCGAGCTCGAGGAGCGGCTCGAGAACGAGCGCCGATTGGCTGCGCAGCAGCGTGACTTCGTCTCGATGACTTCGCATGAGTTCCGCACTCCGCTCACGGTGATCGACGGCCACGCCCAGCGGCTCATCAAGATGCGCGATCGGCTCGATTCGGCCGAGGCCGCGGATCGCGGCGCACGCATCCGCAGCGCCGTCCAGAGGATCACCAACATCATGGACAGCTTGCTCGGGGCGTCACGCGTGCTGGACGGCCATGCGGTCTTTCATCCTTGCGATGTCGATCCAGCGGCGCTCTTGCGCGAGGCCTGCCAGGTGCATCGCGACGCGACTCGAGGCGCGATCATCGTCGAGGATTTCGCCGCGTTGCCCACCACCATCCACGGAGACCCGAGACTGCTGTTTCACGCCTTCAGCAATCTGATTTCGAACGCGATCAAGTACTCGCCCCCGGCGAGCCCCACCGAAGTGGTGGCCCGGCAGGAATGCGGGTGGCTGGTGGTGGAGGTGCGCGACCACGGCATCGGCATTCCGGCCAAGGATCGCGTGCGGCTGTTCGAGCGCTACTTCCGCGGCAGCAACGCAACCCGCGTCGCCGGTACGGGAGTCGGCTTGCATCTGGTTTCCATGGTCGTGGCGCTGCATCACGGAGAGGTGTTCGTGGAGAGTCTGGAGGGCGTGGGATCCCGATTCATCGTCCGTCTCCCGGCCGCCGCCGGAGCCCCGGCGATCTCCTCGCGCGATGCCGCATAGTTATCCCGGTGAGCCGCGTTGGCTGCGCTGACCGCGATTCACCGCATCGTGGAAGGATGCCGCGCCAACAACCATCCACCGATGGTCGCGAGGCTCGCCTCCGGCTGGGTCGTGATGGGCGACCGTCAGGTCTTCCCCGGATATTGCCTGCTCCTGCCGGATCCCGTCGTGGGGCATCTGAATGTGCTCGAGGCCGATGCCCGAGCGCAGTTCCTCGCCGACATGGCTGTCGTGGGCGATGCCGTACTCTCGTGCACGGGCGCGGCGCGCATCAACTATGCGATCTTCGGTAACACGGAGCCCGCATTACACGCGCACGTGATCCCCCGTCGCGCGAACGAGCCCGAGGAGATGCGCACCACGCATCCCTGGGCGCTCGACTGGAGCCTCGCGCCCCTCTATTCGGACGGCGTACACGGCGACCTCAAGCGTCGAATTGCAGCCTACCTCGCCGGCCGCGAGGCGGCGGCGCGCTGATCTCGAGCGGTTGCGCTTGCGGTCGATCCGGCGCAGCGTGCTCATCGATCAGGCATCGAGCTCGCGCGAGAGATCGGCGAGGTCCGTGAAGGGCGCCGAGCAGGTCGAGCCGGTGCAGAGGTAGGCGACGACGCCCTCGCCGGGACGTTTTTCGTCGAGCGCCGGCGGTAGGTCCGACGCATCGGCGGGAATGTCGAAGGAAAGGCGCGTGGGAGCGTACTCGCCGCCGAGAGTCTTCCACCAGTGCCGAGCCTCCTCGCGCGGGCCGCGGATGATGAGTATTTGCAGAGGCTTCAAGAACTCCTCCAGCGCCGCGAGCATGCTCATGTGCGCCTCCGGGTATTGCTGCATCGACTCCCAGGCCGCCTTCAGCGTGCGCTCGGCGGCGTCGAGATAGCGGACTTCGCCCAAGAGGTATCCGAGCCGGCACAGTACCGAAGCCGCCACTGCATTGCCCGCGGGAATCGAGTCGTCGGAGTAGCTTTTGCTGCGATGGATGAGCGGCTCGTGGTCCGATGCGGTGAAGAAAAATCCGCCGTCGGGATCGGCGAACTTGTCCAGCACGACCTCGATCAGCGCTCGCGCGAAGTCGAGATCACGGCTGCGCCAGCGGGTTTGCAAGAGCTCGACCAACGCGTCGGCGAGGAACGCATAGTCGTCGAGATAGGCCTTCAGATGCGCGCGGCCGTCCTTGTAGCTCGCGAGCAGTCGCCCGTCACGCCACAGGGCGCGGTGGATGAAGTCGACCGCCGCGGTGGCGGCATCGGCGAGATCGGGCCTGTGCAGCACACGAGCGGCGATCGCGAGCCCTTTGATCATCAAGGCGTTCCAGGAAGTCAGGATTTTCTCGTCGCGCATCGGCCACACGCGAAGAGTGCGAGCGGCGAGGAGCTTCGCGCGCGCGCTGGCGAGCAGGGCCGCAGAGTCCGGCGCTTCGCTCGATGCGCTCACCTGCAGGTGCCATGCACCCTCGAAGTTGGCCGGCTCGTCGAGCCCGAAGCGGTGTGCGAAGACTTCGTATTCGGGAGCCGTCAGCAGGGAGCGTACCTGCTCGCGCGTCCAGAGGTAGAATTTGCCCTCGTGCCCTTCCGAATCCGCATCGAGGCTCGAATAAAAACCACCCTGTGGAGCGCGCATGTCTCGCAGCGCCCAGTCCGCCGTATCGCTCGCAACGCTCACGAACAGTTTCTCGCGGATTGCAAGCGCCGCCGCGGCATAGGCGCCGAGCAGCTGCCCGTTGTCGTAGAGCATCTTCTCGAAGTGCGGAATCGTCCAGGATTCGTCGACCGAATAGCGGGCAAACCCGCCGCCCAGATGATCGTAAATCCCGCCCTCGGCCATTCTGGTGAGCGTCACGGAGGCCATGGTGAGCGCCTGGATATCCCCCTGGCGGCCCGCCGAATCGACCGGCGCTCGAGCCTTGAGCGAGCCGCTCCAATCCCTCAAGCAGCGCTCGACGCTCGCGGCATGAGGGAACTTCGGTGCGCGGCCGAAACCGCCGAAGCGCGCATCGAAAGATCGCTCGAGAGCGCTGCGCGCAAGGCGGAGCGGTGCCGCCTCGAGCGGCGTGTCCGCTCGCGCCGCCGCGGGGACGATCTCTCGGAAGGCCTGCGAGAGCCGTGCGTTTTGCTGTCGAATCTCCTCACGGTGAGTGCGATAGAATTCGGCGACGCGTTGCAGTAACTCCATGAACGCTGGCATGCCGTGACGCGGCTCGCTCGGAAAATACGTACCGCCGAAAAAGGGCCGCTGATCGTCGGGACTCAGGAACATGGTCAACGGCCATCCTCCCGAGCGCTGAGTGATGAGCTGCTGCGCCGTTTGGTAGATCTTGTCCAAGTCCGGCCGCTCCTCGCGATCGACCTTGATGTTCACGAACCAGCGGTTCATGAGCTCGGCGGTTGCGGGATCCTCGAAGGACTCGTGAGCCATGACGTGGCACCAATGACACGCGGAGTATCCCACCGACAAAAGGATCGGTTTGTCTTCCCGCTTCGCCGCGGCGAGCGCCTCCTCGCCCCAGGGGTACCAGTCGACCGGATTGTCCGCATGTTGCTGCAAGTAGGGGCTCGTTTCCGAGGCGAGACGATTGCGATGCATGGCAGGAGCCTCCGCGGATCGCGCGCAGCGAATTGCCGGGCGTTAAAATGAGCCCATCATAATCTTAAGTCATGCTCATGTCCGACACCGCCGGCGCGCTGAAATTGCCCGTGCTGCGCCTCAAACGCAATGAAGATCGTCGACTCGCCGCCGGGCACCTGTGGGTGTTCAGCAACGAGGTCGACACGCTGCAGACGCCGCTCTCCAAGTTCAAGGCGGGCGAGCTCGTGCGGGTGCTGGCGCACAACGACCGCGCCCTGGGACTCGCGTACGTCAATCCGCAGTCGCTGATCACTGCGCGGCTCCTGCAGACGTGGCGGCTTCCCGATGCCGGCTGGTTCGCAGAGCGCATTCGAACCGCACTCGCGCTGCGCGAGCGCCTTTATTCCGCGCCCTACTACCGGGTCGTCTACGGCGAGGCCGACGGACTGCCGGGTCTGGTGATCGACCGCTATGGCGAGCTGTGCGTGGCGCAGATCGGCACGGCGGGGATGGAGCTCCTCAAGCCGCCTATTCGCGAGGCCGTGCTCGAGGTACTGCGATGCGACCGCTTGATTTTCAAGAACGACAGCGCCGCGCGGGAGCTGGAGGGCTTGCGGGCCTATGTCGAGGCCACGAACGGCGAGCTCCCCGCCACCGGGTGGGTGATGGAGGACGAATTGAGATTCGAGGTGCCCCTCGCCGAGGGACAGAAGACCGGCTGGTTCTTCGACCAAGCGGCCAATCGCCGTGCGCTGAGCCGGTACGTACGGCGCGGTGCACGCGTGCTCGACGTGTTCAGCTACGTGGGGGCATGGGGGATGCACGCGGCGCGCCACGGTGCGAGCGAAGTGATATGCGTCGATAGCTCGGCAGCGGCGCTCGAGCTCGCGGCGAAGAATGCGACGCTGAACTCCCTGAGGCTCGCGACTATGAAAGGCGATGCCTTCGATGTCATGGAGGCCTTGGCGAGCGAGCGGCGTCGCTTCGACTTGGCTGTCGTCGATCCCCCCGCCTTCGCCAAGCGCAAAAAGGATGTGCCGAAGGCCCTGGCGGCGTACCGGCGGCTCAATCAGCTGGCGATGCAGCTACTCGACCCGGAGGGGATCCTGGTCTCGTGCTCGTGCTCCTATCACGTGAGCCCGCAAGAGCTCGAGGACGCGATGGCCAAGGCGGCTCGGAGCGCAGACAGGCACCTGCAAATCGTGCAGGCGGGCGGGCAGGCGCCGGATCATCCAGTGCATCCGGCGATCCCGGAGACGCGCTATCTCAAGGCCTATTTCTGTCGGGTGAACGAAAGCTTAAAGTAGGAGTCATGCTGACCTACCCGCATATCAATCCCATCGCCATATCCATCGGCCCTTTCTTCGGTATCGGCCCACTGCGCGTGCACTGGTACGGGATCATGTATCTCGTGGGGTTCGTCGTGGCGTGGCTCCTCGCGCGCTATCGCGCACACCGTCCGGGCTCGACCTGGACGAGCCTCGATATCGATGACCTCATCTTCTATTGCGCCGTGGGTGTCATCGTCGGCGGGAGGGTCGGCTGGTGCATCTTCTACGGGCGTGACGTGATCGCCGAGAACTGGCTCAACGTGTTCCATATCTGGGACGGAGGAATGTCCTTCCACGGTGGTATGCTGGGAGTCATCACGGCGACCTTGATCTTCACGCGCATCAAGCGCAAGCATTTCGCCGACGTCATGGATTTCGTGGCTCCGCTCCCGGGCATCGGCCTCATGGCCGGGCGATTCGGGAATTTCATCAACGGCGAGCTCTGGGGCAAACCGACGAGCCTGCCCTGGGGGTTTCGAGTCCCGAACGCCGAGGGCGAGCTCGTCGCGAGGCATCCCTCGCAGCTCTACGAGGCGACGCTCGAGGGTCTGGTTCTGTTCATCGTGCTCTGGTGGTTCACTGCCGAGCCCCGCCCGCGCCTGGCGCCGACGGGGTTGTTTCTCCTCATGTACGGCTGCGCGCGCTTTACAGTCGAATGGGTTCGATTGCCCGATACCAACATCGGCTACCTCGTGGGCGATTGGCTCACCATGGGGATGCTTCTGACGATGCCGATGATTCTGATCGGAGCGGGTCTCATGATCTACGCCTACCGGCGCGCGCAGCCGAGCGGCAATATGGTCCCCGTCAAGGCCTAGGCTCCTAGACTCCTAGCGCCACGGCAGCTTCCCGGCACTCTTTCATGCGCCAATATCTCGATTTCCTGCGTCACATCCTCGAAGCGGGTGCTCGTAAAGAGGACCGCACGGGGACCGGCACGCGCAGCATCTTCGGGTATCAGATGCGCTTCGATTTGAGCTGCGGATTTCCCCTCGTCACCACCAAGCAATTGCACGTACGTTCCATCATTTACGAGCTCCTGTGGTTCTTGAGGGGCGATACCAACGTCAAATACCTGCACGATCACCAGGTGACGATCTGGGACGAATGGGCCGACGAGAACGGCGATCTGGGACCGGTCTACGGCAAGCAGTGGCGGAACTGGCGGACCGCGGATGGGTGCTCCATCGACCAGCTCGGGCGCATCGTGGATGAGATCCGCCGCAATCCGAGCTCGCGGCGGCTGGTCGTGAGCGCATGGAACGTGGGCGAGCTCGATCAAATGGCCCTGCTCCCCTGCCACGCGCTTTTTCAGTTCTACGTGGCGGGCGGAAGGCTTTCTTCTCAGATCTATCAGCGCAGCGCGGATGCGCTCCTGGGCGTCCCCTTCAACATCGCCTCGTACGCGCTTCTCACGCACATGGTCGCGCAGCAATGCGACTTCGCCGCAGGTGAGCTCATCTGGACCGGAGGCGACTGTCACCTGTATCTCAATCATCTCGATCAGGCGCAGCTGCAATTGACGCGCACTCCGTACCCGCTGCCGGAGCTCCTGATTCGACGCCGGCCACCGAGCCTTTTCGACTACGCGTTCGAGGATTTCGAGATTCGCAACTACCGGTATCATCCGCCGATCAAGGCGCCCATCGCCGTGTAGGCGCATGTCCGAGTCATCCCCGAGGGTGTCCGATGAAGCGCGACCGCCGCAAACCCATGATCGAAGTGCGTCAGTCACCCGTCCACGGCCACGGCGTATTCGCGCTACGCCGGATACGCCGGGGAACGAAGATCATCGAGTATGTGGGCGAGCGGGTGAGTCACGAGGAGGCGGACGCGCGCTGCGGCGACAAACACTCGACGGATAATCACACCTTTCTGTTCACGGTCGATCAGAAGATCGTGATCGACGCCGGCATCGGCGGCAACGAGGCGCGCTTCATCAATCACGGATGCGATCCGAATTGCGAGAGCGTCATCGTCGGCAAGCGCGTGTTCATCGAGGCGATCCGCACGATCCGGCCGGGAGAGGAGCTGGCCTACGACTATCGGATCGGGCGCGATCCTGACGATGCCGGCGACATCGACGCCGTGTTCGCATGCCGCTGCGGCGCCGTCAGCTGCCGCGGCAGCATGCTGGAACCGCCGAAGAGAGGACGCAGGCGCGGCTCAGCGCAAAGGCGCCCGACCCGCGGCACATCCCGTGCGAGCTGAGCTCCCCTCGCGAGGCGACGCTGCGCGTGAGGAGGTCCTCTGCGGGGAGCTTGGTACCGGGGGCATCGTCGTGCACGATGAGTTTTTGAGCCCGACGCAAGTGAGCGCGCTCGCCGCTTGCGTGCGAAGGCGCCGCGAGCGCGGCGATTTCGTCCCGGCGCGCGTCGGTGCGGGGGCGGATTCGAAGCGCCGCGCGCAGATTCGCGGTGACTTCATCTGCTGGTTGACGGAGCCCGAGTTCGAGGCAGAGGCCGAGGTGCTCGGCCTCCTCGAGGAGCTGCGCCTGCGACTCAATCGAGAGCTCTTCCTCGGATTGTTCGAGCTCGAGCTGCACTACGCCTGGTATCCGCCGGGGAGCGGCTATGCACGTCACGTCGATCGACCGCACCGTCGCGACCAGCGGCGCCTGACGCTCGTCCTCTACTTGAACGAGCAATGGGAAAGATCCCACGGCGGCGAGCTCAGGGTTTTCGAGGGCGACGGGCGCAGCCGGGACATCGAGCCGCGCGGCGGGCGGCTCGTGACATTTCTCTCGGAGGGGCGCGAGCACGAGGTAATGCCGGCGGGACGCGCGCGCCTGAGCTTGAGCGGCTGGTTGAGGAGCCGAGCGCAGCACCCTGCGCGCTAACCCCCCCCGGCGCTAATCCCTCCGCGCTAATATCGTGCAGCGACGACCGCCCCGCGCTCGCTCTCGCGGCAGCCTCGCCGCAGAGCGCCTCGGCAACCGCTAGGTGGGCCCCCGTGGGCTGGCACGAATATTGCTTCGTGTAAAATAGCCAGATACGGACCCGGGCGCGCAGGGCAAAGGCCACGCGTGGCTCGCGGCGTCCGGCAAACGACCATGCGCCTGCCATCGCTCAAATTCTTGAAGACGTTTCAGGTTGCCGCCAAGCACAGGAGCTTCAAGGCGGCCGCCGAGGAGCTCTGCATCACGCCCTCGGCCGTCAGCCATCAGATCAAGGCGCTCGAGGAGCAATTGGGGGTCGCACTGTTCGAGCGCGGCGTACGCACGATGAAGCTCACCGATGCCGGCGGGCACTATCTCGAGCAGGTGAGCGAGATCTTCTCGAAGCTCGAGACCGTGACCGAGCAGCTCAAGGTGCGCTACGGCCGCAGCATCCTGCGCCTCAACGTGCCCCCGTTCTTCGCCAATGCGCTGTTGCTGCCGCGGCTTGCCTCCTTCACGCAAGCGCGCGAGGAAACCGACATTCGCATCGAGACGACCTCGTCTGCTCCGAAGGCGCTTCCCCCGGAGGCCGATCTGTCCATCGTCCTCGGCACGGGTCCCTGGGAGGGTCTCACGGTGCACGAGCTCTTCGCTCAGAGCTTCATCGCGGCCTGCTCGCCGAGTTTTCTCGCCGAGCATCGGATCGAAGTCCATGAGGATCTCAATGGCAAGAATCTCCTGCTGCACGAGGAGCGGCGCGACGCGTGGGAGCGTTGGGCGATGGGGCTCAAGATGGAGCCGATCAGGCCTGCCCGACTGGTCCGTCTCAACACCATGTCCGACGTGGTGCGGGCGGCTGAGCAAGGCGTGGGGGTCGCCCTGGTCCCCTCGCGCCTGAGTGCCGACCGATTCGCTGCGGGCGGCTTGGTGAAGCTCTTTGACGAGGAGCTCTCGACCAACGAGAGCTACGTGCTGTTGCACCGGCCCGAAGACGGAAATCGCGAGGATCTGCAAGAATTCACGCGCTGGATCTTGAACGAGTGCCGGCTTGCCTGAGTGCCGCCTCGGCTCTGGCGAGTTCCCCACCAGCGTCGTATAAGTCGACATGGAATTCGTGGTCGCCGTCTCCGAGAACGACGTCATCGGGCGCCGCGGTCAGCTGCCATGGCGGCTGTCGTCGGATTTGCGCCGTTTCAAGGTGCTCACGATCGGCAAGCACGTGCTCATGGGCCGCAAGACCTATGAATCGATCGGCCGGGCCTTGCCCGGTCGAACCAACCTGGTGCTGAGCCGCTCCCTCGAGTTCGCTCCGGGCGATTGCACGGTCGTGCGCAGCCTCGAGGCCGCTCGGTGCGCGGCCGGTGCAAGCTCCGAGCTCATGATCATCGGCGGCGCAGAGATCTACCGCGAATGTCTCTCGCTCGCCTCACGCATTCACCTGACCTTGGTGCACACACGAATCGAGGACGGCGATGCCTTCTTCGAGGGGTGGCGCGGCCCGCAGTGGGTCGAGGTGTCGCGAGAGCGCCACGAGGCGGACGACAAGAACTCCTGCGACTATAGTTTCGTGACACTCGATAGGCGGGGAAGGGCGGGAAGCGCGAGCTCGATCTCGCGGCCGGCGCGCGCATGATCGACATCCGCGAGCGAGGTCGCATCCCTCGTGAGATCCGCGAGCAATTTCGCCTGAACCGACCCACGCCGAGCCGCCGTCTCGTACGGGATCTCGTGGTGAAACATCACCATGGAATAGCGCGGTATGAAGCGCTGCGGAAAGCGCCTTTCGAGCTCGAGCGCGAGCGCCTGCTGAAGCTGGAACTTGGGATCGACGACGCGCTCGCGCATCTCGAGATAGTTCTCGAGCGCCATCTGTGCGATGGCGTCGGTGTTGGGCTTGCGCCTGGCGTAGAAGTCGGCAAATACAGCCTCCCAGGACGAGGCGCCATCCATGCAGGCGTCGAATTCGATGCAATCCTCGAAACAGCAGTTCATGCCCTGTCCGTGAAACGGCACGATCGCATGCGCGGCATCGCCGATCAGGGCGGCCGTGCCACGCACGTGCCACCCGTGCGCGTAAACGGTGCCGAGAAACCCCGTCGGGTTGCGTTGAAACTCCTCGACGCAGCTCGGCATGAGCGCAAACGCATCAGGAAAGCTCGACGACAAAAACTCCTCGATCGCCGCGGGCGTCGTCAGGCTGGAGAAGCTCGTAGCGCCGCGCGTCGGCAGGAACAAGGTGGCGGTGAAGCTGCCGTCCTGGTTCGGCAGGGCGATCAGCATGTATCCGCCGCGCGGCCAGATGTGCAGCGCCTCGCGACTCATCGGATACGAGCCGTGCGAACCACTCGGCATGATGAGCTCCTTGTACCCGTGCTCGAGATCGGTCTCGCGCGCTTCGATCAAGCCCCTCGCCGCCATGCAATGCCGCACGACGGAGCCCGCGCCGTCGGCGGCGAGGAGGGGCTCCATCGGGACGTCGATGACGACTCCCCGCTTCGAGTCCCTGACATGCGCAACCCGCGCGTCGAAATCCGCATCTTCCAGGCGGTGCTCGAACCTCGCCTGTACTCCGGGGCGCTGCAAGGCGAGGCCCAAGAGCATCGCGCTCAGCCGGTGGCGCGATATGGAGTAAATGATCTCGTCCGGCCGCCGGCCGTAGGGTTGCAGCGCCCCCCGACCGTCCGGCGCGTGAACGAACCGACCGCGCATCGGCACGAGTGAGCCCTTGATGGAGTCGAGCGCGCCCGCTGCTTCCAGCGCGTGCAGTCCGCGATCGGCGAGAGCAAGATTGATCGATCGACCCGATGCACGCGGCCCGCGGCGCGGGTCGGGCCGACTGTCGTACAGCGTCACGCGTACATCGCGCCGCGAGAGCAGGATCGCGAGCAGCGCGCCGGTCGGCCCTGCGCCGGCGATGCAGACAGAGCTCCCCGCAACGCTCATGGTTCTACGCTCAACTTTCTACGGCGCGCACCAGCGCCTCGATGGCCGCGTGGACGTCGCAGAAGGAGTTGTAGAGCGGAACGGGCGCGAGGCGCAGAATGTCGGGCTCGCGCGTGTCGGCGACCACAGCGCAGGCGAGCAGCCGGTCGTTGCAGCGCTTCGCCGTCAGGCCGGGGCGCGTGAGCTTCAAGCTCAATTGACAACCGTGCTCGGCCTCATTCGCGGGAGTCACGACCTCGACCGCGTGTGCGAGCCGCTCTTCGATCAAGTCTCGCATGTATCCGGTGAGAGCGATCGACTTCTCGCGCAACCGCGCGATGCCCGTGCGCCGGAAGAGATCGAGGGAGGCGAGGAGCGGGGCTGTGGATAGCACCGGCGGATTGCTGACCTGCCAACCCTGCGCGCCCGCGATGGGAGCGAAATCGGGCGGCATGTCGAATCGGCTCGCTTTCGAATGTCCCCACCATCCGGCGAAACGCGGCAGGTCGGGGCGATTACGGTAGCGCTCGTGCACGAAGCAGCCGCCCACGGCGCCGGGCCCGCCATTCAGATACTTGTAGCTGCACCACACGGCGAAATCGGCATTCCAGTCGTGCACGGCGAGCGGCACATTGCCGACGGCATGCGCGAGATCGAGCCCGGCACTCGCCCCGACCGCGCGCGCTGCGGCAATGAGGGGCTCGAGATCGAAGAGCTGCCCGGTGAGGTACTGCACGCCGGGCAAGAGCACGAGCGCGAGCCGCGAGCCCTCCTGTCGGATGCGCGCAACGACATCCTCGGTGCGAAGAGAATATTCGCCGGGACGCGGCGCGATCTCGACGAGATGCTCGGCGGCGCTGAGTCCGTGAAATCCGAGCTGCGAGACGATCGCATAGCGGTCGGACGGAAACGCCGACTGCTCGATGAGCACGCGGTTGCGCTCGCCGCTCGGCCGGAAGAAGCTCACCATCATCAAGTGCAAATTCACGGTGAGCGAATTCATGGCGACCACCTCGGTCTCGCCCGCGCCCACCAAGTCGGCGAGGCCTGCAGCCGCTCGTTCATGATAGGGGATCCATGGCCGCGCACCCGTGTGATGTCCGAGGACGCCGAGGCGGGCCCATTCGGCGAGCTCCTCCTCCACATAGCTTGCCGCCGCTTTGGGCGCGAGGCCGAGCGAATGGCCCGCGAGGTAGGCGAGCTTGCGGCCGGCGGCATCGCGCGGATGATGAAATTCGTCCGCGACGCTCGCCAATGGATCGCTCGCATCGAGCTCGCTCGCGCTCATGCGCCGGCCTCGCGCGGTCAGGTTGCGCTCGATCGGCCCTGAGCGTCGGCCGGCGGCTCGAGCACCGTCCCGCACACCTTGCACGTGCGATGCTCGATGCTCGAGAAGAATCGCGCGAATATGCCCGGCAGCTGCTTCTCGAGGTTGTCCACGGCAATGCGCTCGAGGTAGAGCCGATTGGCGCATTTCTCGCAGTACCACGAGAAGCCGTCGAGCTCGCCGGCCCGGCGGCGCCGCTCGACGACGATTCCGATGCTGCCCGCGGGACGCTGGGGCGAGTGAGGAACTTCCGGAGGCAGCAAGAAAACCTCGCCCTGGCGGATCGGCACGTCCGTGAAGCGGCCGCCCTGGATGGTCTTCAGGACGATGTCTCCCTCGAGTTGATGGAAGAATTCCGCGCCCGGGTCGTGGTGATAATCCTTGCGCGAATTGGGGCCGCCCACGGCCATCACGATGAGATCGCCGTCCTCGTACAAGAGCTTGTTGCCGACCGGCGGCCTGAGGAGGGGGCGATACTGCTCGATCCACGCGCGCAGGTTGAAGGGAGGCAGCAGAGACATGAGGACATTATAGCCAATTGTAAACTCTGGCCCCGCCCCTCAGAATGCGGGCCTCATGCAATTGACCAGACGCGACTTCGTGCTCGGCGGGTGCGTGGCCGCAATGACGGCCGGCGCCGGAGCGCAAGACAACCACAAGGCGACGGCGCGCAGCTGGCAGTTTCCCGCGAAGGAGCCCTTCAGGACGATCGAGAACAGCTGGATCCCGCTCAAAGACGGCACCCAGCTCGGCGTTCGCCTATGGATCCCGCTCTCCGCGGATCACACCCCTGTACCCGTGGTCTTCGAGTACATCCCCTACCGCAAGCGGGACCTGGAGCGCGGACGTGACGACGAATGGGCGAGCGCGTTCGTGCCCTACGGTTTCGCATTCGCGCGCGTGGACATTCGCGGATCGGGTGATTCGCAGGGTCTCTTGGTCGACGAATATCTCCAGCGGGAGCAGGATGACGCGGTCGAGATCATCGCGTGGCTCGCGAGCCAGCCCTGGTCGAACGGCGCGGTGGGCATGCGCGGGATTTCCTGGGGCGGATTTGCGTGCTTTCAGGCGGCCGCGATGCAACCTCCCGCCTTGAAGGCGATCATCCCGCAGTGCGCGACCGACAACCGGTACACGGACGATGCACACTACGTCGGCGGGGCGCTCACACTCGACATGTATGACTGGGGGGCGGAGTTCAAGAACGTGATGGTGGGGCCGCCGGACCCCGCGATCTCCGGCGAGCGCTGGCGCGAGATGTGGTTGGCACGGCTCGAGCACACACCGCCGATCCTCGCGACGTGGTTATCCCACCAGCGCTACGATGGGTACTGGCAGCACGGCTCGATTGCGACCCATTACGCCGCGGTGAAATGCCCGGCGTACGTCGTCGGAGGCCAGATCGACTCCTACCGGGATTTTCTGCCCCGCACCCTCAGACATCTTTCCGTGCCGCGCAAGGGGCTCATGGGACCCTGGGGTCACAAGTATCCGCAGATCGCCGATCCCGGCCCGGGGCTCGACTGGGTAACCGAGGAAGTGCGCTGGTGGACACAATGGCTCAGGGGCGTCGACACCGGAATCATGAAAGAGCCCATGTTGCGCGCGTTCATGGAGGAGAAGACGGCCGCCGAGGTGTGGCCCGATGATGTGCCCGGCCGCTGGATCGCCGAGCCCTCCTGGCCTTCGTCTCGAGTCTCGCCGCAGGTGATGTTCCTCGACACGAGCGGACTTCAGGCGAGTGCGGGCGCGCAAGCGAGGCTTCGGGTCAAATCGCAGGAGACGCTCGGGCTCACCAAGCGCGAATGGTTTCCCTGGAACATGAGCATCGATCTGCCACCGGATCAGATGCCGGACGATCTGCGTTCCTTGGTGTTCGACAGCGAGCCCTTGTCCGAGGATCTCGAGATACTCGGCAACCCGCTCGTGAAGCTTCGGCTCTCGGCGAGCGAGCCGGTGGCCAAAGTGGCGGTGCGTCTGAACGAGGTCACGCCGGACGGCAGATCCTGGTCGGTGAGCTACGGCATCCTCAACTTGACGCATCGGGACAGTCACACCGATCCGACGCCGCTCGTGGTCGGTAGGGACTACGACGTCGAGGTCTCCTGCTACTTCACGGCGCACCGCTTCAAGAGGGGTAACCGCGTTCGCATCGCTCTCTCCGAGTCGCTCTGGCCGATGATCTGGCCGTCACCGAAGCCCGTGGAGCTCTCGATCCTCACCGGGGTTTCGAGCCTCACCTTGCCGGCGCGTCCTCGAGGCATCGTGGATCCGCCGATGCCGATCCAGGAGATCAAAGGACGAGTCGCGGCAGAGGAGCGGGCCGATACGCTCTCCTCGAGCCGCTACGAGGTGCGCCAGTCGGGGCCCGATGCCCATGGTCGCGTGATCATCCACAAGCGGCTCCGCGAGCTGCCCGAGATGCTCACGGACATCGGCACGACGATCTCGGGCGGGAGCGACTGGTTCATGTCCATCCAGGAGGGCGACCCGAACAGCTCGGTGTGGCAATTGCGCTGGTTCAGCAAGCTCACTCGCGGCGATTGGGACACGATGACGGAGTCGAGCATGGAGCTCAGCTCGACCGCGGAGGAGTTTCGCATCAAGGAATCGATCACCGCCTGGGAGGCAAGCAAGCCGGTGTTCGAAAGATCCTGGGATAACCGGATCAAGCGAGACTTGATTTAGCGCGCGCCAAGCAGGCGCGCGGTCGCAGGCGGGAAGCCGATAGCCTGCAGATCAGCCGAGGGAGTTTTGGGTGCCGCTGACATCCGAGCAGATGGTGCTGATGGATAAGCTGCTCGACGAGGCGCTGCCGCTCGATGAGGCTGCACGCCGCCGTTGGCTCGAGAAGCTGGCGCCTCAGTATCAGGATCTTTCGCCGGCGCTTTGGAAGGCGCTGTTACCGGACGACAAACAGCGCTCGCGTCTCGAGCAATTCGCCGCGCTGCCTAAATGGCGTCTCGATCAGGACTCAGACACCCAAGCTAGCCGTGGACCCGAGCCCGGTGCACGGGTGGGGCCGTATGAATTGATTCGACTGTTGGGTGCGGGCGGCATGGCGCAGGTGTGGCTCGCGCGGCGTGCGGACGGAGCATTCAAGCGCGAGGTGGCGTTGAAGCTGCCGATGCTCACCCGGATGCGCGAGGGCCTGGAACAGCGCTTCATGCGCGAGCGTGACATCTTGGCCAGCCTCGAACACCCGAACATCGCTCGTCTTTACGATGCCGGCATCGATCCCGAAGGGCTCCCCTACCTGTCGATGGAGTATGTGCAAGGGCAGCCATTGACGAGCTGGTGTGATGAGAAGCGTCTCGGTATCCGCGAGCGGCTCGCGCTGTTTCTTCAGGTGCTCGATGCGGTGAGGTATGCGCATGAGAAGCAGGTGATCCATCGGGACTTGAAACCTTCCAACATTCTGGTGACGGCCTCCGGGGAGGTGCGGCTGCTGGATTTCGGGGTTGCGAAGCTGCTGGAGGAGGAGCCGGCGGCTGAGGCGCAACTGACCAACGTCTACGGCCGTGCGCTCACACCGAATTACGCGAGCCCCGAATTGCTGCAAGGTGATCCGGTCGATGCCCGAAGCGACGTCTATTCCCTGGGTGTGCTGCTGTACGAACTTCTCACCGGCGCGCTACCGTATCGTCTCAAGTCCGGAGCATCGCTCGGGGTTCTGGTGCATGCCATCGCCACGGTCGAGGTGAGCAGGCCGAGCGGAACGATCGAGCAGGACGCGGGCGCCGGCCGTGCCACGACGCCACAGCGGCTGGCACGGCAATTACGGGGCGATTTGGATGTGATCACGCTCAAGGCGCTCGCCAAGGAAGCGTCGGAGCGCTACGCCAGTGCCGCCGCCATGGCAGAGGATCTGCGCCGCTACCTCGAGGGCAAACCGATCACGGCGCAGCCGCCGGGGCTCGTTTATCGAGCGGGAAAGTTCGTTCGTCGGCATCGCGTCGGTGTCGGCGTCGCGGTCGCATTCACCTTGGCTGTGGCGGGTATGGTGGGATACGAGGTGCACCGCGCGGCGACAGAGCAGGCGAATGGCCTGCCCGCCGTAACCAACGCGAAGCCGCTCGGGGAGAAGTCCGTCGCGGTACTGCCGTTCATCGACATGAGCGAGAAGAAGGACCAGGAATACTTCGCAGAAGGACTGTCCGAAGAGCTCATTAATCTGCTGGCGCAGGTGCAGGACCTTCAGGTGATCGCACGCACCTCCTCGTTTTTTTTCAAAGGCAAGTCGGCAACGGTCACGCAGATCGCCAAGACGCTGGGCGTTGCCAATGTGCTCGAGGGCAGTGTGCGCAAGGCCGGTAACCGCTTGCGTATCAGCGCACAGCTGATCCGCGCCGATAACGGCTATCCTCTGTGGTCACAGGCCTACGACCGGGATGACACGGATATCTTTGCCGTTCAGGACGACATCGCCCGCGCCGTGGTGGCGCAACTGAGGCTGAAACTAGCGCCCCTGTCGCAGTCCTCCGCGCGGCGCACCTCGAACACCGAGGCCTACAATCAGTACCTGCTCGGCGAGCAGTTTTATAACCGCGGGACCCGTGACGGTTTTCGGCTCGCCATCGAGGCCTACCGCCGGGCCGTCGCGCTCGATCCCGATTACGTTGCGCCTCATGCGGGTCTCGCCTTGGCAGAGTTCTACTTCGCGAATCAGACGGGGGATGCATCCGGGTACCGCCGTGCACAGGCGGAGGCGGACGAGGCGATGGCGCTAGGGCGGGAAGATGCCTCCGCCTACTCCGCGCGTGGGTTCATGCGCTACTACATCACTTGGGACTGGGTCGGCGCGCAGGCGGATTTGGAGAAGGCGCTGGCGCTCGATCCGGGTGACACCAAGGGCCAACGCAGATACGGCAGGCTGCTCGCGACGCTTGGCCGGCTGCCCGAGGCGATTGCAGTGACCAAGAGGGCGATCGAGCTCGACCCGTTGTCGTCCTCCGCATGGCAGGGCCTGGCCGAATACTTTGCCACCACCCGAGACTTTGCCGCCGCTCACGAGGCGACCCGTCGGGCGCTCGAGATCAGCCCGGAATCGGCCTTTGTGCTGAACAATGTCGCCACGCTGCAACTGCTCGAGGGCAGGGCCGAGGATGCGCTCGCGACGTGTCGCAAGATCGACAACGAAGGTTATCGCCTGTACGGCATCGCGATGGCTGAGCACACGCTCAAAAATCCGAAGGAATCGCAGCGCGCGCTCGAGGAGCTGATCACGAAGGATGCGGCGTCGGACGCCTTTCAGATCGCCGAGGCCTATGCGTGGCGCGGCGAGAAGGACAGGGCGTTCGAGTGGCTGGAGCGCTCTTACGTGCAGCGCGATGCGGGTCTGGCCGAAATCAAGTTCAGCCCACTGCTCGGCTCACTGCACGGTGATCCGCGCTACCAGGCATTGCTGCGCAAGCTGAAACTGCCGGAGTGAGGGTACGATCATCCACGCGCACGAGCTGCGGTGAGAGCGTACAGCCTACTATCGCGAGGCGGCCGCGAGCTCGGAGCGGTAGACGATGCCGCCTTTCATCACGAATCCGACCCGCTCGGTCACCCGGATGTCATCGAGCGGGTTGCCCGGTACCGCGACCAGATCGGCGAGCTTTCCCGCCTCCACGGTCCCGACACGATCCTCCCAGTGAATGATCTCGGCATTGATGCGGGTCGCGGAGACGAGCGAGGCCATCGGTTTTTCACCCAAGGCGACGCGCGTACGAAACTCGCGCGCATTCTGCCCGTGGGGAATGACGGGTGCATCGGTTCCCAAGCCGATCGGCAACCCGGCCGCCAAGGCGCGCCGAAAACCCGCTTCGGCCATGGCGCGCAGTTGCCGCATGCGCTCGAGCTCGGCCGCGGGGAACACCGTCGCGCGCTTCTCATCGAGGTTCGCCGAGAGCAGCGCCAGGGTCGGGACATAGTAGGTATTGGGGTGCGTCTTCAAGAGCGCGATCGCCTCATCGTCGAGCCCGGAGCCGTGGTCGATCGTGTGCACACCCGCGCGGATCGCCGCCTTGATGCCCTCCGCGCCATGGGCATGTGCAGCCACGTCACGGCCCCAGCGCTTCGCCTCGACGACCGCGGCGCGCATCTCCTCGTCCGAATACTGCTGCGCGCCCGGCGGGATACCTTTCGACAGGACCGCGCCCGTCGCCAGGATCTTGATGAAGTCCGCGCCGTTCTTGAAATTCGTGCGCACCGCCTTGGTGATCTCTTCGGGCCCGTCGGCCAGATTGTGCACGAGAGGAACTTGTACGTAGGGCGAGAACTGCAGCGCATCGCCCGCCCCGCCCGTCGAGGACACGTAAGCGCCCGCGACCAGCATCCGTGGTCCCGGGACCGCGCCCTCGTCGATCGCATTGCGCAGGGCCACATCGGTGTAGGGCCAATCCGGGCCCATATCGCGTACGGTCGTGAAGCCCGCCATGAGTGTGACCCAAGCCCAGTGCGCTCCCCAGAGCGCGTCCTCCGGCGGCGTCGTCTTCACCAGGGCGTCTTCCCAGTGCACATCGCTCCGTCCGGTGAGGTGCGTATGTAAATCGATGAATCCCGGCAGGAGCGTCGAGTCCCCGAGGTCGATCTGCCGCGCATCCGCAGGCACCGGGAGCGACGATCCGACGG
>DATHCO010000296.1:0-6457 GCA_035319505.1 Steroidobacteraceae bacterium | reverse complement strand
GCGGTGCTCACCGACGACGATCGCTTTCTCCTGATCTACAACTTCAATCCGGGGCAGTCGATCACGGTGGTCGATACGCAGACGCGTAAGTTCGTCCGCGTGGTCGAGACTCCGGGCTGCGCGCTGATCTATCCGACGGGACCGCGCTCGTTCTTCACGGTCTGCGGCGATGGCTCGGTCTTGCTCGTGACCTTGGACGATGCCGGCGCCGCGCGCCAGAAACGCACGCAGCCCCTGTTGAGCATGGGGGCGGATCCGGTGACGGAGAAGGCCGTCCGCATCGGCCGGACCTGGTATTTCGTGACCTTCGACGGGCGCATCTTCGCGCTCGAGGCCGATTCCGAGCACGCCTCGATCGGCGCCACGTGGTGGCTCAGCTCCGAGGCGGAACGCAAAGACGGCTGGCGTCCGGGCGGCCTTCAGCAACTCGCGGTGAACTCGAGTAATTCGCATCTGTACGCGATCATGCATCGCGGCGGCCTTGCCACCCACAAAGACCCGGGCAAGGATGTGTGGGTGTTCGACGTCTCGACGAAAACGCGCGTGCAGCAGATCGCTCTCAAGAATCCGTCCACCTCGATTCAAATCTCGACCGATGCGCATCCCTTGTTGTACAGCATCTTCATCGAGGCGAGCGACCTCGACATCTACGATGCAGCGAGCGGACGTCTGCTGCGCTCCGTCGATCACATCGGCACGACACCGACCGTCATGGTGACCCCTTGAAGCCGCCCCTGCTCGACCCTGCGGTCGGCTCGCTGATCGTCAGCGCCGCAGCGCTCCTGTTCGCGGTCGCGGGCGCTCACAAGCTGTGGGGTCTCGCGCGCTTCGAGGAGATCTTCGCGGCCTATCGTGTGCTTCCGGCACCCGCGGCGCGGTGTGTGGCCTGGCTCGTTCCCTCGATCGAGCTCGCGGTCGCCGGCGCTTTGCTCTACCCGCCAACGCGGCGCTGGGGCGTGACGGGCGCGGTATCGCTGCTGCTCGTCTACGCCGCTGCTCTCGGTCTGAACCTGGCGCGCGGCAATCGCGACCTCGATTGCGGTTGCGGCACGGCCGGTGATCATCGGGCGATCGCCGCTTGGATGATGTGGCGCAATGTGCTGCTCGCGGTGTCCGTCGCGACGGCCGCATGGCCCTGGGCTTCTCGCGCCCTCGCCCTCACCGACCTTGTAACCATCACCGGCGCGCTGCTTGCGGGCGTCTTGCTCTATGCGGCCATCGATCGATTGCTGGGCGAGGTGGCGCCCAGGGCCGCTCGACTGACTCACGGTACGCCATGACGGCGCTTGCCGTATCCAATGTCGTGCTGTGGGTCGTGGTGATCGGGCTCTGCTTGGCGCTGCTCGCCGTCGTGCGCCAGCTCGGAGTACTCCATGAGCGCATTGCGCCGGTGGGCGCGCTGATGCTTGCCAAGGGACTGAAAGTGGGTGAGCAAGCCCCGGCGATGAACGTGCAAGATCTGGAGGGAAGAGCTCTCGCCTTGGGCGTCGCGCGCACGGACTCGCGTGCCACGCTGCTGGTGTTCGTATCGCCCACCTGCCCGGTGTGCAAGTCACTGCTTCCCGTACTCAAATTGAGCCTTGCATCGGAGCGAGACTGGCTCGACATCGTGCTCGCGAGCGACGGCGAGATCTCAGTGCAGCGCGAGTACGTGCTCACGCACCGTCTAGGTACGTTCCCCTATGTCGTATCTCAACCGCTGGGGATGGCGTATCAGGTGAGCCGGCTTCCCTATGCCGTGCTCATCGATGCGCAGGGCGTGCTGCGCGCGCGAGGGATCGTCAATTCTCGCGAGCATCTGGAAAGTCTATTCGAGGCCAAGCGGCTCGGCTTTGCATCGATCCAGGATTATTTTGAGGCGGCGGCGCAAAATCGGGCTGCCTGACAGGACACCGCGGGGTCACGGGAAAGACACACATGAAATGGTTGGACCGATTGGCGGAAAACTCGGCGCGCGCGCTCGCCAGGCGCACCTCGCGGCGAAGCATGCTCGCCGGACTCGGCTCGTTTCTATTAGGCGCCGCCACCCTGCCGCTCTTGCCGGTGGCGCGCGGCGCCGCCACGCCCAAGGGCGGCGCGGCAGGTGTCCCGGCGCAGGGTGCCGGAGCGTCGGCGCCCCCGGACACAGCGCGGTCCGCGGATCCGGGTGATGCCTCATCCTGCGATTACTGGCGCCACTGCGCGATCGACGGATTCCTGTGCGCCTGTTGCGGAGGCTCGCAATCGATCTGCCCGCCCGGGACCGACATGTCGGCGATCACCTGGATCGGTACCTGCCACAATCCCGCCGACGGCACGGACTACGTGATCTCCTACAACGACTGCTGCGGCAAGAGCGCCTGCGGGCGCTGCTTCTGCAATCGAAACGAGGGCGATTCGGCGCTGTTTCAGGCTGGAAAGTCCAACGATTACAACTGGTGCTCGGGAAATTCCAAGGCCAACATTCCCTATCACTGCTCGACCGCCCGTATCGTGGGAGCGGCCAAGTAGCTTTCATGCGAATTACCCTCGCGCTCGCGGCGCTCATCGCAGGGTACGCGGGCGTGAAGGTCGCGTGGAGCTACGAGCCCGCCGTCAATTTCCAATTGAACTGCATGGGATGCCACCTCGCCGACGGCTCGGGAGAGCGCGGGCGAGTGCCATCGCTGCGCCGCTCGCTCGTGCTGCTATCGACCATTCCCGAGGGACGCGAGTACGTCATCCGTGTTCCCGGCGTCGCGCAATCACCGCTGTCCGATGAGGACACGGCGGCCCTACTCAATTGGATGGCGAGAAACCTGAGCGACATCGATCTGCCCTCCGGCTTTGCCGACTATTCCGCCCTGGAGGTCGCGCGCTCGCGCTCGCGTCCGCTCGCAAAAGTCGGCGATCTACGCGTCCGCCTGATGAGAACCGCTGAACACCATGATCAGCGGCGCTAGTCGCGCGCGCCGACAGGCCTACTCGGGCCCGGGCGCTCCGCGATAGCCGTAGGCGAGGCGGTAGTAATAAGGACGAATGGTGATGTGGCCGCGCGCGAGGACGCGCTCCTCGATGGGCCCCGAGCGCTCGACGCTCGCGCCGATGGGTTTTCCCGCGAGCTCTCGGCGGTCGAAGGAGACGAGCAAGAGCGAGCGTCCCTTCTGCGCTGCCGGAGGAAACCAGCGCTCGTACATGAGACCCACTTGTCCGAACAACTGCCCGCTCGAGGTGTCGCTCACGCCCTTGGATCGATCCGCGTAGAACGCCAATTCGCTTGCGATGGCATAGCGGTCCATGCCGACGACGAGCGGGCGCTCTCCCTCACGTTGGGCGATCTGCGTCACGAGCGAGTGGATTTGCCGGCCGAGCTCGCGCCAGCCCACGGGAACGAGCTCGGCGTGCGCGCCGTATCCTAGCCCGGGGATTCCCGCCGTCAGGTGGTAGATCCCGGCGCCATACACGAGCAGCAGTGCCGCGATGGTCGGCATCCACGCACGCCGGATGAGCGCGCGCATACCGGAGAGTTCTGCGGGCGCCGGCATCGCGATGCCGGCGGCGAGCGCGGGCACGATGGCGACCCAGGGAGCACCGGTCCAATCCAGCTTGACCTCGTGCCGCAGGCTGAACACCGCGAACACCGCGAGTGGTGTCAGCGTCGCAGTTTGAAGGAAGCGCCATGCGCGCGCGAGGCGCGCCGGCTCCTCCCGCCCGGGCATTTGCGGAGGCTGACCGGTGAGCACCGGCACGGCCGCCGCCAACCCCGTGGGCGAGAGCAGGACCACGGCCGAGGCGATGAGCTTATGCAACGCAAACTGGGGCCTGTCTGCGAGCCTCCGGGAGGTTTGGAACACGAAGGAAGCCCACTCGTGCCGCTCGTTCCAGACGATCACCGGGGAGAAAATCACGAAGGCGAGCAGAGCGGCGCCGTACGGCTCGATGCGCTTGAGCCACTGGCGCGATCGCGCGTCGATCAGCATGAACACGAGCGTCGCCAGGCCCAAAAGCGCTATCGTGTACTTCGACAAGAGACCGATCCCGAAAGCGAGACCCGCCCACCACCACGCCTCGCGCCGCTCGGCGATCAGCGCGCGCTCGAGAAAATAGAGCGCCGCCGCCCACGCAGCCATCAAGGGAGCGTCCGGCGTCATGAGCACCCCGGTGAGGAAGAAGAACGGCAGTGTCTGCATCAGCACGAGGGCTACGAGCGCGCTCGGCTCGCCAAACAAGTTGCGTGTCAGGCGGTAGGTGAAGCAAGTCGCGACGACCCCGCTCAAAAGCGCCCCGATACGTACCGCAAACTCCTCATCGCCGAGCACCGCTCTCGCGGCGCCGATAATCCATCCCACCATCGGTGGGTGATCCAGGTACCCGTAATCGAGGTGACGCGCGTAGTTCCAGTAGTACGCCTCCTCAGGCAATAGCTCCACGCTCGGGGCAAGGATCAACTTGAGGGCGAACGCGACAGCCGCGAACCCGATGACGCCCGCTCGCGAGTCCGCTCCCAGCGTCCACGGCCGGTGTGACAGGGAAGAGCCCGGACGAATCACGGCCATCGAGGCGATCGCGGCGATCGCGGCCACGCAATGGCCGCGCAGTAGGCGAGCGGGTCAACGAGAGGGGCAAGCATGCGCAACGGTACCGCAGATGCGCCCGTATGCGATACCCCGCCGCCGATTGGCTCACTAGCTGCCTAGTCCGTTACAGCGCGTCGATGGCCCCGCGCAGCACATCCGGGGTGTTGAGGTCAGCGGAATCGATCTTGCGCACGATTCTTCCGCTCGCGTCGGCGAGGAGCACGACGGGGACCTGGTTGACGTCGAAGGTGCGAAATAGCGCACCGGAGCTGTCGAGAGTCAGTGGAATTTTCACGCCGTACTTGCTTCGATACTCGCGCAGATCCGCGCTCGTCGCCCAAAGACCCGAGGCGATCCCGAGCCATCGGACCTTCGCCTTGGCCTCGAGCTCACTCACCTGCTCACGCATCCGACGGCAACTGGTCGAGGCTTCCGGTCGCGAGGTGGCGAGATACGACTCGCACCAGGGCGACAGGAAAACGAGCACCGTCGGTCGCGGGTCAGCGGCGTCACGAAGCGTGAACGCTCGACCATCGATCGTCGGCGGCGCGCGCTTCGGAAGCTCATCGCCTACCCGGTAATGACGAGCGCCCGGCGCCACCGCTCGATGAGCGGCATCCCGCGCCGGAGGTTTCTCGTCCGCCACCGCCCCGGCCTCCGAGCGTGCGGCGGCGAGCGCGGCATCGAGCCGCGCATCGGCGAGATGCCCCACGTAGGCGATCCGGCCGTCGCGGTCGATCACGATATGCTGAGGAGTCACGCGCAGTCCAAAGGCGCCGGCGAGCGTGCCGTCGTCCATCACGATAGGCATCGTGATCCCGAGTTTCTGGCGGTACGCCCGAATCTCGTCGATCGAGTCGTTGAATCCCGTGTTGATCGCAATCACTGCGAGATCTGGGCCCGCTGCCTCGAACGTGTGCTGAAAGTGCGGCATCTGCTCGCGGCACGGGACGCACCACGTGGCCCAGAATTTGAGGTACACCGCCTGCTTGCCGTATAGACGGCCGAGGTCGATGGTCTCCCCATCGATCGTCTTGAGCTGAAAGCCCGGCGCCCGCGTGCCGATGAGCGCTCGACCGGCGGAGCTCGCCAGCTCCTCGCCGCTCGTCGGGGCGCCGAGCGCCCCGAGCGAGAGGAGTGCCATCGATAGGACCGCTAGCGCGGCGAGCACCCTCACGGTCGAGCCTCGGCAGGCGCCGGAGCCTCGGTGGGCGCCGCGACCGACACCGGAGCGCCCACGTCCTTGATCATGAACACGAGAATTCGCGCGGGCTGGTCTTTGCTCGCATTGGCGGACACCGTATGGACGTCCTCCGGACCTTCGTAGAAGGTCTCGCCCGGACCCAAGACGACGGGCGGTCCGCCTTTGACTTGCATCCTGAGCGTGCCCTCGAGCACGTACACAAACACCTGGGCGTTATGCCGGTGCGGAAGTGAGGCGCCGCCCGGGGCGTACTGCACGGTAAGCATGAGGACCTCCTTGCCGTTCATGCCCTCGAGCTTGCGCTTCGCGAGCTCCTTGACGATGGCATTCGCCGCTCCCGGCGCCTCGTCGGCGGCGTGCGACGGCGGTACGCACACGAGCGTCGCCGCGGCCAACAGGAACGCGAGCATCGCCGCGACGGCCAGAAACGCATGCAGGAGGCGGCTTGCCATGGATGCGCAGATTGCTCTTAACTATGGACCAACCAAAGGTCCACTTCGATCGGTATTCATGGAACCACTTTTCCAGCTACAGATCGCTCTGCCGCCGCGCGGGTCGCGCTCGATTCTGGCTTCTCTGCACACTCAGCTGCGCACAGCGATACTCGACGGCCGCCTGAAGCCGGGACTGCGGCTGCCCTCGACGCGCGCCTGGCGCGCGCTCTACGGGGTGTCGCGCAATACCGCCGTGGCGGCGTACGAGCTCCTCCTGAGCGAGG
>DATHCO010000295.1:0-6055 GCA_035319505.1 Steroidobacteraceae bacterium | reverse complement strand
CTTGAACGTGGCGAGACCGATCACACGCCCCTCGCCGTCGAAGGCGGGCCCTCCGCTGTTGCCCGGATTGATGAGCGCGCTCGTCTGCAGTACGGGAATGTCGGGGCGCTCCAGTCTCTTCACCGCGGAGATCCGACCATCGGTGCTGGTCGCCACGAACGTGGCGATTGCGCTCACGTCGGCGTCGCCCGGATACCCGATCACGAATACCGGATCATTGACGTTTACCTCGTCGGAGTTGCCCAGCGGAACCGTCGGCAGGTCATGGCCGTCGATCTTGATGATCGCGACATCCTTGCCCGGGCTATTGGTGTCGATGAACGGCGCGCTGTAGGCCTTGATCTCTCCGTTCAGGCATTTCCTGTTGTCGAGGCACACCAGAATCGTCGCGGGGCCCGCGCTGATCGTGATCTTGCCTGACTTGAGATATTCGAGGACAAGCGCGTATAGCCTCTGCTCGTCGCGCTCGCTCAACGGCGGTTGCCCCGCGCGCTGCCGCTTGAGCTCCTCTTGTTGCTTGAGCACCTCGAGCAGACATTCGCTGATGGCCGCGTTGCGCGCGCTCATCGCCTCGGCGTCCTTGAGATTCGCCATCTGTGCCACGTGACCGTTGGTGATCAGGTACCCATCCGGACGAAATAGAAAACCCGAGCCGCGAATCCCGTAGCCTTCGGGACATTCGACACCCTCAATCTCCGGGATTTTCGCTGTCAGGGGAATGAAGACGATGACGACACCGGGTCGCAGCTCGAGGTCGCGCTTCGCCTCCGCACTGAGAGGGGCCGCGGCCGAGGATCCGATCCCGAGGAGAATGTGGCAAATCAGCAGGAGCAGCACCGGCTCGCGAATGCGCATGATCCCATCCGGCGACGGCACCGCTCTTTGAGTCCCCTGTTACATTTGGGCGAGCGTGCGCGTCGCGCCGGAATCCGGTTTCGCTTGGCCCTGCGCAACCAACGTGGGATTGGTGCTCGGGGCCTGAGGAAGTTTCCCTGGGCCCATATTCTTCGAGGCGGCGAGCAGCGCTCGATTGAGTTGCGATTTCTGGTCGCTGTCCATCAGCATCAAATCGTTCAGCGCGACCCGGGTGACCAAACCCTGATTGCAATCAGACGGACCACTGAGCTTCACTTGTACCGGTACCGTACCGTCGGCGTCCATGTCGCCGGTCCGCTTGATGTAATCATTGGCATTGAGTGAGCAGAATTGGTTGGTGGCACCGGTAGGCACGTCGATCGGCGAGACAACGCGAAAGAGGACGTGACTCGCTTTCAGCGCGTCGGGCAGATCCTGGTCGGAGTGCTCCGCCGGACTCTGCTCGGCGAGTTGCTGCTTGATCTGTTCGTTGAGCTCGGCCTTCACATCCGCGGTCATCGGTGGGGGCGGCACGGCAATCACCGGCGGAGCAGCCGTGAGCACGGTCCGCGTCCCGCCCGAGGGCGGGCCGGAGGTTCGGGCTGTCGCACCGGGCGGCATCGGCTGAGGCGGCGCCGTGGCCTGAGCCGGCGCACCGCCGGACGGAGTCGTCCCTTCGGTCTCGGGCGATGGCTCGGGCTGCGGTGGCGATGGAGCGGCATTCGGGGGCGCAGGCTCGCCCGGCGTTGCCTGCTCCGGCGAGGTCGGCGGCGAAACGCCGGCAGCGCTCTGCGGTGGCATCGGCGCAGCACCCTCAGGCGGAGGCTGTGTGTACTGGCCCGCCGCAGGCTCTGCATACTGACCGGGCGTGTACTGCCCGGCTGGAGGCTGTGTGTACTGGCCCGCCGCAGGCTCTGCATACTGACCGGGCGCGGACGCTGCGTATTGAGCCGGCGGAGGTTGCGCGGCCGCGTAAGCGGCCTGGACATTCTGCGCGAGTATGTAGTCGGTCATCCACAGGTCGAGGCTCGCGTATTGCGGATAGGGAACGAAGTAGGCGCCATACCACGGCTGCCACCAACGCCATGGATAGGTGATGGCGACGCGCCATGGCCGGATCGCCCACGCGCAATACACGGGTGAGAACACGACTGCAGGCACCAGCTGCTCGTAAGCATAGCTATGCCCGAAGCGCTCGAAGCTGTAATGACGGTAGACGTGGGCCGACACCACACGGCCGCTCTGCACGAAGGTGCGCGTGAAATATCCATTGGCGGTCGGGCGTTCGACGACTCCATTGAGTCCTTCGCCGTAGCGTGTCGCGTGGAGCGTGCCGCCGGCAACAGGTTGCGAGATTTCGACCACGTGGCCACCGCCAGCGAGGCTCCGGTTCACGATGACTTGACCGCCCGGCCCCTGGGATACCGTTCTCGTCGAAGCGCCCATGGGGTGAAAGCCCCGCGCTGGCTGTAACGGTTGGCCCATGGAGAGCGCGCCCCGTGCGGGGAAGCGCGGTTGCGCCTCAGAGCGCTGCCCGTAGCGTTGTCCCAGCGCGCCGGGCTCACCCCGCGGAGCGCCTTGCGGCTGCCCGGCTCCGGTGTGCTGTTGTGTCCGCAGCGGCGTGTATCGCTGCACCGGGGCGGGCGCATGATGCGCCGGTACCTCCCTCTCACGTGGTGCCTCGCGATGCTCCTCGCGCGGTGCCTCGCGATGCTCCTGGTGCGCCCGCTCGTTCTGCTGGGGATTTTCCGCGATGGCGGCGCTCCAGGGCGCGAGAATGCCGAGCCACAAAACGAACCCGTATCGTCGAGGATCAACCGTGACCATCGCGAGTCACTCCTAGGTTGGGCCGGCGCCGCCCCGGCTCGTATCGGCTCCTCATGTTCGCACGATTGCGGCACCGGTAATGTGTAACGGCGCCACACTTTGTCTCCCCGCCCAAGCCCGCGGCCGGCACGATATCTCCGTTTTGTGGTTCCGGCCAGCCGACTATATCATGGGGCTTGGTATCGTCTGGGGCGCGCCGTGCCCTCGAGTGGCTCTTCCTCGGCGCGCGAATGGAGAATCAGCATGCTCAAGCTCGAGCGGCATGAGGGTCCCGTCGCCAGGCGGCAAACCGACGCGGGACAGCGCTTCGCACTCAGGGGATTCGTACAGGCATTCGGCTTGGATCCGCGTGCGGCGCTGCTCACCCTCATGGTGGACCTCATGGCCAACAGTGCCACGATCGTAAGCGCGGGTATACTCTACGAAGTCGAGCTCGGCGCCGCCGTGGTTCTCGGGTACATCGTGTACCGGATTCAAAAAGCCTGGTACGGCGATGACCATGACTCGGCGCTCATCAAGGCGCTCACCATCGCTCTGCTCACGGCGATACCGGCTCCCATCACGGCCTTGCTGGCCGTGCCCGGCGGTGCGCTCGGCCTGCTCGGGCGGTCGCGCGGCGGGGGTTGATCGGACCACAGTCGTGGACACGGCTCCGCGGGCCCGACAGCCCGGCCTCGTTTACAATTTCCCAGATGAGTTCTACCGGCCTGACCGCGACAGCGGCCTTGCGCTCGCCGTCGCGCGAACGATTGCGCGGGATCGTCTCCATGATCGCCGCCGTGTTCGTTTTTTCGATCATGGACGCGTTGCTGAAGCGCCTGTCGTCTCACTATGGGCCGCTTGAGGTCTCCTGCCTGCGCTGCGTGTCGTCGCTCCTGTGCTTGGTGCTGGTGATCGCGTGGCAGCGCTCGTGGGCGAGTCTGCGCGTTACGCGACCCCTCGCGCACCTGGGGCGCGGCGCACTCGGCGTCGGCATGCTAGCGAGCTTCATCTACGCCGTGCATCGGCTCACGCTGGCGCAGACCTATTCGCTGTTCCTGGCGGCGCCCTTGCTCATGACAGCGCTTTCGGTACCGTTGCTCGGGGAGCGCGTCACGGGCCGCCGCTGGCTCGCCATCGCAGCCGGGCTGGGGGGCGTGCTCTTCATCCTGCAGCCCTGGGGTAAGGGTCTCATCTCCGTTGCGGCGGCGGCGGCGGCGGCGGGCGCGACGATCTGCTACTCGCTCTCCGCGCTCAGCGTCCGTTCGCTGGGCCGCAGCAATTCGAGCATGTCGATGGTGTTTTGGTATTTGGCGGCGGTGACCGTCGGCTCGGGGACTCTAGCGCTCGGCGAGTGGCGCGCGGTCGAGCCCGGCGACTGGCCCTGGCTCGCGGCGGTCGGCGTCTCCGGAGTTCTCGGGCAGTTCTGGCTCACGGACGCCTTTCGCCGGGCGCCGCCCTCGGTGGTGGCGCCGTTCGAGTACATGTCGATCCTCTGGGCCTTTGCGATCGACTGGATATTTTGGGCGGCTGCGCCCTCATTGAGTCTGGTGGTCGGAGCCGCGGTCGTGGTGGGGAGCGGCCTCTATGTGATCTGGGACGAGCGTCGCGCGGCCGATTTCGCGTTGATGTCGGCCAACCCTCCGCCTTGATGCGCCGGCTCGCGCCAAACTCGCCCTCTCTACGCCTGCGCTAGGATTTCGTAAGCCACTGATCGCGGCGTGCGGTCCACTCCGTTGACCGGTGTCACGTCCATGGGGCAAGCGGAAAAGACCACCACCACGTCTTGCAATGCACGCAGCACGATGAGATCTCCCGGTTTGCTCACCGGCGCCTCGAGCGCGAGCTTGCTGTTGTCCGTCACCGGTACGTTCATCCAGAAATTGATGGGATTCGGCACCACCGCAGCTGCCATACCGAGCTCTGCGAGCGCCCGGAGAAAGTTATCGCGACAGTTCGCATGACCAGGGGCACAGCCGTAAAACTGGTACACCCAGGAGTCGCAACAGGCGAGCAGCATGTCGTGGCGGCCGGCGGATGTGTCCGCCTCGAGCTTGAGAAGCGGATTGCGACGATTGCTGTACAGGTCGTCGCCCGCGCCCGCAAACAGCCGAAAGAGCATTCGCCGTGTTTGCTCGACCGAGAGGTATTCGCTCGAGTCCGCCGCGGCAAGACACCAGGTATCGACGACCTGGGACCCGTGTGTGTTGACGAGGCGCACCCCCTGCCCTGCCCTCAACCGCACTGCGGTTGACCCGCCACCTGGAATTTCACGCATGCCGAGCCGCCTCCCCTTCATCGTCCTCGAACCTCTCCGTTCAAGGTCGCATCGAGGCGCCGAGGTCGCGACCAGTACCAATAAAGCGGCAGTCCCATGAGCAGCATGCCGACCCCTCGTAACGCCTCCCGCGGCGTGGCGACGAACGTATTGACCAACAGCGCCGCCGTCGCCACCAAGAACGTCAAAGGCAGAAAGGGGTAGCCGAGAGCCCGGTACGGCCGCTGCGCCTCGGGCATCGTGCGCCGGAATACGAAGAGCGAAGCGGTACTCAACCCGTAGAACATCCAGGAAGCGAACATCACCGAGTCGGTGAGCGTGTCGTACGTTCCCGAGACGGCGAGCAGGCTCGCCCACGCGCCCTGCGCGAGGAGCGCCCGCACCGGCACGTTGGACCGCGGCGAGAGTTTTGCGAGACTCGCGAAGAACAGACCCCCGCGCGCCATCGCGAACGGTATGCGCGAGTTCGACAGGACGCTCGCGTGCAATGATCCGAACGAGGAGATCATCATCGCCACCGCGGTCAATGAGACAGCCAGAGGGCCGAGGAATCGCTTGAGCACTTCGGTCGCCACCGAGGTCCCCTGCGAAAGGCTCGCGATCTCGAGCGGTGTAAGCGCGTAGTAGTACGCGAGGTTTACGAAGAGATACAGCGAGGCGACCACCAAAGTACCGCCGATGAAGGCTCGGGGCAGATTGCGCTGCGGATCACGTATCTCACCCGCGAGGGGTGCAACGTTATTCCATCCATCGTACGCCCAGAGCGCACCGAGCATCGCCGCGCCGAATCCGGCGATGCCACCGCGTGCCGTTGCGGCGACTGCCTCGCAAGTGCCTCCCGATCCGGAACCCTCGAGGTGCGTCCAATCGCCCGGGGCAAACAGCAGGGCGCCGACACCTACCCCGAGCACGAGCCCGACCTTCGCGACGGTCACCGCGAGCGCCGTGCGTCCGCCCACGGTGACCGAAGCGCAATTGATCAGCGTCACGGTCCAGATCGCCGCCAACGCCACCAGGGTGAGCCCACTGGCCTTCCATGGGATGCCGATATCGAGATGCCAGCTCGCGAGCACACCGCCGAGCGCGACGTTGGTGAATATCGCAAGCCCCACGGCG
>DATHCO010000294.1:0-2776 GCA_035319505.1 Steroidobacteraceae bacterium | reverse complement strand
CGTCTCGAGGTTTTACTGGATCGCGAGATCGAGGTCGCGCGCATGCTCTCGATGACCTTGGATGCCGAGCGGGCATCGCTAACCGGCCGCTCGCCCGAGGCTGTGGAGCAGACAGCTGCCGAAAAAATGCGCCTCATCGGCATGCTCGAGCAGCTCGAGGATGAGCGCCGCGCGCTGTCCGTGGTCGCCGAGCAGGGTCTGCCCGGGGCGCGCGTCCCGCACGGTACCGCTCTCGCGGCAACGGTCGCACAGCGCTGGCGCACGTTGATGGAGCTGATGGCGAGTTGCCGCAAAGGCAACGAAGTCAACGGCTACATCGTCAACTTGCGTCAGGGCCAGATCAAACAACTTCTCGGGATCGTGCGTGGCGGCTCGCCAATCACGTACGGCCCGCAGGGAAAGACATCCGCCAGGGCGCTGCGCGCGCTGGCCAAGGCCTAAAGCTATGCTAGTTCTGAGCCGTCGTGCCGATGAATCGATCATTATCCAGCCAGCGGATGGTGTGGACGCGAGCATGACCCTCGCACAGCTGTTCGCGAATGGACCCATCCTGATTACGCTGCTCGGAGGAACGGGCCGACGCGTGAAAATGGGCATCGAGGCGCCGGAGCAGCTCGCGATTCGGCGCAAAGACATCAGCTGATTGTCCGACCACCGGTCGTCTGCCCGGCGACCCGGCCGCTCCCCCTTGCGCGCGATCGCACGCACTGCATTTTACATATGGGTTTGCACTGAATTTGGGGTGGCGAACGCCGCCGACGGGTGCATAATGGGCCCTTGCCGACAACAACCAATAGGGAAGGGCGGATGGAGCGTCGTTTGCACACTCGCCACCGCGCACGCACCACCGTTTACGTGGTGATGTCGGGGCGCAAGAGCCGCATCTGCAAGGCCAAGAACTTGAGCGCAAACGGCGTGTTCGTCGAGACCGAAAATCTAGGATTGCGCAAGGGCCAGCAGGTGCAACTCGCCTTCGCGATCAACTTGGGCCTCGTCACCAAGATCCATCGCCGCACGGCCATCGTGGCGCACGTCACTCGCGGCGGCACCGGCCTCATGATGGAGCAGTTCGCCGGCCGCTGAGATCCTCGCGCGCCCCTCGCAGCGGCATTCACTGCTTGGTGCGCAGCTTCCCCATGAAGTCGCGCTTGCCGATCGACACGCCCTTCCAGCGCAGGATGTCGTAAGCCGTGGTCGCGTGGAAATAAAAATTCGGCTGCGAGAAGGTGAGCAGGAAATTCTCGGCGGTGAAGTCGATTCGTCGATCGCCGAACGCAAAACGCATATCGCGACCCAAGAAACCGTTCAGCTCCGCGGGGGCGATCGCCTCGAGCGCCGCAAGGGTGTGCGCGATCCGCGCCTTCAAGGCCTGGAAGGTTTCCGGCGGCGGCGTCATGTCCGGGGAAAAAACCCCTTGGCGCACTCCCTCGATGGCGCCGAGCGAATGCACCGCCGTCGATTTCACCTGATAAGCAAAGGGGAACATATCCGGCGCGAGGCGCGCCTGGATGATCTCGCCGGGCGCGAGACCTTTCTCGGAGCAGAAGGCTTCCGCCTTGGTGAGCAAGCCGGAGACGGCGCTCAGGATCTGCTGATAGGTCGGGACGACGGCATCGTAAAGTGAGAAGCTCATAATTTGCCGAGAGGTTGTTGCGGAATGATGCAGAGTCTATTCGCGCCTCGCTCGATGCGAAAGCCCAGCGAGCCTCGATCATGCCGGCGCTTCGCCCGCGGCCCGCGCCCGCTCGGCGCGACTCGCCTCGGCCACCGCAACGCCCCCCGCGGACAGCCACAGGAGCAGCGCCGTCGGCGCGACCATGACGAGCGGGACCAGCAACCCCGTTCTGAGCGAGCCTGAGAGCGAGGCGATCTTGCCGGTCAAGTAAGGTCCCAGCGCCATTCCGAGCAGCGACAGCGCAAGGAGGTAGGTAGCGCCGGCGACGCCCCGCATGCGCGGCAGCACACAGTCCTGGATCGCGGCCGCTCCCGAGCCAAGATACATGTAGATGCACAGCGACAGAAGCGGGTAGACGACGTACACGACTGCGATTTGCTTCGCAGTCAACATCACGACGCTGAGCGGCGCCGTGAGGATGACTCCCAGGGCGCAGACCAGCAGTCGGCCGCGCGGGTCGCGGCGTTTCCAGAGGTCGGACAAATATCCACCGAGAACGCAGCCCACGGCGGCGGCGAATCCCGTCGGCACTCCCAGGGCGAGCCCGGCAACGTGGGGCGCGACGGCGAAGGTGCGCATGACGTACGGTGCCACCCAAAACGTGAACGAATAGACGATGAAGCCGATGCCCCCAAATCCCAGCAAGGCGAGGCCGACCGCCCGCGTTCCGAAGAGCAGCGCGAATGTCGGCCGGTCTCGCGCACGCAGCATCTGCATCCACGAGGCGACCGCATAGAGGCCGACTCCGAACCCGATCCACTGCGCCTTGTCGCCGGTCAGCGCGGTGAGCAGCAGAGTGGCGCTCCCGATCACGGCGAGCAGACAGAGATTGATCCTCAAAGCGCCCGGTACTCGGGCGGCGCTGTAGAGCGTGAACGGCGGGAGAATGGAGGCCAACTCGCGGCCGAATGAGCGCCAGGCGCCCGGCGTGTACGCCGGCACGGCGAGCCCGTCGGCTATGCCGCGCGTAGGCTCCCGTAGCGTGAGCACCCACAATGCGAGCAGCAGCCCCGGAACTCCGACGGCCAAGTAGGCCGCCTGCCAGCCCGCCAACCCGAACGGTGCAGTGCCAGCCGGGTAAGCGCGAGACCAGCCGTGCAC
>DATHCO010000293.1:0-2493 GCA_035319505.1 Steroidobacteraceae bacterium | reverse complement strand
ATCGGCGCGGCGTCGCGAGAGATCCATGTTCGTATCGAGCGTCCCTTGGTTGTCCGTATGCCCGACCACATAGAGCTTAAGCTGTGCGTTTCGCTGCAAGAGTGTGGCGATCTCCTTCAGCGTCCCGTCTGATTCCGGCCTGACATCGGCCTTCCCGGTGTCGAAATAGATGCCGTAAACGGAGGCATGGCCGGTCCCGGTGATGTCGCGTGCCAGCGAATCGGCGGTAACGCTGACGAGTCCCGTATCCATCGGCTTGACTTCGATGACGTCGAGCGATGCCTGCGCGTGCGTGTCGGGGTTGTCCTGCTCGATGTGCAAGCTCACGTAGACGTCTCCCTCCGGGCGCGCGAGCTTCGCCGACAGATGTTGGGGCGAGCATCCGCCGCACCATCCCAAGCTCTGGCTGCCGACGCACTGTGCCTGACCCGTACAAGCAAACAGCTCCACGAACCCGCCGTTCTTGAGCGCCGTCTGGTAATTGCGGAACACCTCGAGCGCCGAACGATGCTCGGGGATGTCGTAACGAATGCGGGTGACCGTACCCTCGAGCTGCTGGCTCTTGGACCATTTCTCGTCTTTCGGGGCACCGAGCACCACGGTGTACTGGTCGAATTGCCGACTGTACTCCACGATTGTGGATCCGGCGTAGCGCGAGATGAGCGGGTAATCCTTGCTGCCCGCGACGTCCTGCGCGCGGACGGCCGACGCGACGAGCGCTGCAAACACTGATAGGGCGGCGCAAAGCGCGGTACCGGCTGGGTGGTGCATGGCTCCTCCAACGAATCGGGTCTTGTTCTTTACTTTAGTGTGGCCCGAAGATCGGGGCACCTTGAGCTTTCCCTCTGGAGATCTCGCTCGCCTCGCGGTGAGCATACACGAGATTGCCGGAGGGCACATCAACGGGTCCACCCGCGCGCCGAAAGCCGAGCGTGCGCACAGGCTTGTCGGCAAAGGCAGTGCGACTAATTTCCCCGACGGATCTCAATGATTCGAACCTCGCGTAGCTCCGTGCCGATCGCTCGCTCGATCTCTTGCGGCGACATATCCCCGCGATAGACCTCCTCACATAGCTTCAACCACGGCGGGTGGAGCTTGAGCCACAGTCTCTGTGCCTGCTTCGCGGCTGCGACACTCTGCAACCGACATTTGAAATCCGGCCCATAGAGGGCAATTCGCGTCCTGTAGGCGGCGTTGAGCTCATCGTCAGATCGCTGATACTCCTGCGCCGAGCGCGGCTTGAGACCGTGCTCGGTGACGACTTTCGTCAACAGCGCGGCAAAGTGCGATCGATCCAGTGCGCTTATCGAGCTCGCGGCTCACTCAAGCGCCAATTCCGCCGCAACGAGGTCCTCGAGCGCGGTCCCCACGCTCTTGAACAGCGTGATGGCCGCGGGGCTCGACCGCGCGAAGGCACCCGACGCGAGATCCTTGAGCTCGGCGCGCACCGCACCGTCATCGATCACCCCGCGCGCCAACGCACCGATGATCTCGCCCGACTCATCGAGTGCACCCTCGCGTGTGTCGACGTAGAGCTCCGAGCGCGCTATCGCCTCATCGTCGACCTCGCACATTTCCGCGGTGAAGGCGCCCACGAGATCGACGTGCTGTCCGGCCTCGAGCCAGGCGCCCCGCACGAGCGGCCGGCGCGAGAGCGTCGCACAGCTGATGATGTCCGCCCAGCGCACGGCGGCCTCGAGATCGTCGGTCCCCTCGACCGACCAGCCGGGTCTCGCGAGCGAGGCAGCGAGCGATCGCGCACGCTCGAGACGCCTACCCCAGATGCGCACCTCGCGAATCGGCCGCACGACGGCGTGACTTTCGATGAGGTGTGGAGCGAGCCGCCCCGTGCCGACCATCGTGAGGCGCGAGGCCTCGCTCCTCGAGAGATATCGCGAGGCGAGCGCCGAGGCAGCGCCGGTGCGCCGCGCGGTGATCTCCCCGCCGTCGAGGAGCGCGCGCGGCGCGCCCGTCGTGGCATCGAGCACGAGATAGGTCGCCGCAACGGTGGGGAGGCCCTTGCGGGTGTTTTCCGGAAACACGGTCACGAGCTTGATGCCGAGCGCGCCTCCGACCCTCCAGGCGGGCATCACCAGGAGCGTGCCGGCGGCGTCGCCGGGCAGGGCCGCCTTGACCTGGTAACGCACACGGGCCGGGACTTCATAAGGCTCGCGAAACGCGGCATCGAGCGCATCGATGAGCGCGCGCCGATCGAGGCGTGCGGCGATGGCGAAGGCATCGAGCTGTAGCATGGCGCAGTCCGTCGGTGGGCGAATCAAGGGAGCGAATCGAGGGAGCCAATCAGATCACGTTGAGCTCGCGTAGTGGAGTATCCGTCAGGAAGCGCGCATAGGATAGCGCCGCGAGATCGATCGTGCGGTACGCCCCGAAACAGATGTATTCCGCAAGAGCTCGGCCGATGCCCGGCGCATGTTGCAGCCCGTGACCGGTGAAGCCGCTCGCGAGGAGCAGATTCGGAATTCCCGGTACGGG
>DATHCO010000292.1:0-19768 GCA_035319505.1 Steroidobacteraceae bacterium | reverse complement strand
AACTCAAGATACCCAACCGCGCGAAATTCGTGTTGAGCTGGGCCTACCACCCGAGAGCCTTGCCGCTCGCCGTGCCGGCCGCAGTGCTGCACATGGCCGCGATGCGTGGAATGGAGGTCGTGGTCGCGCGCCCCGAAGGCTTCGCTCTGCCGCCGGAGATCATGGCGAAGGCGCGCCTCGCGGCCTTCGCGTCCGGCGGCTCGGTGAGCGAGACCAGCGACCGCGTCGCAGCGCTCGCCGGAGCGAGCGTGCTCTATGCCAAGGAATGGGGCACCACGACGTATTACGGGGACTTCGATGCCGATGCGCGATTGCGCGCGGACCTCAAGGACTGGTGCGTGCGCGAGCATTGGTTCGCCGGCGCAAAGCCTCATGCGAAGCTCATGCACTGCTTACCGGTCCGCCGCAACGTCGCCGTCGCCGACGAGGTACTCGATGGTCCGCGCGCCGCCGTCAAGCAATCGGCATTCAATCGGCTGATCGTCCAGACGGCGATCCTTCATCGAATGCTCGCGCCCGTATCGCCCCGCTTTGGAGCGCAGCCATGATCCTGAGCCGACCCGATCCTTCCATCGCCGTGCGCTCGCTGAAGAGCGCCGCGCCCTACATCCGCATGTACAAGAACAAGGTATTCGTCATCAAAGCGGGCGGCGCGGTGTTCGCGGACGAGAGCTCGACGCGCGCGCTGATCGAGCAGGTCGCGGTACTGCACCAAGTAGGCATCAAGACCGTGCTCGTGCACGGCGGCGGTCCGCAGCTCGACCATCTGCAGGCCACGTTGGGCATCGAGACGCAGATGGTGCATGGGCGCCGGGTCACCGATCAGAAGTCGATCGACGTCACGGCGATGGTTCTCAACGGCATCATCAACACTCGCATCCTCGCGATGTGTCGCGCGCTCGATATCGAGGCGATCGGCCTCTCGGGCGTCGACGCGGGGCTCATCCGGGCGCACAAGCGCGGACCGGTTCGGGTCTCGGCGGGCTCGAGCGACACCGTCGACTACGGCTTCGTTGGGGACATCGATTCGGTGAACGCCGCGGTGGTCGAGAAATTGCTGGCGAACGGACTGATGCCCGTGGTGAGCCCGCTCTCGGCCGATTCGAACGGCACTTTGCTCAACATCAATGCAGATACCGTGGAGGCCGCCCTAGGCGGCGCCCTCGGGGCCGAGAAGCTGGTGCTTTGCACCAGCGCGCCCGGGATTCTCGAGCGCTCGACGGACACCAGCTCGCTCATTTCCTATACCGATATCAAGGGCCTCAATCGGCTGCGGGATGCGGGGAGCTTGACGCACGGCATGCTGCCCAAGGCCACGGCGATCGAGAGCGCAATCCGCGGCGGTGTGCGGCGCGTGCACGTCATAACCTACAAGTCGGCCGACAGCCTGCTCGCTGAAGTTTTCACCAACGAGGGCACGGGCACGCTAGTGGTCGCGGACTTGAAGGCCTTGAGCCCGGCCGAGCAGTACAGCAGCTCCGGATGAGGGTCTAGCGCGAAGTATTCATGAAGAACGATACATATCACGAGGCGCTGGCTTTGGAAGGGAATTTTCCGGGGCGTGAAACACACGGGCGCGACGCATGCGTCGCGCGGGTGGCCATGGATGGCCACCCAGGGCTTGCGCGCAGCAGGGACTGCGCAGCGCAATGTTTTTCCCGCAGCCTCCAGGGACGGATTCACGGCGGCCCGGAAAATTCCCTTCCAAAGCCGGCGACCGGGGATAAAGAAGTTGTCCTTCATGAATAATCGAGGCTAGGATGACTCGCTTGTGGGACAAGGGAGCTCCTCTCGATGAGCGCGTGCTCGCCTACACGGCGGGCGATGACCATCACCTCGATGACCGCCTGGTTGGCTACGACATCGAGGCCTCGCTGGCGCACGCCGAGATGCTCAAAGAGCAGGGACTGCTGACCGCCGAGGATCATCGCGCGATCTGCGAGGCGCTCATCGCCATCGGCGCGGAGCACGCGCGTGGCGAATGGCGCGTTTCGCTCGAAGAGGAGGATGGCCAGACGGCCATCGAGAACCGGCTCACCGCGCGTATCGGCGCCGCGGGCGGGCGCCTCCATGCGGGCCGCTCGCGCAACGATCAGGTACTCGCCGCCTTGCGGCTGTACCTGCGCGATGCGATTCGCGCGCTGCGCGAGGGTGCCCTCGAAGTCGCACGCGCGCTCGATGCGCTCGCCGTGCGTGACGGCGCCATCGAGCTGCCGGGGTACACCCACATGCAGCAAGCGATGCCGAGCAGCGTGGGCCTCTGGGCGCAGGGCTTCGCCGCGGAGATCCGCGACGATGCGCAGGGACTCGAGCAGGCGCTGCGCCGCGCGGCGAAAAATCCCCTCGGGTCCGCGGCGGGATACGGCACGCCCAATCTCGACTTGAGTCGCGAATCGACCCGCCGCAAGCTCGCATTCAGCGTCACGCAGGAACCCGTCACCGCCGTGCAACTCTCCCGCGGTAAGGCCGAGGCGCACCTCTTGTTCGAGACCACCTTGCTCACGCAGGACCTCGCGCGTCTCGCGGCGGACCTCTTGCTCTTCTATACGCAGGAGTTCGGCTTCGTGAGCCTGCCGGAGGAGTTCACCACGGGCTCCTCCATCATGCCGCAAAAGCGCAACCCCGATGTGCTCGAGCTCGTCCGCGGGCGCAGCGCCGTCGCGCAATCGGCGTTGAACGAGGTGCTCGGCATCACGCAAAAGCTGACTTCCGGCTACCATCGGGATCTGCAGCTCATCAAGCCGCCTTTGTTTCGCGCCATCGATTCCTGCAAGCAGACGCTCGACATCCTGCCGAGCGCCATCGGGGGCGTTCGCTTCCGCGCCGACCGCATCCGCCTGGATCCCGCCATCCACGCCGCGGCAGCTGCCAACGCCCTGGTGGCGAAGGAGAACATCCCGTTCCGTGAGGCCTACCGACGGGTGGCGGCGATGCTCAAAGATCGCCCTCCCGAGGATCGACTCGGCGATGAGGATGCGCCGAGCGACGCTGAGGGGGGGCGATGAGGATTTGGCGCAACCCGCACACACTCGAGTCGCTCAATGCGAGCGGCCAAGACACCATGATGCGGCCGCTCGAGATCGTGATCACCGAGATCGGCGATGACTATATCCGTGCCACCATGCCGGTCGATGAGCGAACCCGGCAACCCTACGGGCTCCTGCACGGCGGCGCCTCGGTGGCGCTCGCCGAGACCCTCGGCAGCATCGGCGCCAACATGTGCGTCGACACTCATCGTTACTACTGCCTCGGTCAAGAGATCAACGCGAATCACGTGCGCTCGGTGCGCAGCGGCCGGGTCACGGGCACCGCGCGGCCGCTGCATCTCGGCGGTCGGAGCCAGGTTTGGAGCATCGAGATCGTGGACGACGCCTGCGCCCTGGTGTGCATCTCACGGCTCACGATGGCCGTGCTCACCCGAAGGGAGCCGCCGCGCTAGAGCGTCGTGCTCGGGCGGCCTCGACATCAAATCGCACTGGCAATTGAGTGAACGAGTGCGTATCGTTTCGCGCCATGAAAACCATCGTCCGTCGAATGAGCACCGCCGGCGCCTGCGCGCTGTTGCTGTCGATCGCGCCGCTGGCCGGCGCGCAAAATCCACCGGCAGCGAAGCCGGCGCCTGCGCCGCCCGCCCCCTCCGCAGCGGCTCCCGTCCCAGCGGCGCCTCCAGCACCCGAGCCTCTGACGAACGATCAGGCGAGCTACCTATTCGGACTCAACCTCGGTGAGAGCCTGCATTCCATCGGCATCGCCGGTGATGTCTCGTCCGACTCGCTCATGCGCGGTGTCAAGGAGGGCTTGAAGGGCAAGACCTTGACCCCGCCGGAGCGCCAGCAAGTGCAAATGTTCGTGCGCGCCAAGATGACTGCGCTCGCCGAGAGCAATAAGGCCGCCGCCACGGACTACCTCCAGAAGAACGCACAGAAGAAGGGCGTGCAGTCGACCGCGTCGGGCTTGCAGTACAAGGTCATCAAGGCGGGCGATGCGAGTGCCCCGGCGGTCGCGCCTACCGATGAGGTCACGGTGAATTATCGGGGCCGCTTGATCGATGGCACCGAGTTCGACAGCTCCTATTCGCATGGCATGCCCGCGACCTTTCCGGTGAATGGCGTGATCCGGGGCTGGCAGGAGGCTTTGCAGCTGATGAAGCCGGGCGCACAGTGGGTGCTCTACGTGCCGCCGGAGCTCGCCTACGGGCCGGCTCCTCGGCCCGGGATTCCGGCCAATTCGCTGCTGATATTCGATGTGGAATTGCTGAGCGTGAAGCCCCGGCCCGCCGCTGCGCCGGCGCCCCCCGCGAGCCCCAATCCGATGATGCGGGCGACGCCGACCCCTGGGCAGCCGCCGCCGGCCGCGCCGAAGCCGCCGACCGGCGGCCCGCCTCCCGCCTCACCGCAATAGCGTGGGTCGCGCGGGCGCGTGAACGCCGCGGCGCTCTCGGTGCACGGCGAATCTCTGATTCAGGACACTACCGCGCCAGGTCGAGGGCGTTGGTGAGGTCTCCGAGAGGCGCTTCGCCGTGTTCGACGAGCGCTCGATCGCGCTCTGCGATGCCCGGCAATCCCTCGAGATCGAATCGGCGCACGATCAAGCGCAGAATCGACCCTGTATCGTACGGCGTGTGATCGACGGTCGCTCGCCTCGCGAGCGGCGACACGATGATCGCGGGTATCCGCGTGCCGGGTCCGAGCAGGTCGCCGCGCGGCGGCGCGACGTGGTCCCATGCACCGCCGAACTCATCGTACGTGATCACGATCACCATGCGATTCCACTGCGGGGACGCCCTGAGCTTGGCGACGAGCTCGGCGATGTGAGCGTCGCCGTCGGCGATCGAGGCGTAGCCGGGGTGCTGATTGAGATTGCCCTGCGGCTTGTAGAAGGCCACGGGAGGCAGGCGGCCCGCCGCGATATCGGCGAGCAGATCGGCGTAGTCCTTCAAATGGGTCGCGCGCTCCTCGAGCTTGGTGAGCGGGTCGAAATTCGCGTAGTAGTTGAAGGGCTGGTGATGCGGCTGGAAGTCGGGACTGCCGGCGGGCATCGCCGGCGCATAGATGACCCGCCGCGTCTTGCCGGCGCTCTGTTTACCGTCCTCGATGGCGGCGTTCCACGCCCCTGCGTACCAGGCCCACCCAATGCTTTTCGCGCTCAGCCGGTCGCCGATGGTGGGCTCGGTCTGCGGCGGCAGGGTCGTCGCGTTGCTCGGATCGGCGTAGAGGCCGCTCGAGTCGCCGGCCGCCGGCGCATTCCCGCTCGGCTGATACGGCGGCTGCATGGTGTTCACCGCATGGAACTTGCCGTCGCCGAAATAGCCGGCGGGGGCGATATTGCCGCTTCTCACGAACCGGGGCGGCCCATCGAGCGCCGATGCCGGCGAATCGCGCGAGGTCGCGAGGCGCGGCAAATAGTGGGCGGCGCTATCCTGATCGAGTGTCGTGATCGAGCCCTTGGCCGGCGAGGTGCCCGCGTTCGGGTACTCCGGCGCGCATGCGCAGACGAGATACTGATGATTGAGGAAGGAGCCGCCGAAAGCCCCCTGGAAGAAGTGGTCCGCCAGCACGTACTCATGGGCGAGCGCGAACAGCGCCGAGCCGCTCGTATCGAAATGACCCATCGTGAGCCCGCCCGCATCCGACCACGCGGCGAATTGGTCGTTGTTCCCGCCGTCGATCTGCATCTGATGCTCGAAGAACCGATGATAGAGATCGCGCGTCACGACCGAGGTGGTGAGGGTGACGCCCGACTGTGCGGTGAATGCATGCTCGATCGAGAACGGCGCATTGGGAAGTCCCGCGCTTTGCGCCTGCGTGATGACCGGAAAGTAGCCGGGAGCGGTTACGCCGCCCCAGGTTTGGGGGAGCCTCTTGAGCAGCGTGCCGTCGCGGTCTCGCTGCGCGGTGTACTTGGGGAGCGGCCGCCCGGCTCGATCGACCACCTCGCCCAAGCCCTCCGCTCCTGGGAAATTCCCGTACAGGTTGTCGAACGCCCGGTTCTCGGCGTAGATGACCACGATGTTCGCCACCTTCTTGCGAAGCGCCCGGGTCGTGGCATCCGGCGCCCGGCGCGAGGCGGGAGCGGCCGCCTCTCGCGTCTCGTCGCTCGAACAGGCGCAAACCGCAGCGACGACGATGCATGCAGCCGCGAGGGCGGTCCGAGCGCGCGGGAATCGTGGCATGCGCGCAGTATACCGGGACGATGGCCCGCGCCGCGCAGGTTCCCGAGGCGAACGGAGCGGCGGCCTAGAGCGCTAAAACGTCCAGGTGACGCTGATCGTGTACGCCGCGGGATCGCCGAACTGCGAGCTGATGCGCTCGTATTCGGCGCGAAACGCGAAGTCCTGCCACTTCCCCTGCACGCCGCCGCCGTAGGCGAACCGGGTGTCCTGCTGATCCGTGCGGAAGGCGACGGCGGTGCAGCCTGACACGGGGAACGGCGGCACGCACCCGGTCGGGAAGACATAGCTATTGATATCGCTTTGTAAACGCGCGGCCCCGACCTTGCCATAGATGTCGAGAAACGGCAGTGGGAGCGGAAGGTAGCCGAGTCCGTAGAGCACCGTCGCCTTGGGGTGCGAGCTCGAGTTCCCGTAGAACTCACCGTTCGCGTAGAAGCCGTTGTTGCCGTTGCCGCTGCCGAAATCGATGTATTCGAGCTCCGCGCCCACGATCGGCAACGGCCGAATGCCGGCGATCACTTTCCACGCCGCGTCTCGGTCGTGATAACCGCCGAAGTATCCGAAGTCATAGGCGTCGTTGCTGCCGACGTTCGATTGGCCTACGCCGGCACCGATGTAAGCGCCCAGCAAATTGTCGGCAAACGCCGGACTCGAGGCACCCGCGGCGCATGCGATGAGGACGGTCAGTGAGCTGGCTGAGAGTCGATGCATCTAGGTCTCCGTTTGTTGCGACTGCCCTTGCCTGGGACAGGAGCGCAGCGCCCGAAGTTCCGGTGAGTCAGCGCTCCTCGGGCGTCGCGGTATACTTCGAGGCATGAGAATTGTGTGCCTTTTGCTGCTCGTCAGCTTGAGTTTAGCGGCGTGCGGGCAGAAAGGGCCTCTGGTGTTGCCCGATGCGCAGCACCCCCACAAGAAGGTCAAGTTCCCCGCCTCGAAGTCTTCCGCACCATCGACGGGGCAGGCTCCGTCGAGCGCTCCCACGCCATCGACCGAACCGCCTCCACCCACCACCACTCCGGCTCCCTCGCCCGCACCCTCCGCGCCGCCCGCGCCGCCCGCGCCGCCCGCGCCGCCCGCGCCGCCCGCACCGCCCGCACCGCCCGCACCGCCTGGTGCCGTGCCGAGCGAATCATGAGCGCGCGCAAGCTCGTGCTCGTCGACGGCTCTTCGTATCTCTACCGCGCCTTTCATGCCCTGCCGCCGCTCACGAGCTCCAAGGGCGAGCCGACCGGTGCGGTCCTCGGCGTGCTCAACATGCTGAACAAGCTGATCAAGGACGAATCACCGGAGCGCATCGCCGTGGTATTCGACGCCTCCGGTCGCACGTTTCGCGACGAGCTCTTCGAGGAGTACAAGGCCCATCGCACCCCCATGCCCGACGATCTGCGATCGCAACTGCCGCTGCTCCTGGAGGCCGTGGAGGCCTTGGGGCTGCCGCTGTTGCGCGTTGCCGGGGTCGAGGCGGACGACGTCATCGGCACCCTCGCGCTACAGGCGGCGCAGGCCGGATTCGACGTGCTGATCTCGACCGGCGACAAGGACATGGCGCAGCTCGTGGGAGAGCACATTACCTTGGTGAACACCATGAGCAATACCCGGCTCGATCGCGCCGGGGTCAAGGCGAAGTTCGACGTATTTCCCGAACAGATCATCGACTACCTCGCCCTCGTCGGCGATAGCTCCGATAACATTCCGGGCATCACCGGCGTGGGCCCGAAGACTGCGGCGAAGTGGCTCAACCAGTATCAGACGCTCGATGCGCTCATCGCACATGCCGGCGAGATCTCGGGCAAGGTCGGCGAGAATCTGCGCGGCGAGATACGCGCGCTCGAGCTGTCGCGCAAGCTCGCGACCATCGATACCAAGGTCGCGCTCGAGGTGATGCCGGAGCAGCTCGCTGCCGGCGCGCCCGATGTCGGGCGGCTCCGCGAGCTGTATTCGCGCCTGGAATTGCGGGCCTTGCTCAAATCGCTCGAGGCATCGCCCCCCGCAACGGCGTCCGTCACGGTTGCCGCGCAGCCGGCCGGCCCGCTATCCTCCGGGGCGATCACCGTCACGCCGTCGGATCTGGCGGCGAGCGCGGCGCCGAAGCGCGCCGAGCCTCGTCGCTATGTAAGCGTGCTCACCTTGCAGGACCTGCACTCGCTGCGAGACAGGCTCGCCGCCGCCTCTCTCGTCTCCCTGGCTACCCTCACGGATAACCTCGATTACATGCATGCGAAGCTCGTCGGCCTCTCCTTTGCGGTCTCTCCGGGAGAGGCGGCCTACGTTCCCATCGCGCACGATTACCCGGGGGCGCCCCGACAGCTCGCGCGCGACGAGGTGCTCGGCATCCTGCAGCCGCTCCTCGAGGACGCGTCGGTCGCAAAGCTCGGGCACCACCTGAAATTCGATACGCACATCCTGGCAAATCTCGGCGTCACGCTGCGCGGGCAGCGCCACGATTCGATGCTCGAGTCGTACGTGCTCGACAGTGTCGCGACGCGCCACGACGTCGATGCCATTGCGCGCAAATACTTGGGGCTCGACCGCATCGCATTCGAGGAGGTCGTCGGCAAGGGTGCGCGGCAGATCGCCTTCAGCCAGGTCGACCTGGATCGCGCGACGCAGTACGCGGCGGAGGAGGCGGACCTGACGCTGCGCCTGCACCGCGCGATCTGGCCGCGAATCGAGGCAGCGCCGCGCCTGAAGAGTCTCTACGAGACCATCGAGCAGCCGCTCATGCCGGTCCTCTATCGCATGGAGCGCGGCGGCGTCTTGGTCGATCGAGCGCTGCTCAAGACACAGAGCTCGGAGCTCGCGGCACGGATGCTCGAGCTCCAGGCGCAGGCCTACACGGCCGCGGGCGGCACCTTCAACCTCGATTCCCCCAAGCAGCTGCAGGAGATTTTGTTCGGGAAGCTGGGGCTGCTGGTCACTCGCAAGACATCGACCGGGCAGCCCTCGACCGCCGAGGACGTGCTCGAGGAGCTTGCCGCCGCCTACGAGCTGCCCAAGATCATCCTCGAGTATCGAGGAGTCGCCAAGCTCAAGTCCACCTACACCGATAAGCTCCCCGAGCAGATCAACGAGCGCACCGGACGCATTCACACGAGCTATCAACAGGCGGTCGCGGCGACCGGGCGATTGTCCTCATCGGATCCGAATCTGCAAAACATTCCGATTCGTACGCGCGAGGGGCGGCGCATCCGCCAGGCGTTCATCGCTCCCGCGGGTCATTCGCTGGTCGCGGCGGACTATTCGCAAATCGAGCTGCGCATCATGGCGCATCTATCCGGCGACGAGGGTCTGCGAAGCGCCTTTGCCGAGGACCGCGACGTGCACCAGGCGACTGCCGCCGAGGTGTTCGGAGTTGCGCCGGCTGCGGTGAGTGCCGATCAGCGCCGCTCCGCCAAGGCGATCAATTTCGGTCTGATCTACGGGATGTCCGCCTTCGGCCTCGCCCGTCAGCTGGGCATCTCTCGAGGCGACGCACAGCGCTACGTCGACCTTTATTTCGAGCGCTATCCGGGCGTCAAGCGCTACATGGATGAGACGCGCAGCCAGGCACGCGAGCTCGGATACGTCGAGACGGTTTTTGGCCGGCGGCTGTATCTGCCCGACATCCGATCGCGCAATCAGGCCTTGCGCCAGTACGCGGAGCGCAGCGCGATCAACGCGCCCATGCAGGGAACGGCCGCAGACATCATCAAGCGTGCGATGATCGAGGTCGACGCTTGGTTGCAGCAGTCGGGTACGCCGGCGCGGCTCATCATGCAGGTGCACGATGAGCTCGTGCTGGAGGTGGCGCAGGAGGCGATCGAGAGCACTGCCCGGCAGCTGCGCGAGCACATGGCCCAGGCGGCGGAACTCTCGGTCCCGCTCAGGGTCGATGTGGGGATCGGCCGAAACTGGGATGAGGCTCACTGAGCCCGGGAGCAGCGAGCTGGCCCCCCGGGATCTCGGCTTGCGCGGCGAACGGAACGTGAAGCTCGAGTAGTGTCAAGTAAACGCAGGTTTTCATTATCTTTCGCTGCGTTCTGAGGCACCGGGACCGGTGACAAACCGGTGACAAATATTGTTTCGGCCGGCCTGGAACTTTCGGCGGCTGTCCCCATCTAATCCCATGAGCGTGTAATACGCTCCCCGCTCCTCTCCCTGAGCGGGTAAGACCCGGTTTGTCATCCCCATGCCGGGTTGGTCTGCCTCGGTGGCTGCCATAAGCGTCCACCGAGGCTTTTTTTTGCGCTTCGCTTTGCAGCGTTTTGCGTGCTTTGCGCTGGCAACGGCCGGCCTTCTCAGGCGCCCGGCCTTGTCCGCTCGCTCGCGAGCCAGCGATCCATCACGGCGCGGGCCTCCTCGACGCCTTGCCCGGTGTGCGCCGAGAACAGTTGCGCCGTTACCCCCCTCGCGCTCCACGCGGCACCGGTTTCGCGAAGGACCCGCGCGGCCTCGCCTCGGTTGAGCTTGTCCGACTTGGTGAGAAGGATGTGCGCAGCAATCCCGCGCGCGAGGACCCATTCGATCATCGCGGCATCCTGCGTGCCGACCCCACGACGGCCGTCGACGATGAGCAACAGCCCGACGAGGGACTCGCGAGTGTTGAAATAATGCTCCATCAGCGCGCGCCAGCGCCCGCGCAGCTCATCGGGAACCTTGGCGAACCCGTATCCCGGTAGGTCGACGAGGCGCCGTTGCGGAGCTAGCTCGAAAAAATTGATGAGCTGGGTGCGCCCCGGAGTGCGGCTTACGCGAGCGAGCCCGGCACGCTCGGTGAGCCTGTTGATCGCGCTCGACTTGCCCGCGTTTGAGCGGCCTGCAAAGGCGATCTCGCGCCCGGTGTCGGGGATGAGTTGCCGCGCCTCTGCCGCGCTCGTGATGAATCTGACATGGGGGTAGGCAGGCATGCGAGGAAGCTTGGGGTCATGCGTGGGCGCTCGGGATTTGCGCGTAGTGTACAATTCGCTCGGCCTGCGGGTCTCTCAAGGGGTGGGGTCAGGATCGATATGACGAGGTTTTGGATCCTCGCTGCGGCAATCTGCAGCGCGATCACGAGCCATGCGGCAACGGCGCCGGTGGGCAGCAAGGAATCAGGGGCGGCCAAGGCCGTCGTTTGCCAGGCCTGTCACGGCGCGAACGGCAATAGCACGAATCCCGAGTGGCCGAGCCTCGCCAGCCTCGGTGCCGATTACATCGCCGAGCAGTTGCAAAACTTCAAGGACGGCAAACGCGCGAATCCCATCATGGCGCCGATGGCCGCTCCCTTGAGCGCTCAGGACATGGCAGACCTTGCTGCCTATTTCGACAGCCTGCCCAATACGGGCCTGGAGGCGGATCCCTCGCTCCGGCAGGCCGGCGAGAAACTCTACCGGGGAGGCGACAAGGCTCGCGGTATTCCCGCCTGCACGGCCTGTCATGGGCCGACCGGTCGAGGCAATGAGCCGGCGAAGTTTCCGGCGCTGCGCGGCGAGCAATCGGTCTACACCGCGAGGCAGCTGGATAACTATGCGACCGGCGCCCGCCCACCCGGGCCGGGCGGCATCATGCCGGCCATCGCCAAGCGTCTGACAGCCGAGGACATTCGCAACGTCTCCTCGTATGTCCAGGGACTGCGCTGAGATGCGCCGTGCGCTCTTGCTCGCACTCGCGCTGGCCCTGACGGCCTGCGGCCGACAACAGGCCGCGCCGCCGGCGGCAGCCAATCGCCCGGCGGCGACGGCTCCGGCCCGCCTCAATCCGTCGAGTCCCGCTCGAACGGCCCCTTCGCCGGCCACCACCTCCCCGACTCGCCCGAACGCCGACGGCTCGGAAACCGTCGAGGAGACGACCGGGGACTCAGGCGCCCACAATGCGCTGTTGGCGGCAGTCGCCTCGACCGTGGCCGTGGCGACGTCCCCGGCAGCCGCGGAACCGCTTTCCGGTCCGACGCTCTGGCAAAGCGGCGTCCATTACACGCCGGTCGTGCCGGCACAGCCGACCTCGGCCCCGCCCGGCCAAGTCGAGGTGCTGGAGTTCTTCTGGTATGCCTGCCCGCACTGTAATGCGATCGACCCGTTGGTCGAGACCTGGAGAAAGAGCAAGCCGGCCTACGTGAGCTTTGCGCGCGTGCCGGTCACCTGGAGCGACGGACATCGAGCGCTCGCGCGCCTCTACTACACGCTCGACAGCTTGGGAAAGCTCGATGCTCTTCACACTGAGGTGTTCAAGGAGATCCAGGTGAACGGAGATCCCTTGGTCGCGCGCGACCCGACCAATGAGGCGGAAACCGAGCGCTTGCAACTCGCGTTCGCAAAGAAAAACGGCATCTCCGAGGCCGATTTCAAGCAGGCCTATCACTCGTTCACGGTGGATGAGGACCTGCTGAACGCCGACCAAGCGGTGCTGCGCTACCGCGTCGACGGCGTCCCCACGTTCGTGGTGAACGGCAAGTACCTTGCCGACGTACGCTCCGCGGGAAGTCCCGAGCACCTGATCACGCTGATCGGCGATCTCGCTGCCCAGGAGCACAAGCACTAGAGAGGGGACTCGCCATCGCTGCGCTCAAGCCCATGGTCACGCACTCGGGAGGCTGCCATTGCGGGCGGGTGCGCTTCGAGGTGCTCGCTCCTGCTGAGCTCGAGGTCGCGGATTGCAATTGCTCGATCTGCTCGAAGTCCGGCTACCTGCATTTGATCGTGCGCGCGGAGCGCTTCACGTTGCTCCGCGGCCGCGACGCCCTCTGCACCTACTCATTCAACACGCACGTCGCCCAGCATCACTTCTGCAGTCATTGCGGGATCAAGTCCTTCTACGTTCCGCGCTCGCACCCCGACGGCATCAGCGTGAACGCGCGCTGCATCGATAGCCCGACGATCGAGTCGATGAGGATCATCCCGTTCAATGGAGTCGACTGGGAGAACGCCCGCGCGGCATGGTCCGACGCGCCGCTCTGACCGTTCGCACATCGAGCCGACATAATCAAGTCGATGTCGCACCTTATGTTGATGGCGCACCGCGGGGGGCGGCGCTAGAGCGCAAATGTGTGATACGCATCACGCGGCCCTGTTCCCCAATTGATGGATCCTGGGCGTGATCGATCGGATGTGCCGCGTAGTATTAACCCGCATGCCGGAATACTGCTCAACGACAGACGTGCCCGAGGCCGGGGCCCGAAGAGGACTCGGCTCGACCTGCGATCGCCTCCTCTCGACGCTCGCGCTCCTCGCGGTCGTGTCCGCGGGTGATGCGCTCGCGGGGGAGGAAGGCGCGACGAAGACCCATTCGAGCGAGCTGCGCCCGTTCGGATCGTTCGCGGCGCCGCTCTCCGCGCCGAGCTTGACCGTGCCCTCGTTCGCCGCCTCGAGCCTCACCGAACCCGCGGTGCCGAGCTTCGCCGATCCCTCGCTCTTCGGACGGTCGCTCTCTGCGCCCATTCTCTCCGAGCCGCTTTACCCGGCGGCGCTCCTGTCCGCGCCCTCCACCTACCCGCTACCGCAGCTGCCGGACACCAAGACCTTTTCGAGCACGGAGTTTCGGCCTCGGGGCCGATCGGTTCTCGAGGATGATCTGCATCTTGGGGTCGAGGACGGCCTGATGCACGACACCGACCTTTGGCAGCAGCTGGCGGAATATCGCAACCGCGATCGAGTTCGGCTGTTGACGCTGTGGAACTCGGGACTAGGCACGGTGTCGCTGCAGGCAGGCCACAAGGGCGATCCCTCGCTGCAATGGACCAGCCACCTCATGAGTCGAGGCGCCACCCACGGCCTCCTCGACCGCTGGCTCCCCGTCTCGAGATTGAGCGATGGCGGCTCGCATGCCGTCACGCACGGCGCTGCATCCTCACCCGGTAAAACGGCCAATCTGCTCGGCGCAGCGCACGCCGTGAGCTCCGCGACGCCTTAGCTGGTCCGCAAGCGAGCTGGTAGCCGGGAAACCGAGATCACGGGCACGAATGCCTGCGGCGATGTCCCGCGCGCTCATGCCTTCGACGTCGATGAGGTGCGCGAACACGGACCTTCCGGGTGCGAGCGCGCCTGGCGGGATTCGAACCCACGACCTTCGGCTTCGGAGGCCGACACTCTATCCAGCTGAGCTACAGGCGCGTAAGTGAAATCATTTTACGCTACGGGGCCGCGATACTACCCGCCGTCCCTCGCCCGCGTCCAGCGTGCGGGCGACGGACGGCCCGCGTGCAGATAGACTCCTTCGAGGGTGATCATGAGATGCCCTGATCGTCGAAGAAATCGACTTCTCCGGTCTCGAGCGAGTATTCGGCGCCGACGACCAGCAACCCGTCGTTGCGGATCAAGTGCTCGATGATCTGCGACCCGCGCCGCAAACGCCTGACCGAGGCCCTGATGTTGGCGCGAACTGCTGCATCCACCAGAGCGTCCGGATCGTGCTCGAGCTCCGTCGCCAACAGGCCCTCGACCGAGGGGCGCACCAGGTCCACGATCGAGCGTAAATTCCGGGACTGATTATCCCTTGGCCGCTGCAACTGCTCCAGGGTCGTTTGAATGGCGCCGCAGCGCGAGTGGCCGAGCACCACCACGAGCCGGGTCCCGAACTTCTCCGCGGCAAACTCGACGCTGCCGATCTGCGAGGGCGCGACGATATTGCCGGCGACACGGATCACGAAGAGATCTCCGAGACCCTGATCGAATACGATCTCGACCGGAACACGGGAATCCGAGCAGCCGAGAATCGCCGCGAACGGCTCCTGGCCGGCGGCGAGCTCGATGCGGCGGGCACGGCTCGGATGACGGTTGCGCATATCCGCGACAAAGCGGTGATTTCCCTCGCGCAGCAGCGCGAGCGCCTCACGCGCCTTGAGCAAGGGATTTCCCCGCCCGTTACCCGCGGCGACTTCTCGCGCCGGAGTATCCGAGCAGACGCGCGGGCAAGAGCAGTATCGCGGCGACCAGCGCGAACGCGGCCTCGACGGCGATCGCCACCAGACGCAACGGTAGCGACAGCAGCCACAGCAGCGGCCACAGCACGATGATCGCGAGCGCGAGCGGCCAGCAGAGCGCGAGCAACAGGCACCATGCGACGATCAGCAACAGGATTTTCATTGGAGACCGTCTCCGGCTGAGGACCGAGTCCCTCGCGAGGTCGGCGCCGCGCTCATGCCGAGCGCGCCTTGGACCTGAGCAGCTCGCGGCGCTCGAGGCTTGCCTTCGACCAGATCTCGGCGGCCTTGTAGTACTCGGCCACCGCAGGAGTACCCGCCGGGAGCACGACCCACGGCTGCTTCGATGAGGTGAAGATATGGATGTTGGGCGGCCACCGATCGGGCGCATCGAGGGTTCCGACGCGCACGAAGCGGATGAGATCGCCCGCACCCGCGTAGTTGCTCCACAAAGCGATGCGGCACCTGGGGCATCTCGAGATCTTTTGTCCCCTGCCGCTCAAGCTGGGAGTCACGACGACGTCGCCCTCGCCTTGCAAGACCTCGACGCGATCGGCTTCGATCATGGCATTCAAGGCGAATGCGCTACCGGTCTCGCGCTGGCACCAGCGACAATGGCAGCAATGCACGATGAGGGGCTCCCCGCTCATACGGTAGCGCACGAACCGGCAGGTGCATCCACCCTCGGCATGACCCATCTCGCTGCTCATCGGCGTATTTTATGCGATTTGCGCGCGCTCATGCGATCTCGAGCCGCTGCGGCATGCGGCCCGCCTGCGGCGTGGCTTATCATGAGCCGGGCGCAGAAACCATGACCCGCGACGAACGCTCACTTCGCTGTCATCCCGACTCGCAGGCACCGGCGCGCGGCCAGCGCGCGCCCGGCCTCAAGCTCGCGCTCCTGGGCGTTGCCAGCGCAAGCATCGAGTGGTACGACTTCCTGCTCTACGCCGTCGCCTCGGCGTTGGTGTTTCCTCGCGTGTTCTTCCCGCCGACGTTGCCGCCCTTGGTCGCGCTCATTGCCTCGTTCAGCACCTTCGCCGTCGGCTTCGTCGCCCGCCCCATCGGCGGGGTGCTGTTCGGACATATGGGAGACAAGCGCGGGCGCAAGCGCGCGCTCTCGCTCGCACTCATCATCATGGGCGCGGCCACCACGATCATCGGTTTGCTGCCCTCCTACGAATCCTCGGGTGCGTTCTCGCCGCTGGTTCTCGTGGCGATGCGGTTCCTGCAAGGGCTCGCGGTCGGAGGTCAATGGGGCGGCGCCATCCTGCTCGCCACGGAGAGCGCCCCCGAGTCGAGCCGCGGCTGGTACGGGAGCCTGGTTCAGGCGGGCGTGCCGATCGGCGTGCTGCTCGCGAACCTCGCGTTGCTCGCCGTCAATGCCCTCACCTCGCCCGCTGCGTTCATCGCGTACGGCTGGCGGATTCCATTCCTGCTGAGCATCGCGCTCGTGGGTTTCGGGGTGTATCTCGAGTACCGAGTCGAGGATACGGCTGCCTTTCGCCGGCTGACGCCGACGGCGGCGGCGGGAGCCTCGCGAGCAGAGCCCGGCGATGCCTCGAGTCTCGAGACGCAGATGCAAGGGGCGAGCCGCTCACCGGTCGTCGAAGCGCTGCGTCGCTATCCCGGGCGGATCCTCATCGCCGCCGGAGCCTACATCTCGACCCCTCTCACGTTCTACCTGCTGGTGACGTATGTGATCGCGTACGCGACGGGCTCGCAGCATCTCGCACGAGGCACCGTCCTCGCCGCCCAGCTGATCGCGAGCGCCGCGATCATCCCCGTCACCTTTCTGGCCGGAAGGCTCTCGGATCGTTACGGGCGGCGGCCGCTGTTCATGGCGGGCGTCGCGCTCTCGGGATTGTGGGCATTCGCGCTGTTTCCGCTCGTCGATACGCGCTCGTTCGCGGGCCTCACGGTTGCGCTGCTCGCGGGAAGCACCTGGACCTCGCTCTCCTACGGTCCTTTGGCGGCCATGTTCACGGAGCTATTCGACACGCGTCTACGCTACTCGGCCGCCTCCCTCGCCTACCAGATCGGGACCCTGTTCGGCGCCGCCTTGGGGCCGATCATCGCGACCCTTCTGTACGAGAAGTACCGCAGCAACGTGCCGGTCTCCATCTACATGGCGAGCGTGTGCGCGCTATCGCTCAGCATCGCGCGCATGCTCGAGGAAACGCGCCGCGCCGCGGTCACGACCCGCCTGCAGGATCGGCTCGAGCACTGATCCGGCTCAGGGATGCTTAGCGCTCTGCCTCTCCCGGCGAGGAGCCCCCGAGCTTGGCTTCGATGTCCTTGAGTCGTTGCTCCATCGCCGCGAGGGCGGCCTCGGTACGCGCGAGGAGCGCCGCTTGCACATCGAACTCGGTGCGGCTCACGAGGTCGAGCTTGGCCAGTTGCGCCTGCAGCACCGCCTTGAAATTGCTCTCCAGATCTCGTCGCAGGCTCCGCAGGGACGGAGGCACCGCATCCGCAAGGCGTCGAGCGAGATCATCCAGACCACTCGAGCTCATGAAACTCATCGCCATCCTCCTCGACATGTCGCACTACGATAACGCACGCACCGACGCCCTACGCGCTAAACCGATGCACTTCCCGCCCAGGCGCCGCGCAAGCCGTTGATCTCTCGCTGCTCGCCTCTGGCATGGAAGCTGCATCGGCCTGCATGCAATAGTACGCGCAAGCCGTACCCGAGACTCGTGTGATAACGCTCGCGTGCGGGGATAAATGCATGAAGCTGATCACGGCAGTCATCAAGCCGTTCAAGGTGGACGAGGTACGCCAAGCGGTGGCGGACATCGGAATTCAGGGCGTGACGGTGACCGAGGTTCACGGCTACGGGCGCCAGCACGGTCACACCGAGTTCTACCGGGGGGCCGAATATAGCGTCGATTTCTTGCCCAAAGCCAAGATCGAGCTCGCGGTGGATGATTCGATTGCGGAACAGGTGATGGAGGCAGTTTGTAACGTAGCGAGGACAGGTAAGACAGGCGACGGCAAAATTTGGGTGCTGGAGCTCGAGCAGGCGCTGCGTGTGCGCACCGGCGAAACCGGGCCGGATGCGATTTAGCACTAGGCGTCTTGGGTCGATTTAGGAGCATCTCGCGCCGGCAAGCCAGCCAACTCCCCCGTCGGCGCGATATCCCACCGGCGCGGGTCCATTCCCGCGCCGATTTTTGTTGCGCGCGTGTCTCAGGGATCTCGTGGAAGAATCCAGGCCTCCATGCTGTGCCGCAGCAAATTTCGTAGCTTTTCGCGCTGTTAGACTGCATGCTTGCTCGATAGGAGTCAGCCCATCATGAAAATGGTCGTTGCCATCATAAAGCCGTTCAAGCTCGACGATGTGAGGTCGGCCTTGGCGGAAGTGGGGATACAGGGCATTACCGTGACAGAGGTCAAGGGCTTTGGCCGTCAAAAGGGTCACACTGAGCTCTACCGTGGGGCAGAATATGTGGTGGACTTTTTGCCCAAAGTGAAGCTCGAGTTGGCCGTGGACGACGAGCAGGTCGATCGGGTGGTCGAGGCGATCATCGACACCGCCCGGACGGGCAAGATCGGCGACGGCAAGATTTTTGTATCTGATCTGGGTCAGGCGGTACGTATCCGAACGGGAGAGTCCGGGTCGCGTGCCCTTTGACGAGAGCGAGGGTCTTTGCGATGAAGCGCGTTCTGTTGTGCACCGTGTTGATGACCTGGTCGGCGTTGGCCTTCGCGGTCGTCTACAAGTGGGTGGACGCCGAGGGGAAGGTGCAGTACGGCGATCGTCCGCCCGACGGTGTGCATGCCGAAGTCGTGGAGCTGCTCGGAACGCACACCAGCCGAAACACCAACCCGGCACCCACCGCGAGGGCGACTGCGCCTAGCGATCAGGCGACGCGCGATGCCAAGAAGGCGGTGGACTCCGATGTCGCGCAGACGCGCGACAAGCAGTGCGCCGAGGCACAGGAGCGCTACAAGAAGCTCATCGAGGGCCGCCGGCTATACAAGACCGGCGACAATGGGGAGCGGCAGTATTTGACTTCCGAAGAGATCGATTCCGAGCGGCTCAACGCAAAACGCGATATCGACGCGATTTGCAACAGCGCCACGTGAGACTCGGCGCGCGACCTTGAGCCTCGCGGCACCCTAGTGTCCTGAATCGGAAATTCGCCGGCATTCGAACGCCGCGGCGACGTGCGGGCTTTGCCGCGCGTGTCGCAAAGCCTTAAGGTATGCGCTGCTGCGGGTTCGGCGCTTGCGCTCGGGGGATTTTCGCATATGCAAACGGGCTTTGTCGGATTGGGCGCGATGGGCACGCACATGGCGCGAAACCTCCATCGCGCGGGACTCCTGAGCGGAGTGTGGAACCGCACGGCCGAGAAGGCGGCGACACTCGCCGCCGAGCTCAAGTGCCACGCCTTCGCCAATCTCGCCGAGCTCGCGACCAACTCCGAGGCCGTGGTGATCTGCGTGTCGGCGGACGAGGATTTGCGTGCGGTCGTCGCGGGTCTCGAGGCGGGATTGGGCCCGCGTATGATCGTGATCGACTGCTCCACGGTGGGATCGCTGACGGCCCGGGACATGCACGCTCGGCTTGGCGAGCTCGGGGTGGGATTTCTCGATTGTCCGGTGAGCGGCGGCGTGGAAGGAGCGCGCGCCGCTACCTTGGCGATCATGGTGGGCGGCGAGGAGGCTGACTTCGAGCGCGCGCTGCCCATCCTCGAGAAGCTCGGCAGCACGGT
>DATHCO010000291.1:0-12935 GCA_035319505.1 Steroidobacteraceae bacterium | reverse complement strand
GAGGAAGAGGCCGAGCGCGATGAACGAGGCTGCGCTCAGGTAACGGCCGATCGCGAGCCGGCCCCCGACTCTCACGACCTTCCCAAGAACAATGAGTATTGATCGAGGGCTAGTGCCCTGAATCAGAAATTCGCCGGCATTCGAACACCGCGGCGCCCCGCCCGCTGCGTTGCTCCTCCCTTGAATACGCTAAAGTATTCGCGGTCGTCGCGCCTTGCGGTCGGGCCGCGGCGGCGCTCTCGCGGGGCACGGCGAATTTCTGACTCAGGACAGTAGTGCTCCTCGTGCGCCGAGATCAGCCCATCCGGAAGTGCTCCATGCTGCCGCCCTTCGAGAAGGGGCGGATCAGCTCGCGCAGGGCTCCGCAGCTCGGCGTTTTGCCGTACGCGGTGTGGGCCTCCATCGATTCCCATTCGACCAGCAGCATGAACTTGCCCGGGTTTTCGACCCCGCGTCCCACGCAGACCGACTTCACGCCCGGGACACGCGACAGCAATGCAATCCCGTGCTCCTTCATTGCCGTGGCGAACTCGTTCTCCAAGCCTTCCTTGATCAAAACCTCGGAGCGTTCCAGAAGCATCGTCCCTCTCCTATCGAGCGGTGTTCAGAGACGTCCCGGTGATGGCCTTGCCTTGCAGAGATTTCTCGATTCCCTCAAAGGCCCCGGGAGCGGCGTCATGGTAACCCCTCTGGCGCCGGGCCTGCGGACTGGCTACTCTGCAGCTAAACAGCCAGGAGCGGTTGGCCTGCGCAGCGGGAGGGAGAGCGGTGATTCCGGCAGGCTTCGATTTCAGCGGTCGAGTCGCCGTCGTCACCGGTGGCGGCTCAGGAATAGGCGCCGCTACTGCGATGCTGCTGGGCCGCCTCGGCGCGAATGTGGCGATCGCGGGACGGACAGTCGACAGGCTGCAAAGCAAGGCGGCGGAAATCGCCGAGGCGTCGGGCAGGGGCTGCATCGCGGTGCCGACCGACGTGCGCGATGAGGAACAGGTGGCGAATCTCATCCGGCGGGTAGTCGAGCATTACGGCCGGATCGATGTGCTCGTCAACAATGCGGGCGGCACTTTTTTGTCCCCGCTCAGCGACGTGACGAGCAAGATGTGGGACAAGAGCTTCGCTCTCAACGTGGACGCGGCCTACTACTGCACCCGTGAGGCGGGACGGCACTTCATCGCGCAGGGATCGGGCGCCATCGTCAACGTGTCGTCGCTGGCCGGTGTGCATGGCACCAAGGGAGGGGCGCCTTACTCTTCTGCGAAGGCGGCACTGCAGATGCTCACGCGGGTAAGCGCCGCCGAGTGGGGCCCCTACGGCATCCGCGTGAATTGCGTGGCGCCGGGCATGATCCTCTCGGAGCGCGTAACGGAGCATTTGGAGAAGTCCAACATCGACCTGCGCGCCGGCATGGCAAATTTGCCGTTGCGCCGAGCCGGAAAGCCGGAGGAGGTCGCGAACGCCATCGTATTTCTCGCGAGCGATGCGGCTTCCTACATCACCGGCGAGACGCTCTCGGTCGGCGGCGGTCCGGTACTGGGCGGCCCGCGCGACCTGTAAGGCTCGGGGTCGCCGGGCACAGCCGTAGCCCGGCGCTGCGCTCGGTCCGAAAACCCTGCCGCTCGGCTGGCGACTGCGCGCTGCGCGGCGACTGCGCGTTGCGCTGGCGGCTGCGCGCTGTGCGCGACTCTACTTGCCCTTCACGGCGACGAGCGCATCGAAGAGACTTTCGTCGGTGTGCTCGGCGCAGCGCTTTTGCAGAGCTTGAGCGAAGCGGGTGAGGCCGCCCGGATCGAACAGGTGGCCGCCCGACTGCCCGACCGAGTAGCCATACAGCCACATCATGATGGTCTCGGCGCTCTCGGCGTCGGAGTGCGCGGTCTCCTCGTGCCGCGACTCGAAGTCCGCGCAGTTCAAGGTCATCAGGTTCATCGGCTTGTCGCGCTTGGGTCTTACGGTCGTGACGGCCTCCAACAGGCTCACGCTCGGATTGTTCTTGCACTCAGCGTCGAGCGCGAAGCCGAAGGAGAGCAGCGCGTCGCCGTACATCATGTGGTCGCCCGATTTCGCCACCGAGTAGCCGAACAGCCACATCACCATGTTGATCATGTCGGGGTGCCTGGAAGGCTCCGCGACCGCGGTTTCATCGGGCGAGCCGATGATCTCGTGCTCGTACTTGTCGCAGCTCAAGGTGGCAAGATTCAGCTCGGCGGCGCTGCCGGCGAGCGGGGCGAAGCATCCCAGGAGGAGCAGTGCGCCGGCAGCCTTCGTCATGCTCTTGAGCACGATAGCTCCTTGACCCAGGGAGCGAAGCGGCCCGAGTTGACCCAGCGCTTGGCCGCTTCGACGTCGGGCGCGAAGTATCGGTCCGCCGCATAGTGGGCAACCTCACTGCGAATGCCGGCGTGAACGCGCTCCAGAGGCTCGGACGAGCGGGCGGGGCGGTGAAAGTCGATTCCCTGCGCCGCGGCCAGCAATTCCATGCCGACGACGGCGGAGGCGTTCGCCGTCATGGCGAGAAGGCGCCGAGCGGCGTGAGTGGCCATGCTCACGTGATCCTCCTGGTTCGCGGAGGTCGGTATGGAGTCCACGCTCGCCGGCGCGGCGAGCGTCTTGTTCTCCGCGACCAGCGCGGCGGCCGTCACCTGCGCGATCATGAAGCCCGAGTTCAAGCCGCTGTTCTCCACCAGGAAGGGGGGCAAGCCGCTCATCTTGGGATCGACCAGGACCGCCAATCGCCGCTCCGACAAGCTGCCGATCTCGGCGATGGCGAGCGCGAGCGTATCGGCCGCGAACGCGACGGGCTCGGCATGGAAGTTCCCACCCGAGAGCACATCGCCTTGCTCGACGAAGAGCAGCGGATTGTCGGTCACCGCATTCGCCTCGACACACAGCGTGGCGCCGCAGTGGCGAATCAGATCGAGACAGGCTCCCATGACTTGCGGTTGGCAGCGAAACGAGTACGGATCCTGCACGCGTGAGCAGTCGAGGTGCGAGGCACGGATCTCGCTCCCCGCGATCAGGCGCCGATAGGCGCCCGCCACCGCGATCTGTCCGGGTTGACCGCGCACCGCATGAATGCGCTCATCGAAGGGAGCGTCGCTCGCCTTCAGCGCATCGACCGACATCGCGCCGGCGACGACGGCGGCAGCTAGAAGGTCCTCCGCGCCGAAGAGCCCTGCGAGCGCCAGCGCGGTGGAGACCTGCGTGCCGTTGATCAACGCCAAGCCTTCCTTCGCGGTCAATTGCTGTGGCTTCAAGCCCGCCCGCTCGAGTCCCTCGGTTGCCGCGAGCACCTTGCCGCGGCAGCGCACCTGCCCGATGCCGAGGAGCGCGGCGCCTAGGTGTGCGAGCGGCGCGAGATCTCCGGAGGCGCCCACCGAGCCCTGTGCCGGAATGACCGGATACACCTCGTGCTCGAGGAGCGCCGCGAGCGCATCGATGAGCTTCATGGAGATGCCGGAATGGCCGCGCGCCAGCGCGTTGACCTTGAGGGCGATGACGAGTCGCACGACGGCATCAGGCAGCGCCTCGCCGACCCCCGCCGAATGCGACAACAGAAGATTGCGCTGGAGGAGCGCGAGCTGATCGCCCGGAATGCGGGTTTGCGCGAGGAGGCCGAAGCCCGTATTGATGCCGTAGGCCACCTCGCCCTGCGCGACGATCTTGCGGACGAGCGCAGCCGAGGCAGCGACGCGAGCCCGATCCTCGCCGCCGAGGCCGATCACTGCGGGCTCCTCGTAGATTCTGCGCAGCACCGGTAGCGTCAGCCGTCCGGCGCGCACCTCGACCCTGACGGTCACGTTACCGCATCGCTTATCGCTTGGTCTCGATCATGGGCAAGTCTAGACCCTGCTCGCGGGCGCAGTCGATGGCGATTTGATAGCCGGCGTCGGCATGGCGCATGACGCCCGTCCCGGGATCGTTCCACAGCACGCGGCGCAGCCGGCGGCCCGCCGCCTCGCTCCCGTCGCACACGATCACGACTCCGGCGTGCTGCGAGTAGCCCATGCCGACGCCGCCGCCGTGGTGGATCGACACCCAGGTGGCACCGCTCGCGGTGTTGAGGAGCGCATTCAGCAAGGGCCAATCCGACACCGCATCCGAGCCGTCGCGCATCGACTCGGTCTCGCGATTGGGACTCGCGACCGAACCCGAATCGAGATGATCCCGGCCGATGACGATGGGCGCCTTGAGCACACCGTCCGCCACCATCTGGTTGAACGCGAGGCCCAACCGATGACGCTGCCCGAGTCCGACCCAGCAGATTCGCGCCGGCAAGCCCTGGAATTGGATACGCGAATGGGCCATGTCGAGCCACTGATGCAGGTGCGGATCGTCCGGAATCAGCTCCTTGACCTTCTCGTCCGTCCGATAAATGTCCTGCGGATCTCCGGAGAGCGCGGCCCAGCGGAACGGTCCGACTCCGCGGCAGAACAGTGGGCGGATGTATTCCGGTACGAATCCCGGGATGTCGAAGGCGCGCGCCACGCCCTCGTCGAAGGCCCCCTGCCGCAGGTTGTTGCCGTAGTCGAACACCGGGCGACCCTGCCCCTTGAAGCGCAGCAAGTACCCGACGTGCTTGGCCATGGAACGCTTGGCGGCGGCGCTCGTGCCGTTGGGATCGCGCTCGCGGCGCTCGTCCCACTCTTCCACGGTCCAGCCCTGCGGAAGGTAGCCGTTCACGGGGTCGTGCGCCGAGGTTTGGTCGGTGAGGGCATCGGGCGAGATGCCTCGCTCGATGAGCGCTTCGAGCACGTCGACGATGTTGCCGAGGAGAGCCACGGATACCGGCTTGGCCTTGCTCTTCGCCTCAGCAATCATGGCGAGCGCCTCGTCCAAGCTCTTCGCCTCGGCGTCGACGTAACCGGTCTTCAAGCGCATCTTGATGCGGCTCGCTCGACATTCGACCGCCAGCATGCTGAAGCCCGCCATGGTGGCGGCCAGGGGTTGCGCACCTCCCATGCCACCGAGGCCGGCGGTCAGGATCCACTTCCCCGCGACCTCACCGCCGAAGTCACGGCTCCCCATGGCGGCGAAGGTCTCGTAGGTGCCCTGCACGATGCCCTGACTGCCGATGTAGATCCAGGAGCCCGCGGTCATTTGCCCGTACATGGCAAGGCCCTTGCGGTCGAGCTCGTGGAAGTGTTCCCAGGTGGCCCAGTGGGGGACCAGATTGGAATTGGCGATGAGCACGCGCGGGGCATCGGCATGCGTCGGGAACACGCCGACGGGCTTTCCCGACTGCACCAGCAGGGTCTCCTCCTCGGTGAGGCGCTTTAGCGTCTCCACGATCCGGTCATAGCAGTTCCAGTCGCGCGCCGCGCGTCCGATGCCGCCATAGACCACGAGCTCGGCGGGATTCTCGGCGACCTCGGGGTCGAGATTGTTCATGAGCATACGGAGCGGTGCCTCCGTCATCCAGGAGCGTGCGCTCAGGGAGCTGCCGCGCGGGGCGCGAATGGTACGGGGCTTTACGGGTGCGAGCATGATCTTATCCTCCGGAATCAGGAGCCTTGGGGCGAAAGCGCCCGGACATTTCATAGCGCGAGCCGGGATGATAGAGACGTGCGACGGAGGCGATCTGGCCGAGCGTCCAGGTGCGACGGATCACCAAAAGGCACGGCTCGTCGCGCTTCATGGCGAGGAGCTTGCGCGTTCGATCGTCCGGCATCACTGCGCGCAACAGATGCTCGGCCTCCTGAAGCGGCGCCACCTTGATCAGGTACTCGTACGGCGTCGTACGATGGAAATCCACCTCGAGATAGTCGGGCGCGAGCTTCGGCAGCACGTAGCGGTCCTCGAGCTGCATCGGACGATCGTTCTCGAAATGCACGATGACCGAGCGATAGAGCTCGCTCTTGGGCGCGATGCCGAAATCCTCCGCGAGCTCGGCGATGGCGCGAACCCGCTCGAGCGAGACGATGTCGGCGCGATGCACGTGGCCGCGCTCGCGAATCTCCTCGGCGATGCTGCGTACCTCGAGCGGGTGGGCGCGGGCGTGCCGGTCGGCGACGAAGCTGCCGACGCCGGCGATGCGCACCAGGATCCCCTCGTCGCGCAGCTCCTTGAGCGCGCGGTTTGCAGTCATGCGCGACACCCCGAAGGATTTCACGATCTCGTTCTCGGAGGGCACGCGCGCTCGCGCCGCCCACTTGCCCGACCCGATGTTGTCGAGGATATGGCGCTTGACCTTGAGGTAAAGGGGCTGGAGCGAGGCGGCCGACTTGTCCATCTGTCTAGCCTATCCTGTATATACAGGTACAGTCAACTAGGCGCAGGCCCAGCTCGGTCCCCTCGCGGGCGACCGGCCCGACCAACGCAGTCGGTCCATCGACTCGCGAAAGGGCTCGGCGAGCGCCGATTCGGCCGCATGCCGGCGATCCCTCACGACCCAGCGCCCCGCCACCATGACATCGCGAATGGCCCCGCATCCGCCAGAAAACAAGACGTGATCGAGCGCGGTCTCGGGCGTAGCACCGGCCATGCTCGGATGCGCGCCATCGAGGACGACCCAATCCGCCCGCGCGCCCACGGCGATCGATCCGGCGCTCTGCCCGATTGCGGCCGCTCCGTGCCGTGCCGCATCGCGCCACAAGCGGGTCCCGACGTGCGCTTCGGCCTCGTCGGCGAGCACGGCGCGGCGCTTCTTGCGCAGCCGCCCCTGGTATTCCATCCAGCGGAGCTCCTCTGCGGGGCATACCGTCGCCTGGCTGTCGGATCCCACGCAAACCCGCCCCCCGGCGCTCAAGAACCGCGCGGCGTCGAAAAACCCATCGCCCAGATTGGCCTCGGTACTGATCGAGACGCACACCGCCGCGCCGCTTGCCGCGATGCTCTCGAGCTCCGCCGGCGTCGCGTGCGTGGCGTGCACGAGGCACCAGTGCTCGTCGACCAGGCCGGTATCGAGCAGAAGCTCGATGGGCCGGCGGCCGGTGCTCTGGAGGCAGGCGTCGACCTCCTTGACCTGCTCGGCGATGTGGATGTGCAGCGGCAGGCCCGAGTGGATCGCGCGCAACCCACGCACCGCCTCGCGCAGGCTCTCGAGCGGCACGGCCCGCAAGCTGTGAAACGCTGCCCCGGTGCGCTGCGTCGAGGCCCGACGCGCTCGCTCCTCGCGCACCCGCTCATCGATCGCGCGCAGGAACCGCTCGGTCTCCATGGCAAATCGCGCCTGCTCCGGTTTCAGCGGCTGTGAGCCGAAATCGCTCGTTTGATACAGAGCGGGCAAGAAAGTCAGGCCGATGCCCGTGGTCTCCGCGGCCCGAGTGATCGCATCCCACAGCTCGTTCGACCCGGCGTAGTGGGTGCCGTCCGCTGCGCGATGCAGGTAGTGGAATTCGGCGACCGAGGTATAGCCGGACTTCAGCATCTCCACGAAGAGCTGCGTCGAGAGCACTTCGAGGTCGGCAGGGGTTATCCGATTCGCGAGCGCATACATCGCCTGACGCCACGTCCAAAAACTATCGCGCGCCGACAGGCGATACTCCGTATTGCCCGCCATGCCCCGTTGAAACGCATGGCTGTGGCCATTCGCCATGCCCGGCACGATGTATCCCGAGATGCGCTCGATGACTTTCGCAGCGTCTTCTTCGGGCGCACGCGGCGCGTCCTCGCAAGATTGCGCCGCGTCGGAACGTGTGGCGCTTGCGAACGTCGCATCGATGTGGCTGATGAGGCCCTCCGGCGTCACGGTGACGAGCGCCTGGCGCGCCCAGCCGTCGCGAAGCAGCACGGAATCGAGAAGATACTGCTTACTCATGGATGGTCAAGGACCGAATGATTCAGGCTGTCTATGGCTGTATAGTCAGCCCAGTTTGCCGTATCATCGGGAGAAGCGCAACGAGCGGATAGCAAAGCCGGGTCAACCGAAGCCGGGTCAATCAATGCCGGGTCAATCATCTTCGAACACCGAGTGGGACCGAGTTTGGGCCGGTGCGAATATTGCCACGATGGTCGCGGGCGCCGCCCCTTATGGCAAGCTCGATAGCGCTGCACTCGCCGTCAAGGGAGAGCGCATCGCCTGGCTCGGCCCCGCGAGTGAAGCACGCGCGCAGGCGGCCTCTCGGGGCATTCCGATCGAGCATTGCGACGGCCTGTGGATGACGCCCGGACTCATCGATTGCCACACACACTTGGTTTACGGCGGCAATCGCGTGGAGGAATTCGAAAAACGCCTCTGCGGGGCGTCCTACGAGGAGATCGCGCGCTCGGGCGGGGGCATTCAAGCGACGGTGAACGCCACTCGCGCCGCGGACGAAACATCGCTCGGCGCCTCGGCCGCGCATCGAGCGAGGCGGTTGATGTCCGAGGGCGTCACCACCATCGAGGTGAAGTCGGGCTACGGACTCGACCTCACGACCGAGCGGCGCATGCTCGAAGCGGCCCGCTCGCTCGAACGCGACTTGCCCGTGTCCGTCAAGACGACCTATCTCGGGCTGCACGCGATCCCTGCGGAGTTTCGCGGCAACAGCAAGGAATACGTGGCGCGCGCGAGCGGGCCCTGGCTCGAGTCGCTCGCCGCGTCCGGCCTCGTCGATGCCATCGACGCCTTTTGCGAGCACATAGCTTTCTCGCTCGAGGAGACCGAGACGTTCCTTCGAGCCGCCGGCGCACTTCACTTGCGTGCTCACCTGCATGCGGGGCAATTGAGCGATATGGGAGCTGCGGAATTGGCTGCGCGCTATCGCGCGCTCTCCGCCGACCATCTCGAGTACTTGAGCGAGCGCGGCGCGCGCGCCCTCGGCTCCTCAGGCACCGTGGCCGTGCTCCTCCCGAGCGCCTATTACACCCTGCGCCAAACGACTCCACCGCCGGTCGCGCTGCTGCGCGCAGCAGGTGTCTCCATGGCCGTGGCGACCGACTCGAATCCCGGCACCTCCCCCTGCACCTCGCTCCTGCTCGCGCTCAACATGGCGTGCACGTTGTTCGGCTTGACACCGGAGGAATCATTGAGCGGCGCCACCCGCAATGCCGCGCGAGCGTTGGGACTCGAGCAGGAGATCGGCACGCTCGAGGTGGGCAAGCGCGCGGATTTCGTGCTCTGGCGGATCGATCGGCCGGCCGAGCTCTGCTACCACTTGGGAGCGAATCCGTGCGCGCGCGTCGTTTATCGGGGTCGCGTGCGGGACACGAGCCGGGGGGCTGGGTCTTGACCGAGCGGCTCGACTGTCGTCAGGGCGCCGCTCGTCGCCATGCACCCGCCGGCGCCCATGAGGCCCCGAGCGCATTGACGATGAGGCGGCCCGCCGTGATGCAGGTGATGCCGTTGGTCGCATCGAGGGACGGCGCCACCTCGACGACATCCATCCCCACAATGCGGTGGCGGCGCGCCAGGGTGCGCAGGAACGGTGCGACCTGGGCGAAGCGCAGCCCACCGGGTACCGGCGCCATGACGCCGGGCGCCTCGGTGGGATCGATGCCGTCCGCATCGATCGTCACGTAGACCGGCGAGGAGGCCGGGATGGTGTCGAGCGCCGGGCCGAAGCCCTCGCGATGTACGCGCTCGGCCGTGAAGAGGTGTGATCCGTACGCGCGCGCCGCCTCGACCTCTCCTCGCCGCGCGCTGCCCGTGCCCCGAAGCCCGAGTTGAGTCATGCCGCAGATCCACGGCTTGCGGCTCGCCCAATACAGCGGGCTCGAGTAGCCGCGCTCCACCCCACGCACCTCGGCTCGCCAATCAAGATGCGCATCGATGTGCACGAGGTGAATCGGCTGCCCGACGGCCTCGAGCGCCTCGAGGATGGGTATGGTGACACCGTGATCGCCTCCCAGCACGAAGAGCTGGGTGCCTTGCGCAATCAGCGTCCGCGCGAGCGCACTCGCGCGCGCGACGTACTCATCATAAGGGCCGCCTTCCCACACGACATCGCCGCAGTCGAGACAGCGAAGCGGTGCGAGGGCGGCCAGATCCGTACCGAGGTCGAAATCCCAGTGCTCCCCTCCATCGGATATTTGCGAGGACAGGCGCCGCACGGCCTGCGGCGCGCGCGTTTGGTCGTTCGGCCACGGATCGCCCGAGTAGGGCTCGCTGTGCGTCACGCCGAGGAGGGCGACCTGCGTCTGCCAGGCCGACCGGTTCGTCTCGACCACCCAGCCGAGAAAGGGCTGGACCGGCGCACAGGTCGCGAAGGAGGAGGGGTTCTCGGCGAGCAACAGGCACCTCGAGCGTGAGCCGCACCGGCGCTGAACCCGCACAGTCTGGCAATGGCGCGGTCCGAAATCCAGCGCGGCGAGACGAAGGGCTCAGTACACCTCGCGCTGGTACACGCGCGAGGCCGGAGCAGGGAACTCTCCGAAGGTACCCATGCCGATCGGGTTCACGCTGCTGCCCCAGTTGTACTGGAGCCAGCTCGGCGCGGTGGCGGTGACGTTCAGCGCGCCGTTATCGCCCGCGCCCGGGGCCGCGAGAATCAGGTTGAAGTTGCCCGCCGAGGCGGTTGCCTCGTACCGCGAGCCGGCCGGCGCCGGCGCGGCGCAGCCGACCCCGGAAACGCCGGGGCTGCCGGTGTCGAGGACACAGGTCTCGCCCGCCGTGAGATTGGGCTGGTAGTTGCTGAACGAGAGCTTGGGCGCGACGCTACAACTGTCCGCGGTATTGGTCGTGAATCCGACCGTGGTGTTGAGATAGTACTGAGCCGTCAGACTCATCGGCAGGTTGAGGAGCTCCGATCCGACGGCGTCTCTGAGCGCGAGCCGCCCGTAGTATTGCGCGGCGCCCGTGCTGAAGGCGATGCCCGTGCCGCTGCCGAAGGTGACGGGGTTGGTCGCGGCGACGCCATCGGTATCGATGACATTGATGCTCAGGGCGATGTTGGCGTTGAAGGGGGCGATGGCGGTGCTGCGATTGAACTGAAGGCCGTTGCCCGCGCTGAACGTGAGCCTCACTTGCCCGGTGCCTAAGTCCGCGATCACGGGGTCGACGGTGGTCGCAGGCAGACCCGACAGGTTGAGCGAGGGGCTTGCGGGGGTGGGCGTGTAGGTGCGCCCGGTGAGCGAGCTGTTCGTCATCTTCATGAAGGCGCCGGTGTAGTTGCGCGTGGTCGCTCCTCCCAAGGCGAGCGCGGTGACCGTCGCGACCGGCGCGACCGTATAGGTCAAGGGCTGCCCGAGGTAGCTGAAGCTGCCCGCGCTGCAGGTCGTGCCGAAGACCGGCGTGTTGAGCGCCACGCCGAAGCTGTTCGGATAGAAACGCCCGACATCGCCCGACGGGGTGCCGGTCACCGGGCCCGAACCGAGGTAGTTCGATACACCGGGCGTCAAGGTGATGATGCCGACCTCGGGCCAGTTGAAGGTCGTGCCGGTGGCGACGCCGGCCGAGAAGCTGCCGAACGCGGAGGCGTTGTTGAGGAGAGGCGCATCTCCACCCGAGGGCGCCGCCAGGTTTGCGGTGAGCGTCACGCCCGGCGGCGACACCTCCTGACCATAGTTGGGCGTGGTGGCCCCCAGGAAGTTCTTGGCCGTGACCGTGGCGGAAAACGGCTGGCCGGCGGGGAGGAACGCGGCACCGCTCGCCGAGGTCGCTCCCGGATTGTTGCCTGGCGAGGGGAGCGCGGTGGAGCAGCTGCCCGCGCCGTAGCTCGTGCACTTGATGTTCGAGAGGGTGAAGGTGTAAGGCTGCACGACGAACTGGCTGCTGCCGTTCATGAAGTTGCCCGAGCCCGCCCCGCTCCCGAGCGGAATGTTGTAGCGGGCGTACAGGGTGATCTGACCGACGTCGGAGTAATTCAAGCTGAACGGCGCCTCGGCGTTCGCGGTCGAGAACTTCAAGGGCACGGTGGTGTAATTCGCGACGCCGGTGGCGGGGTTCGAGGCGATCGCGGTGGTGATCGAATTATTGGTGATGGCGAGGGTTTGCCCCGCGACGCAGCTCGTCGGGTTGTTGCATTGATAGGCAAGGCTGACGTTCACCGTCGTGCCGCTCGCGAACACCGACGTGCATGCGCCCGTGTTGGTGTCGGTGCGCACGGCCTGCCACGCGAGGCTCTGGGTCGAGGTCTCGCCGGCGACCTGAGTGCCGATCGTGGTGCCGGTGTTGGCGCCGTTCGTGATCCGAAAGCCCGAGGCCACGAAAGTGAGCGGCGGCTGCTGGGAGGCGAGCGCATTGCCGGATTTCTGGGTGATCGTGCCGTCGGTGACGTTGATCGTCACCGTCTCGGCGTAGGTATCCTTCAGCGAGAGCGTGACTGCGCCGTCGTCGGCCGCCGAGTAGGTGTAGGTTGCCGTGCCGCTGTTGGAGGCTCCCGCCGTGAAGCTGCCGCTACCGGTCGTGAGCGTCCAGTCGCCGTGCCCCGTGCTCGTGCTCACGGTGATCGTATCGGTGGTCGCCACGGGCGTCTGCGTCGAGCTCATCGCCGTGATCGTTACCGGGGAGGCCTGGCAGTTCACTGCGGTGCCTGCATCGCTGATGGCGTAGTGATCGGGGGTCGGGCTCGCGGGCGCAAACGTCGCGATGGCCGCCGCCCAGCCCGTCAAGCTCGGCGCGACCGTCCAGGTATTGCTCTGCACCCCCGCGGAGGCAGCGATCTTGTCCGCGCCCGCGCCGGCCGTATCGCCCGCGTTCTCGAGCTCCTCGGCGCGGATGGTGAATCCAGCCGATGCGGCGATGGAGGTGAAATCATCCGCGGGATTGTCGACCCCGAACGAGGAGACGACCAGCTCGTTCGCAGCCTTGGTCGCGGCGGTCGTGGAGACCGAGGCCACGGCCGCGGTGCCGGTGACCGCGTTCACTTGATCGACGGTCCCGACGCCGGAGTACTCGAGCGCGACCAGGCGCTCCTGCGATGAGCCGTCGTTGCCCGTGAGCGTGACGGTCACGGTGAAGTTCCCGCCGGTCTTGACGACTTGCGCCGACCACACGCTCGCGTATTCGTACCACGCCGATTGATCGATCGTCGCGCTGGTATTCACCGTGTACGTGTTGCCGTAGCTATCGGTCAATG